>NZ_CP028365.1:0-301350 GCF_003033925.1 Tannerella serpentiformis
GCCGGCCGCCTCCCAACTCCACGAAGGGTAGGCACGTCGAAGGGCAGCGGGCGTTTCGCGGCGGGTATGCAGGTCGGATAGGAGCTGGCCCGCATCGCGCAGCACATCCGTGATCGTTCGCTCAGACATGAAAAATTCAGACTCAGAAAGTATGTGCATCACATCATCGAAGCGGCGCCGGCGTACCTCTGTCCAATAATAGAAACGCGCAGCCATCAGCTGGTTGCGTGCATCGATTCGTTCCTCGCGTGTCATACACATCGGGGTACCCCCTCCGTCTCTTTGGTCTGATGCTGTCCGGCCATTACCTTGATTGCTTGTTCTTGCTTTTGCAAAGAAAGCAAAAGCGTAGGGAAAGAGCGACGATTCAGAGCAGGTGAAAAGATAGACACAATGTCATCTGCCTATATACAGCAAAGGCGGCCTATCCATCCCGGACTCCGGCCGCCCCTATCAAAAGAAATTTATAGCATCTTACTCTTATACCTTGTCTGCTTCTTTCCTGACGTCAGGAAAATGCTCCCCCCGCTCTATCTCTATGATCCCCCGTATAATCTCATAAGCCACTTGCGGGACAATCGCGTTGCCGGCCGCTCTTAGGGCTTCTTCGTTGAATCGTTTATCGGCTCGGTGGGGCGCCTGCGGGCGCCGGCGAAGTCTGCCGGGTACCAGTGTCTCTACCCTTGAGACAAAAGACTCCCGCGGGATTCATGTACCCGGCCAAACTTCGCAGGCGGCCGCAGCCGCCCCGATATGAATCATCCCCGCTGCCATCCTGTTTTACACCTCGTCGTCCGTTTCCGATGTGTTATTCCCAGCGGCATGCGCCCGGCAAACTTCGCCGGCATGTACCCGGCCAAACTTCGCCGGCGTCCGCAGACGCCCCTGGTAAGTCGCTTCCCGGCTTCGGATCCACGCGGCAATATCTTTCCACGGGAGCATCCCGCCTACGTTTTTATCATCCACGTAGCAATGCGCATACACCTTGCGCGCGTCGCTACCATAGGCCACCACCTGATCCGGCTGATGATCATTGATGCGATCGAAGCCGATGCCCTTTTCAAGCAGCCAGTTCACCATCTCCGTTTGCTGGCGCCCTTCGCGGCATGTCCAGATAATGATATAGTGCCCTTCGGCGCGCAGAGCGTTGATCGCCTCACGCGCCCCAGGCATCGCCTCGCCGATCCTCGGCCACTGGCCGTCGTGGATCGTTCCATCAAAGTCTACTGCGATGATCATACGTCCGTCATGCTTAAGGGGATGGGCACCCAGGCGCCCGACTCGTCACGTACCGCCGCGCGGATGTAGTCTTTCGAGGGCGTGGGTTGGTAGCTCTCTTGGATGATGCGCACGCCCTCTATAAAGCGTTCGTCGCCCGTTTCCTCGGCCATCTTTTGCAGCTGTAGCACGCGGGAGGCCTTCAGATTGCCCGCCTCGTCGCGCGACAGCAGCCGCAGGATGGCCTTGACCAGCGCGCGGCTGGCATCGTCGCGGGCCTGCGATTCGATGTACGTTTTGACCATCGCGATACCCTCGTTCACCGTGTCGCGGTAATTGTCGAGCATGTAGTGCCCGATGGTGATGCGCATCGTGCCCTCGGAGTTGGTGAACGTGTGCGACTGCTGATCGTCTTTCACGCCGAACAGCTCCGCCTTCATCTCCAATGCCCCGCGGAAGGCCTCCGCCGCGGCCGTCTTTTTCTGGGCGATAGCCTCGCTGATATTCGTCAGCTCGGGCATTACGGCCGCGATCGTCTCATCCACCAATTCCGTGTAGGCTTCGCGATCGGACTTCCGTTTGGCCTCCGCCGCTTTCTTCTCTTTGGCCAGTTTGTAGGCCTCAAACTCTTGGCGCTCCTCGGCCGTCATTTCTACTGTTGTCATTTCTGTTTATGCGTTTAGGTGTTTATCTGTTTATGCGCCCAGGGATCTCTTTCCGTCCGTCGGGGAACATCACATAGAGGAAGCCCCCGCCGCCCTGGGGTGTATCCGCCATTCGGCCGACCTTTTCAATGTCTTTTACACGCTGCATAAAGGCGTTGTAAAGGCTGCGTAAACGCTCCAGCGGGATGCGGTTGAAGTTCGTAGCCCCGGCAGCCCGGCAGGCAATGGCCTTTACCCGATTCACATCCGCCTCATAGTCCATTGCTTGGCAGTAGCCGAACACGGCGGCCATCACCCGCTTGCGCCAGCGGTCTGCCTCGGACGCCCGCGGGGTCATCGCCACGGCCAGTTTACTACACACGTCGGCCAGCCCCGCGCAATCCATTTCCGAGGAATGCTCTACGCCATACGAGGCGAGGATTTCGCGCTTACCGTCCTCATCGATCCGCGCCCTGTTTAGCAGCATGTGGAAGCGCTTTAGCAGTTGCCGCTTCCGGTGATCGTTATCTATTGTTTTCATCATTCTCTACTTCTTCTAACTACCCGGGCGAAGCCCGTAACTACCGGGCGGCCTTACCCGCCCCTACTTCTTTTTCTCGCCCCCAGTATTCATCCGCGCCTTTATCCCAGATCACCACCGGCCGACCGCCGCCGTAACGGCTCGTGGGGAAGGCTTTGAACCCTTCGATGCGGAAAGCCACGTTGGCATCGCGCAGGATGCGCAGGGCCGTGGGCGTCGAGGGGCGACGGCCGTCCACGTGACTGATGTAGACGAACAGCTTCGTGGGAAAGCGTCGTTTGAGGTCTTTGTATTCTGAAAACTTCAGATCCATGAATTGCACGGAATCGATAAAGATGATGTCCGCACTGCGTTGCCGCCGCAGCCTTTCGCAAAGCTCGTCCTTGCTTTCGCGGTCGAGCAGTATCCAGCGGGCGCCCGCTTCGAGCATTCCAGCGCGGTCGACAGCCATCTGGATCGTTCGCGAATTGCCCTCCTCGACGCTGTTGTAGGCCACGCGGCCGAAGGCGGTCAGATACTTGGATAGCATCATCGCGAAGGTCGTTTTGCCGTTTTTCGTATCCCCGTAAATGATCCAGCTGCCCGTCAGCTGGGGATCACCCACCGCATCGCGCCACACGCCATCAAACCCGAGCGTGTTGAACTTCGTGGCCAACACATTGCGCGCTGTCAGTCCCTTCTTCATCGTCGTTATGCTCTTTTTGACAGTTCGATGTTTATCCGTCGGAGGGATGGCGTGTTATCCTCACCCATCAGGCGGCGCAGCAGGCGGTTCACGTCCGTATCCGCCCCGGCGTTGGCTTTGATGATCATCGCGGCCGTCAGTTGCAGGAAGCGCTCGGCCTCTTCGCGGGCCGTGGGCACGACCTTGCCGTAGCGCTTGCCAAAGCGGCCGAAGATTTCGGCGTAGCCCACCTTCTTATTGTCGATGGCTCGGCGGATCTTTTCGCTGAGACCGTCAGCGCCCATCATGTAATACCCGCAGCAGTGCTCCGTGGCGTTCCATAGGGCTTTGATCTCGAGGAAAGCCTCATAGCTGAGGTCGCCCGCCTCGTCGAGGATGACCAGCGGCCGATCGAGCGTTTTGAGGTAGAACACGAGGTCGTTGTAGACGTCCGCCAGCCGCCCCGTGCTACCCACGCCAAACTCTCGGGCGATGCCCCGCAGCAGCTTTTGCCGCGTTTTGACCTGCGAGCAATCCACGTAGACGGCATTGCGGTGCGTTTTGACATATTGCCGGGCGGTGTAGGTCTTTCCGATGTCGGTCAGGTCGCAGAGCATGGCCGAGAGGCCGTTCTGCTGGCACATTTCGAGCTGCGCCGTGATGTATTTGAAGACGGGCGTTTCGGCCGTCTGCCATGCCGGCGCATCGGTCAGGCCGACGCCCAAGCGGCGGGCGATGCTGATCCACTTTTCGTCGGCCAGCACCCCGACCGTCTCGCCCCGCTTGATGCGGCTGTATTGCGCGCTGCCTATGCCAAGCGTGGCGGCAAAGCGGGCGTCCGAGCCGTCGAAATTGGCCCGACGCGCCGCCAGCGCAGCCCGGATTTTCTCTTTGTATTCGTTCGTGAGGCTCATATATTCGCGTGTTTTTAACGTTATTCTTACTTGCTTATGACTGAGTATTATTTGCTTGAATGCATGATCCCTGACGAGCTGCCCGACAAGCAGTTCGTCGAGAGTACCAAAGCTCTTTTGTCGTTTTCCCGGCTGATGAAATGCCCTTGCCGGCAGGTGCAAGGGGAAAACTATTGGTTAGTTGAATTGCCGGCTGACCCATATGCTTTCTGCGAGGCGATAAATGCGTTTGAGGCGTTTTGCCCACTTTATCAGATTGCTCATTCTCTACAATGCTATCCTGTCGAAACATGTCCTATTCGTGTTAAGTAGTTTCTATTTTGTTGGTTCATAATTGATCGATCGCGCGGGCGGCCCAATCCTCCATCGAGGCCGTGAGTTCGTCTTCCTCGTAGCCGATCGGCTGACGGGTCTCGACGATTTTGACCGGCGCCGCGGCCACAGCCTCAGCCGTCTCCCGATCCACCCGACCCACCTGGGGAATCTCTTCGCGTCGCTCGCGGATCATCCGGTCGAAGCGCGCCGCCCGCTTGTGTTGCACGAGCATCCGCGCCTCGTCTTCCTCAGTGCGTTCCGCGGCGCATTCGTTGTAGGCCATCTCCGCCCGCGCCGTGGCCTGACCGATGTAGACATCGCCCTGATAGAGGTAGACACATGGCACCGAGCCATCCTCGAGGGGCAGCCAGTAGGCCGTGACGCGCCGATCGTTCGGCTGAAGGCGGCTGAGCATATCGAAGTCCGCAAGGGCGAACTCGGCACTGGCTACCCGCACGTAGTCGTTGTTGCGGATGGTCGTTTCCGTCACGTTGCCGATGTGTTTATACAGCCTTTCCGGCGCGATCGGCCGCAGCGTCGGGTTGGCGTGCTTCAAAAGCACCTCGCGGCGGGTCAGCCCGGGGAACTCTTTCTGCCGTGGATGCAAGGCGTTATTATGCAACTCAATGTCTGCTAAATCGTCGGCAATGATCGTTTGCGGTTGAAAGGTGGGATCGATGAAATCGCCGTGCACCTTGTTGCGCACGCTTTTGAAGGCCTCCGCCTTGCCGTACCAACGGCCGCGCATGTGCCCTTGCTTCTTCGATGTGCCCCATTTGAGCGACCGGATGTTGTGCTCGGCCCGTTTCTCGGTGGGCGACGAACAGAATCGGACGAATTGGAAGGCCTCAGGCAGCCAGTCGATGTTTTGCATCAGGTGATGCTCCACTTCCAGCTCGGCCGGCATGGGCAAACCCAGCTCCGTGAGCTCGCAAAAGACGTTGCGGAAGGCCTCTATCACGGTGTCCAGCGTGGGCGTGCCCACGGTGTAGGCCGGGCGGAACCAGTAGCCCGAGACGACGTCCACGCAGAGGTATTTGGCCACCCAGCCGCGGGTGCTTTTTCGGGACAGGACGGCGTCGTCCATCGAGATTTTGGAGAGGGCAAATCGGCCATTGTGTCGCACATGCTTCGGGCGTTGCGAGTTGGCGTAGTCGAACTGGCCGTTGCGGTCGGCATAGACAGCCGTCTCGTTGACCACGTTTTTCAGGTACCGCCGGATGGTCGAGCAGCTCACCGCCTGCGGGCGGCCTTTGTAACGGTAATCCTCGGGGCGGAACACTTCGCCCGTCTCCCGGTCGAACAGCTCCGTATCGCCCGCCGCGAACTCCATGTAGAGCTCGTGCACGCGGGCTGCAAACGGCTTGTCGTTCGTTCGCCAAAGCGCCACGATCAGGTTTTCAGCCCGGCGGGACACCTTCCGCGCCGCGTCGTTGCCCATGTTGCGGGGCAGCAGCGCGGCGTACCCCTCAGCCACATAGGCGCGGAAGGCGCGCTCGAGGCTGCGTGCGTTGGTGTACTCCGGTACGGCCACGCCGTACGTTTCGGCCGACCGCCGGCACTCGTCAGTGTGCCAACGGAGCATCGTCTGCCAGTAGGCACCTTTCCGAAGTTTGGAGCCACTGGCCGCGCGACGTTCCGTCTGCCGGGCGAGTCCCTCGCGGAGGGCGTTGAAGATTGAGGCTTTGGCCGTGAGCTGCCGGACGGTCTCTTCCGAGAGGCGCCCGCCGTCCGCCTTTTCGTAAGCGGCGAAGAAGGCCTCCGCCTCCCGATCCATGTCCACGGTGTAGAGCGGCCGGTGTTCCTCACGCGGCACACGCCCCATCACCCGTTCGATCACCCGCAGCCGGTCGGCCCGGCGGATCGAACGCGCGTCGATCACCGTCTCACCTCCTTTGCGTTGGCTGATGATGGATACATCGCCGTTTTGTCTGTCATAACAAAACTGCCGATACGTCAGCCCCGACTCACACCAGTCGTTCACCGTCAGGGCGGGCACACCATCTATATATGCGTAAGCGGGCATCGTTCTTTTTATCTCCTTTCAATGTCCGGTTCGGGGGAGTCGAACCCCCGCGGCCACTTTCGGCCGTCAAAACCCTGAACCGGCGCCCCCTTAGGGATCAGGCACCCCCTTGGGGACTCACGTCAAACAGTTCTAAGAAATAAGCATCTATGTCGAGCAAAAAAGTATTCTTCTAATCCTCGCCGAAGTGGTCGGCTATGCGTTTCATCCGTTCCCGGTCGAGCCACCAAATCAGCCCCACCATAACACCTGCAACCAGGTACAGGGCAATGTCTGTCATCGTCTCCGATCCTTCCGTCGGGCTGCACGAGAGCAACACCCCAAGGCATCCGAACCGAAGCCACATCCCCACGCTTGTCATTCTGAGCGCGCCCAAAAACATGCGTAGGGGCGCACACGCATACGCCTCCGGGCATCCCGTGAGGGATGAATGCCCGCTCTTGTATCTTCCGTTTTCCATTTTTCACTTTTCGTTTTTCGTTGCACTTACGCCCTCCCTTGGATATATCGTTCCACCCGTTCGGCCGTCAGTCTGACCGACTGCCCATCGTCCGAATCGAACAAGTAGACATCCAACTCCCGGTATCGGTATCGCAGCATTTCGCGCCGCCCCCGACCCGTGTACCAATAGCACGCGCCGGGCCTCAAATCACTTGTTTTCATCGCTCAGCTTGATTTTCTCGATTTCACTCATCAAAAACACCCGCAGCGCCACTCCGATCCGCGGATCGTTCCACATCAGCCGGCACAGCTCTATCAGCATGTAGCCCCGGCCGCACACCGCCAGCATAGCCTCTGACTCTTCCTCGCCGTCCATCTGATCCATCGTAACCAACACCGCCGCACGATCTTCGGATTTCTCCTTGACCAACTTCCGCAGCTCATTTCCTATCTCATCAGCCCGCAGAATCAGCGTGCTATTCACCTCCGAGACATCCGCTGGTCTCATATCCTTATCCGTATTCATTTCGTTTTTCACTTTTCGTTTTTAGCTCTTAATGATCAATTCTATCGCATCACTCAGCGCGTCGATGCGTGCCTGCGCACGCAGCAACTCCACATATAGCGGGTGCGCCACTTGGACGATCTGTTCGTCCATCAGTTCCTCTTCCAGTCGTTCCGCGTCCGCCTGCGCCAACTCCACCCGCTGGCCCAGCTCGCCGATTACAGATTCATACTTCGTTTCCATCGCGTCGTTTTTCGTTGCCATCAGCTCAGTTGTTCGATGACGGACGTCATCCGCGCCTCCGACAGCGGATTCACATACTCCTGACAGTTCTTCAGCGCCCGTTCCTGCAAAGCCAGCATCACGCTCCCGGCATGCCCACCGGCCTGACCAGCCACTACCCGCTGCACGAACCACACCGGGTAACCCGTCGAGCGCGCCACCTGTATGTAGTCCCGCCGCGACAGGTAGCGCCTCATCCGCCCCATCATCACCCGTTCCAGCTCTTCCCGTTGCTCGTCGGTCAGCTGAGCCCCCGGCGCCACGTAGTAGCCATATTTCCGAAGGCTCGGCAGCACTTCGCCCGTCACCCATTTCCGGAACGCCCGTGCCTGCGGCTTCCTGCTTTGAAAGATCAGCGCATACATTCCGGACTCGTTGACGAACGTAAGCTCCTGCTTTCCACCAAGGGTGTCACTATTAATGACACCCTTTTCGTCATCGTCGAGCCGGCTCACTGCTTGGCGGCTGTTATCAAGTCCAAGCAGCTCGCACACATCTTTGGCCGCAAACCACGGCTCATCCTTAATCATCTGCATCCGTACGGATGCCCCTTCTTTCCATTGTAAAATGCTCGTTTCCATTCTTCTTACTCCTTCATTTTAATACAGTTACTTGTTCCTTTCCTTTCTCTTTCAGACCCATATCCAGCGCCCGTTTCCGGATACGCTTAGCCAGGTCGCTTTGCGAGGCATCATTTAATGCCGCTCTTACCATTTGAGTACTCACTCGGAAGGCCTTTGCCAACTCCTTTACCGACTCGGGGTCTCTTAGAATCTTTCCCATCTCTCTGTTCGTTTACTTAATCCATAATTTTAGCGCGCCTTTCATTTTGAAAGACGTCGCAAACGTATAATCATTTGATGATATAGAGCAACAAAAGATGAAGAATTTTCTAGGTGTAAATGATAGAATCCTGTATTTGATTGATAGTCAGCTTGGTGGCAACAAGAAAAAATTTGCAGAAAGAATCGGATTCGCCCCTCAAGTCGTATTCAATATTGTTTCCGGGAGGAAAAGCAAGCCGAGTTTCGACGTGTTAGAAGCGATCATATCATCATTTGATGAAATATCTCCCGAATGGCTACTTACTGGCAAGGGGGCTATGCTGCGCGGGCAATCGGCGCCGGAAGTGGCTCCCCCACCATCAGAACCGGCCTTCCCCGGCTTTATCGAGAAAATACAGGAACTGTCTGTCAAAGTCGGCCGCTTAGAAGCTGAAAATGAGCACTTGCGCGCCGCCATCGAGGCCAAACAAAAAGAGATCGAAGCCCAACAAAGAGAGATCGAAGCCCAGCGAAGGGAGATTGAGGCCAGACAAAAAGAGATTGAGGATAAGGAACGACAGATCAAGCTGATGCGCATTGATCACCTGAAAAAAGAGGAACCCGATATTCATACTCAATATCTCGAACCTGCCCACGCACCTCTACCCCCCGAAAACCCCGTAGAATCCGCCGAACTGTTAAAATCTCAGCCCCAAGAAGCCCTCTTTACCCCCTGAAAACGGCCTAAAACGCTGGTTTTAAGCCCCCTTTGTTGTGTCCCACCCGTCGCAACTCGCGCTCCTACGCCGTAATAGGGGGCAAAACTCACCTCAAAAAGTCCACAACTTAACACATTCTTAACCCGTAAGCGGGGGGCACTCACCCCCCTTCGTTGTCAATATTTTGTCATTATTCGGCGCCAGGATTGTCATTATCGCGTCATTATTCGATTTTGAGGGGTAAAAAAGAGGGGTGCCCGAACCCACGTCCGAACACCCCTTTTTAGGCCCTTTTTAAGGCCTCTGAGCGCCTTTGTTTATCCCCTCAGATCATCAGTATTCATGCGCCTTTTCGCGCGTTTTTGGCCCTTTGGGTGGCCTCAATCCAACCCGCCCGTTGTAGGCCCCCAATTCCATCCCCTCGAATCCAACCGAAATCCAAGCAAAATGTACTGAATGTTTGGCGCCCCTTTTTCTCACATCCCTGTCTATCAGTGTTTTCCGTTTTCCCCGTTGTACTTAATGATTTGTGGGGCATACGTACCTTGCAGGACTATCGCGACCGAAAGATTATCCCCTACACGCAGTTTGCCGGAAAGATCCTTTACAAGGCCTCAGATCTCGAAAGGATACTGGAAGAGAATTACAAGGGAGGCGGGAAACGGTAAGACGCGAAAGGCGCATAATTGAATTGAAAACGGCACTTGGCAGCAGAGGAAGATCTGCACCAAGTGCCATTTTTTTAGAATATCTACATAGTGTTTTGAGAAGCAGTTCTGAATTTGTCTGTGGACTTTTTAAGGAGAATATGACAGAAAGTGAGGTACAGCATGGCTTCTGCGGACTCACTACATCGTTCTTAATTGATCGTCATTCTCCTGTAGTTTTCTATCCAAGAGAACGTTCTTTCTACGATCCATCTTAAGAGGAGAACAACAATCTTATGTGTGTCCTCTTTCGGGCGAAGTATAACTTTAAAATGCCAACCAAGTTCTTTGTGTAACAATGGCAATGTGCTCTTTTCGGCCTTTGATTTTCTTTCCTCTGCGAATTCCACATTCTCTACTGTCTATATGGGAAAGTATGGGAGTCGGGAGCAAGGGAAAGCGAGAAAGGGCGAGAGGGCCGATGGGTAGTGACTTTTGCCGCATCCTGCCGAGGCTTACGCCAGAGGGAAAAGGCAAAAAAAGGGGCTTCAAAGAGGGAGTTCAGTTACCTAATCGTTCCCCTTTTTGCCTTTCGGCAAGAGAACGCAATATGAGGTAACTAAACCGAGTCTTTTTCTCTTGCATTCAGTGTTTTGCGTAGCGACAAGTATCTCTTTTAAGGTTCCACTTTGTAAGCAACAAAACGATGAAAGAAAAAACGTTGAAGCTGCTCTTTTACCTCAAACGGGGCACAAAGAGCAAGGCGGGCAAAAGCCCGATTATGGCGCGCCTCAGTGTGGGGCGAACGATGGTACAATTCAGTTGTAAGACGGCCTGCTCCCCGTCGCTTTGGGACAGCCGCAAGCACAGGCTCGTCGGGAAAAGCGCCGAAGCCGTGGCCGTAAACGCCGAGCTGGACAGCCTGCAGGTCAGTGTCTGCCGCGCCTATGAGGACTTACGGAAGAAGGAAGGCGAGGCCGTGACCGCCGAGGAGGTCAAGGCCCTCGTCTTCGGACTTCGGAGTGACTGCCAAGGCTTGCTCTATCATTTGGAGGAATATCTCGCTTGTTTTCAGGAGCGGGTGGGGGTGGATCGCAGCGAACGCAGGTACAAGTTCCTCCGGGTTTTTCGGGGGCTTCTCGCAGCCTTCCTTCGGCATCGCTACCGAGTGAGCGACTTCCCCGTGCACAAGGTGGACAAGGCCTTTATCGAGGAGCTCGAGGCCTACTTCGCGCAGGAGAAAGCCTTCAAGCTCAACACCACCGCCGGCTATCTCACCGTGCTGGCGTCGCTCCTCAAAGACTTGTACAAAAGGCGTGTCATCGACACCTATCCCTTCATGGGCTACTCCATCCGATGGGACGTCGGCACACCGCGCTACATCACCAAGGACGAGCTGCGGCGTATCATCGATTTGGACGACTCGCAGCTGGGGAGTTACGAGCTTGTATCCCGAGATATGTTCCTCTTTTCGTGCTTCACGGGCCTCTCTTACACGGACATCTACCACTTGACGGCGGAACATCTGATCGAGGAAGGCGGAATGACTTGGATCCGCAAGCCGCGTGTAAAGACGGCCCGGATGTGCCACATCCCCCTGCTGCCCGAAGCGTCAGCGATCATCGAGCAGTACAGGGGCATCCACACACGCGCCTTTCGTCACGAACCGCCCCGGGGCTACCTCCTTCCGATCCCCGGCTGCGACACCGTCAATATCCATCTCAAGAAGATCGCTGCGCTTTGTCACATCCCTAAACGGTTGACTTTCCACATGGCCCGCCACACCTTCGCCTCGCAAATGACCCTCGCCGAAGGGATGTCAATTGAGAGCGTGTCCAAGATGTTAGGGCATAGTGAGATCAAGATGTTGTTAACGTAACTTATACCCCTTGAATGCATAAAGCGAAATATAACCAAAGCATATAAAGCAAAGGCCATAGGCGTATCGAGTGTTTGTGACATCTTTTAAAAGTCCAAAGAGTACTGTTATCGCAGCTCCACCAATAAGCCCCATCGTCAGAATCGATGAGCCTTTTTTGGTAAACTTCCCCAAATCCATCAAAGCTAAAGGCCAAAATGCCGGCCACATAAGCGAACATCCCAAAGCCATTACGCCAATGCAGTAAATGCTATAGGTTCCAGGAAGAACTACAACAAGGGATGTACCCACCAAAGCCACAAAAGAACAAATCTGCAGAGCGCGTGTCTGTGAGAGATATTTAGGAATAAGTATGATTCCCGTTATATAACCAATACTAATACAGATAGGTGTAATCCAAGAATAGTTTTCAGGATGATCCAATCCTAACTCATTTGCATAATCTATAAGCGTTCCCAAAACAATCGTCTCAGAACCTACATAAAAGAAAATAGCAATAGCACCCAACACCAAATGTGGAAATTGGAATATAGAATTCTTACTATTGGCATAGGCTGAAACCTCTTGGTCATCTTCATCACTATTATCACTATCTTCACCAGCTGCCTTCACTTCTGGTAATGGCGACAAAAGAGCCACAACACCCAAAATAATGAAAAGACAAATAATAACAGCAAAGGGCTTTCCTAAATCATCAATACCAACACTACCCGAAGCACCTGCAAAAAGAGCAATAAATAATGGTGATACTGGCCAAGCCAACTTATTAATCATACCCATCATAGAAATTCGCTTTGCTGCACTTTCCGTAGGTCCTAATATCGTGACATAAGGATTAATAGCTGCTTGCAAAAAAGTGTTAGCCGTTCCGCAGGTAAAAGAAGCTATCAAAAACAAGGGAAAACTCTTTTCTGATGCCGAAAAGATAAAAGCTCCAAAAGCTACCGCAAACATTCCAAACGATATTGCCATCGTGCGCTTGTAGCCAATCTTACTGATTAATATTCCCGCAGGATAACCAAAAAGAAGGAAAGGTAAGAATGTTGCACCAATAAGCATATATGCTTCCATTGAAGAAACACTTAATGAAACCTTCAATACTGGAACCAACAATGAATTAATACCCAATGCAAAACCACAAGTGAAAAACATAAGCCCTAAGAATGCCATAGGGACAAGAAAATTCTTTTGTTCTTTCATAAACTCATAACACAATAATATTAATTAGTATTTCGATCAAACGATGCGGAGGAAATTAAATTTTTCTATTGGAGTAATACATAGTCAACCAGCAATCACAAAGCTCTTTTTAAAGAACTCTACTTTTAGCGTAAAAAAACAACATTATTATCACATAGAGGATTGCAATCCTTGTTGATGAAGACTGCCGCAAAGCTTCATTAGCTTTACGTTAAATATCTCTAGCCTAATCTTTCTCCCAAGTGTTCCCTATTTTTATTCTTACTGTTGGACATTATCCCAAAACTCATAATATCGACTTGGGAACCATTTTCAAAGTAAAAAGGTAGGGGCAACTAACCCAGTTGGCAAGTCCTGGTATAACGTAAGATTAGGTTGCTTGCAATTGTGAACGTAGGCGTTGGTGATACTGAAACTCATACCCAACTCTTTGGCGAGCCATGTTTGGGTGAAACCTCGCTTCTTCAAATGCTCTTTGATGAGGTTGCTATGCTCTTTCTTCTGTCCCATCGGATGATATTTATCTTGATATTGTCTGCAAAACTATAAACTTATAGCCAAACGGAAAAGGATTGCGAACAGAAACGGTAAAACAAAAACATCTTCTTTGTGGCAGATATGTCATTCAAACTACCGGAACAAGAAATAGAGGAACTGCGCAAACTTCAGCGTAACGTTATCGGTCTTAGATACTATGCTCGGGTTACGTGCATATTGATGCTTGCCTTGGACTTTAGCCCTGACTTGGTTGCCCAAAGTTTGAGCATAGACGTCGCTACCGTCTATCGGTACAAGGATCTTTACGTTCGAGGAAAAACGGACATTTTTTTGGAAGATCACTATAAGGGTTATTGGGGACGTCTTGAGAGTGGGCAAATCAGCCTGCTTTGCGAAGAGTTGGAGCGACATCTTTCTACCGATGCCAAGAGCGTGTCCGAATGGGTAAAGGATACCTTCGGAATAGCATATACGCCAGCCGGAATGATGGATCTTTTGAACCCAAATCGGCTTTACTTACAAGAAGACTACAGAGGTTTCTTGTGAGGCGGATGCAGAGGAGCAAAAGGCATCGTTCAAATGATAAAGGAGCGCTTCAGAGCTAAGAAAGAAAGCGATATCTACTATTACGCAGACGGCACACATCCGACTCACAACACACGTTTCACTTATGCATGGATCAAGAAGGGCAAACGTTTGGAGCAGCCCACTCTGTGAGCGGTCGGCGCCCAAGTCAATATTAACGGACTACTTAATGCGCATGATGTGACAGAGGTCATAGCCCATGAGTGTCCGAGTGTCGATACCGATTCCGCCATCGCCCTTTACAAGGTAGCTTTGGAGAAGCTCCCTGAGGCTGAAAGTATCTACATCATCACAGATAATGCACGCTATTACCTGAGTAAAAAGCTTCGAGAGTGGGTGAAAGGCACGAAAATCAAGTAGATCTTCCTACCGTCCTATTCTCTGAATTTAAACCTGATCGAGCGACTGTGGAAATTCCTCCGAAAGGAGATCATCAACACGAAGTTCTATCGGACAAAACATGAATTTCGAGACGCGGTGCTCAAATCCTTTGACAACATCGCGTCTTATCGGACGCGAGTTGGAGTCGCTTCTAACTCTGAACTTCCGCGTACTCAATTCGCTATCCATTTTTGATTGACTATACAAGGGAGGTGGAAGCGGTAATCCGACAAGAAGGGGGGGGAAAAATAGGACCTCTTCGCATAAACAAATGCACAGATGCCTGAATGTACTTTCGCACACCCCATTCCTCCTCTTAGCTTTTCTACCTATTCGGTTAACTCATACGATTCATTATAGTGCTGAAAACTTCCCCCTTCCGAGCCCCAAGTGAGGCTCGGAAGGGAGAAAGGAAACCCCTCAAAGGGCTCTCAACTCACCTTATCGACACTCAAAAAAATGACTCCGAAAAGGAATGAGGAGGATATGTAGATTGTGCAGATCCCTCTCAAATCGTGTTATGTAGTTAGGAAGGTAGCATGAAGGATTTCGAGCTTCTACGACATTCTAACTCCTATTTTCTCAATCTGTTACGTCCTGTTGTAGTTATGTAGTAAGATCTAATCGGTGAAGGGAAAAAAGGCATGTTAAGACAGCCGTACAGGGATCACGCTGAAGCCGCTTGTTGCTTTTGGATCAGCTTGTCCATATCCTCCGAGATCTTTTTGTCCGTCACCTGCGCATAGATCTGCGTGCTGGATATGGACGCGTGCCCCATCATCTTGGCGATGCTCTCTATCGGGATGCCTGCGCTGAGCGACAGGGTTCCGAACGTGTGGCGCGCCATATGAAAAGACAGTCGTTGCCTGACGCCACAGGCTTTACCCACGGTACTCAGTTTGTTATTCATCACACTACGACTGCAATCGCGTGGAAAGACAAGGTCGTCGCCTTCTTCTTTCACCGTCTGCTCCTCTTGGCTTTTATTGAGGATCTCCTCCGCGATCGGATGTAGCGGCACGACAGACTCCACTTTCGTCTTCTGTCGTTCCTTACGGATATATCTCCGGCCATCGGCTGACGTTTGGATATGCGAGAACTTCAATCGCTCCATGTCTACAATGGCCAGTCCGGTGAAGCAAGAGAAGAGAAACATCTGTCGGGCCTGTTCTGCTTCCCTGTCGTTCACTTTCAGCGCCATGAGCTTGGCCACATCGCTCTTTTGCAAGAAGCGAATCTTCCGTTCCTCCTTTTCGTAGGCAACATCCTCAAATGGATGGCAGCGGATGACTTTCAAGTCTACCGCACGATACATCAACCGACTCAATCGGCAGAGGTGATTGTTCATGGTCGATGCCGCCAAACCGCGTTTTTTGAGAAAGAAGCGGAAGTCCTCAAACAGATCTTCCGTAATGCCTGCGAGGGGGATGTCTCGCCCTCCGTTTTCCTTCATGAACGCCCGAAGCAGCTTGTCCGAATAGATCAGGTTTTGGTAGGTACTTTCAGCCTTTGACTTGCCCACGCATGCCTTCACAGATTGCAGTTCCGCCTCGCTCATGGCTAAAAGAGTGGTTGGTGTGGCAACGGCACCCTGCAAGCAGTTCTTGAGCAGTTCTGGACTGACCACGCCATCTTTCGTGAGTATTTCCGCGTAAGTCTTTTCCACAAGCTCCCTGAATGTAGCGAGGCGTTGATTGATTTTCTTTTCGCCGGTTATACCCTGCCTGCTGTTCCATTCATCTGGCAGACATTCCTCGCCGGTTGTCATCACCGCACTTCTGCCATCGATGGTGACGCGGCAAAATATGGCCGTCTTGCCGTCTGCTTTTGTCTTCTGTCTGTTGATATAGAACAGGATCTTGAACGTACTTCTCATATCGGTTTCGGCTAAATGGTTAGGTGCAAATCTTCAGTGAAGGCGATCAAGCGATCGAACTCTTCAAATAGCTTTTGGGGAGTGACTTTCGCATATCGCTCGGTCATGCGCACCGTGCTATGCCCAAGCATCTTGCTGACGGTCTCGATGGGCACGCCTTGTTCTAAGGTAACGAGCGTAGCGAAGGTGTGTCGGGCGGTGTGCGAAGTGAAGGGTAGCGCGATACCGGCCCGCAGCCTGAGAACCTTCAGATGCGATTGATAGGTCAGGTAATTGATGTGAGGAAGCAACGTGTTCCTTCCTTCATCGGACAGTCTGTTCATCAATCGAAGCGCTTCGGGCAAGAGCTTTACACGGCAGAGAACGCCTGTTTTCTGTCGGTTAAACTTCAGCCAAAGGGCGCCCTCGTCGTCGCAGACAAGATGCCCACGGTTCAGTGCCATTAGATCGCAATAGGCGGCGCCGGTGTAACAGGCGAAAAGAAACACATCGCGCGCTATCTCCAGGTCGATCTCCCAGCCGTCAAAACAGAGCGCCTTTAACTTGTCCAACGCTTCTCTATCGAGCGCTTTGGGTAATCGGCTATCTCCCTTGCCCACGTGCACATTGTCAAATAACAAGGAGTCTGCCACTCCTTCGCGATAAGCCAGTTTGCAGACCTTCTTGATAAGGACGATCATGTTGTAGCAAGTGCTCTGTTTCAGACCCATCTCTCCGATTACATACTGCTCGAATTGTTTGATGAAGTCTTCCGTGGGCTGCGAAAAGGTTAAGTCGGAAGCGTTATGCTTCGCTCGAATGAACTGTTGCAATCGCGCTCTCGTCTGACGATACAAGACCAAAGACTCTCTTTTGATGTCTACTCCGACGTGCTCCTCCATGTCCTCGATCAGGCCGTCGAACCGTTCCAATAGCATGGTTCGACTTTGCACGCAGCCTTGGAAATGCTCCTTGATGTCGGTTGCGTCAAACGGAGATCCCTTGGCAAGCAAGGACTGATAGGAAGACTGAACGGCGAGAAGGAGGTTATCCAACTTGGCATTGACCTCAACGGCCTCACGACTCTTCCCGTTCATCCGACTTTCGCGCGGGTTCCACAAGTCAGGATTGCAGAACAGCTTACAACTGAACTGTGCAATGGAACGCCCCAGCGTGATGCGTCCCATGATCGGCGCCTTGCCTGACCTATCGAGAGAGCTCTTTTTGAGGTAGAGCAACACCTTCATTTTCTTGTCATCCATACGCTTTGAAAGCTGTGGGCAAAATTACCCGGTTCAAAGCGCCCGTTACCTGTGCAGATCCCTGTATATCAATGCAAAAGAACCATGTGCGAGAAAGGTTCAGTTACCTGCTTTTGCACCATCGTTACCTACCACCAGACAGGGTAATGGTTTGGTAACTGAACTCTTGCTCGGATCCGCACTTTTCTGCCTCTTACGCTCGACGCAATCGGAAGCATATCTACCCCTTTCCACCTAATTATCAGCCTACTTACTCTGACATCGTGGCTTCTGCTTTTGAGGGGAATAGTTGGTTCGGAACGTATTCTAATAGGTTCCGAGGTGGTTGTAATACGTTCCGGACGTGGTCTTGATACGTTCCGAACGTGGTTGTGATACGTCCAGAACGTGGTCTTGAGTACCTCGGAACGTGGTCTTGATACGTTCTGGACGTGGTCTTGATACGTTCCGGACGTGGTCTTGATACGTTCCGGACGTGGTGAAATACCCTTCGGAGGTGGTCATAACCACGTTCCGAACCGTATTAAATACCCCTCGGAACGGTATTAAATACCCCTCGGAACCATATTAAATACCCCTCAGGACGGTATTAAATACCTCTCGGAACCATATTAAATACCCCTCGGAACGTGGTTAAATAACGTCCGAAACGTGGTTGTGACCACCTCGGAACGGTATTTCAGCCCTTCGGCGTGCGATGGATGGTGCGGGCGTCGGCCTGAGCGGTGGGCATGACGAGGATGTCCTGGAGGTCGACGTGCGCGGGGGCGGTGAGGGCGAAGCGGATGGTGCGGGCGATGTCGTCGGCCGAAAGCGGCGTGTAGCCGTCATAGACGCTGGCGGCGCGTTGGTTGTCGCCCTTGAAGCGGACGATGGAGAACTCCGTCTCCACGGCGCCGGGGCAGATGAGGCTCACGCGGATGCCGTAGGGCAGGAGGTCCTGACGCATGCCTTGGCTGAGGGCGCGCACGGCGTGCTTCGTGGCGCAGTAGACGGCGCCGCCGGGGTAGACCTCGCGGCCGGCGATGGAGCCGAGGTTGACGATGTGTCCAGCGCGGCGGGCGACCATGCCGGGGGTAACGGCGCGGGTGACGTAAAGCAGGCCTTTGATGTTGGTGTCGATCATGCGTTCCCAGTCGTCGGGGTCGCCCTCGTGGAGCGGCTCAAGCCCGACGGCCAGTCCGGCGTTATTGATGAGCGTGTCGATGGCCTGCCATTCGTCGGGCAGGCTGGCGATGGCCTCCTCGACGGACTCACGGCGACGGACGTCGAAGGTGAGCGTCAGGAAGCGGCTCTTGGGGTAGGTACGGGCCAGCTCGTCGCGGAGGGCTTCGAGGCGTTCGCGGCGTCGGCCGGTGAGGATCAGTTGGTGGCCATCTTGGGCCAATACGTGGGCCGTAGCCCGACCGATGCCTGCGGTGGCACCGGTGATCATTGTGATGGGTTGCATAGAGGGTAGAGGGTAGAGGGTAGAGGGTGGAGGGTAGAGGGTGGAGGGTAGAGAGTAGAGTTTAGAGGGTAGAGAGTAGAGGGTAGAGGGTAGAGAGTGGAGGGGCGGGGGAAGGGTAGGAATAGGAGCCTGAGTCTTTCAAGTACCCGGCTCTACCCTCTACCCTCTACTCTCTACCCTCTACCCTCTATCTTCTATCTTCTGACCCCGGATCTTGTGATCCATCTCGAAGGGGATGACCATGGATAGCTCCATGAATCCCATGTATTGGCCGTCCTCGTACCAGGGGATCTGGTAGATGAGCTTCTTGCGACCGTTCTTTTCGATCGTGTAGACGTGTTTGCGTTCGTTGCGCATCATGTCTTCGAGCATCGTGCGGGCGGGCTCGGGGTGACAGTCGAGCACATTGCTGTCGATCAGCTCCTGTCCGGGCTTGAGGTTCACCTCGCGCGATTGGTTGTTCATATCGATGATCCGCCCCTCGCGGTCGCAAACCGTGACAGCGATGTCGGCTTCTTGGAAATACTTCATCATAAGGGGATCTAAAATCTAAAAGTGAAAGAAGCCCGGCCGCTCTCTACGAAAGGAGTGACCGGGCTTACCTGTTACACTATATATAGGCGTACATTATATATAACGTACACATGGGGGATTAGCACTGGCAGCAGCCGCAGAGGGTGGGCACCAGGTTACGGTCGCCATAGGCATTGTTGACGCGAGCCACATTGACCCAGAACTTGCCGTCGTGCAACCACTCCAGCGGGAAGGCCGCCTTGGTGCGCGGATAGGGATGGCTCCACGCGTCGGCCGTCACCTCATACTCGGGGTGCGGTGCGTTCTTGAGCACATTGTCCTCCTTGTCGGCCGTGCCCTTCTCCACCTCGTCAATCTCCTTGCGGATGCACTGCATCACTTCCACGAAGCGATCCAACTCGTGCTTGCTCTCGCTCTCGGTCGGCTCGATCATGAGCGTACCGTGCACGGGGAAGGAGAGGGTGGGGGCGTGATAGCCAAAGTCCATGAGGCGCTTGGCGATGTCGCTCTCGTCGATGCCAGATTGCTCCTTGATGGTGCGGCATTCGAGGATCAGCTCATGGCCCACGCGTCCACGTGCACCGTTATAAACGATGCCGTAGTCCTTCTCCAGCTTCGCGGCCAAGTAGTTGGCGTTGAGGATGGCCACCTTGGTGGCTTCCGTCAGCCCATCGGCACCCATCATGCGGATATAGCCATAGGTGATAGGCAGGATACCGGCGCTACCGTAAGGCGCAGCAGCCACGGTGTTGAGGCTGTTACCAAAGGCAACGGGGTGGGAGGGGAGGAAGGGCAGCAGGTGCTCAGCCACGCAAACAGGACCTACACCGGGGCCACCGCCGCCGTGAGGCGAAGCGAAGGTCTTGTGGAGGTTCAGGTGGCAGACGTCAGCGCCGATGGTGCCGGGGTTCGTCAGGCCAACCTGGGCGTTCATGTTGGCGCCGTCCATGTAGAGTTGTCCACCGCAGGCATGCACGATGTCGCACATTTCCTTGATGTCCGTCTCGAAGATGCCGTGCGTCGAGGGGTAGGTGATCATGCTCGCGGCCAGATTGTCGCGGTTCTCCTCGGCCTTGGCGCGGAAGTCAGCCAGGTCGACGTTTCCTTTCTCGTCGCAGCGTACGGTGACGGTCGTAAAGCCGCACTGGATGGCGCTGGCGGGGTTCGTACCGTGAGCCGAAGCCGGCAGCAGCACCACGTTGCGGTGTCCCTGTCCGATGCTTTCGAGGTAAGAGCGGATGATGCGCAGACCAGTGTACTCGCCCGCAGCGCCGGAGTTCGGTTGCAGCGTGACGCCCTTCAGACCGGTGATCTCGATCAGTGCCGCGGAGAGGTTTTCGATCATCTCAATGTATCCGGCCGCCTGATCCACGGGGGCGTAGGGGTGGATGTTCTGGAACTCCGGCCGACTGAGCGGCAGCATTTCAGAAGCGGCATTGAGCTTCATCGTGCACGAACCCAGCGGAATCATGGAGTGAGCCAGCGAGATGTCTCGGCGCTCAAGGCGCTTGATGTAACGCATCAGCTCGGTCTCGGTGTGATACTTAGCGAAGAGTTCCTGCTCCATGAACTTGGAGGTACGCACGAACTGCTCGTCAAAGTATCGGCTGCGGTTGATGTCGTCCACATTGGCGGCATACGTCTTGCCTGCCACGCCGGCAAACATTTGCAACAGCACGGCCAGGGCCTTGGGTTGCGTCGTCTCGTCAAGGCTGATGCCCACGTGACCGTCCTCGAAGTAGCGCAAGTTGATGTTGCACTCCAGTGCGATCTCGCGCAGCGTCTTGACCTCTACGCGCTCCGGCAGTGCGATCTTGAGCGTGTCGAAGAAGTTTTTGTTTACCTGCTTGTAGCCCAGCTTCTCAAGTTCTTCGGCTAAGAATCCGGCGTAAGCGTGAATACGTGAGGCGATGTCGCGCAGTCCGTCGGGACCGTGATAAACGGCGTAGAATCCGGCCATCGTAGCCAGCAGTGCCTGTGCAGTACAGATGTTCGACGTGGCCTTCTCGCGCTTGATATGCTGCTCGCGCGTCTGCAATGCCAGACGGTACGCAGGATGATTGTAAGCGTCGACCGAGATACCAATGATACGGCCGGGGATGGTACGCTTGTACTCGTCCTTCGTGGCAAAATAACCTGCCGACGGACCGCCGTAGAACATCGGAATACCGAAACGCTGACTGCTACCGAACACCACATCCGCACCCCATTCGCCCGGAGGTGTCAGCAGCACGAGGCTCATCAGGTCAGCGGCTACAGCCACGCGCACATCCTTGGCGTGAGCTGCCTCCACAAACGCACGATAATCTTCGATCTCACCGTCGCCATTCGGGTATTGCACGATGGCGGCGAATACCTTGTCGGTAAACTCAAACGTCTTGAAGTCGCCCGTCACCACCTCGATGCCTTGCGGCTCCATGCGCGTATGGATCACGGCCTTGGTCGACTCAAACACGTGCTCATCGACGAAGAGCGTGTTCGCCCCAGCCTTGGCCTGTGCGCGGCTGCGCGTACCATGAAACATCGTAGCGGCCTCAGCAGCTGCCGTAGCCTCGTCCAAGAGCGAGCAGTTGGTCAGCGGTAGCCCGGTCAGTTCGCAGATCACGGTCTGGAAATTCAGCAGCGCCTCCAAACGACCCTGCGAGATCTCGGCCTGATACGGCGTGTAAGAGGTGTACCACGCAGGGTTCTCAAACACATTGCGCACAATGGGCGCCGGGCAAACCGTGTCGTACCATCCCATACCGATGTAGGAGGTGAATATCTTGTTCTTGCCTGCCAGCTCAGCGATGTGCTCAGCGAACTTGCGCTCCGTCATCGCGGGGGGCAGGTTCAGCGGTTTTGTCAGGCGGATGTCCGAGGGTATCGTTTGTTCGATCAGCTCATCCAGCGAGTTTACCCCGATGGCTTTCAGCATCGCAGCTTTGTCGTCATCGGTCGTAACGCCGATATGACGGTTGGAAAATTTGTTCGTATCCATGTCTCTTTTGATTGTATGATGATTATAAGTAAGGATTCTCGTTTTTCTCTATGCCAACGGTCGTCGCAGGGCCGTGGCCCGAATAGACGACTGTAGCGTCAGGCAGCGTCAGCAACTTCTCGCGGATGGCCGTGATGAGCGTCCGTAAGTCGCCGCCCCATAGGTCCGTCCGACCGATGCTGCCTTCAAACAACGCGTCGCCGGACAGCACGAAGCCATCCTGCGACGCATAAAAGGAGAGGCTACCCGGCGAATGGCCCGGTGTAGCCAGCACTTGTAATTCTGACTGCCCGAAGCGCACCGTGTCGCCCTCGGACAGGTATTTTGTCACCGGCACCGTCTCGAACGCTTTGCTCGGCGGCAAACCCAGTCCCGCCATCTGCTCCTCAAGCGACGGCAACGCTTCCACATCCTTTTGCGAAGCCTCGGGCAGCAACCCGTATGTGTCGCGGATGAAGGCGTTACCGATGATGTGGTCGAAATGCAGATGCGTGCAGAGCAGCCTGACCGGAGTCAGACCGTGCTCCGTGATGTAATCTGAGAGCGCACTCCGTTCGCGCGCCATCATGCAGCCGCAGTCCACGACGACGGCCTCCCGTGTCTCATCGCTGAGCACATAGGTATTCTCCCCGAAGGGATTGAATTCAAACTGTTTGATCGTAATCATAGGGGGATATAGACGATTTGCTTGGTCTTGAAATAAGGTTCCCGGAAATAGGCATCGATATCGAGGCGCACGGCCTGCTTCTTGAACGGCGCAATCTCGTGTTGCAGCTCCCCGCCCTTGAGGCAGATCAATCCGTTGGGCAGCGCGTTTTGTTGTTCCTCGCGGATGTTCTTCCGCACCGCTGCGGCCAAGTCGCGCAGTGGCATCACTGCCCGACTCACCACGAAGTCAAATCGGCCTCGTTCGTCCTCCACGCGCTCGTGGCACGTCGTCACATTCCGTAGCTCCAGCGCCTCCGCCACGGCCTGCGCCACGCGGATCTTCTTCCCCACGCTGTCCACCAAATGGAACGTCACTTCGGGAAAAAGGATGGCCAGCGGAATGCCCGGAAACCCTCCGCCCGTACCCACGTCCATCACCGCCGATCCCGCCCGAAAACGAATCATCCGCTCGATACTCAGCGAGTGTAGCACGTGATGCAAATACAGATTTTCGATGTCCCGACGCGAGATCACATTGATCTTCGCATTCCAGTCGGTGTAAAGCGCACCCAGCGCTTCAAATTGCCGACGTTGCGTCTCGTTCAGGTCGGGATAATAACGGTTGACAGCCTCCATTCCGTGCGTCAAAAGACCAGATGTGCGATCGGACTGTCATGGCGCATCAGATGGCGGACTTTCTCGTAGGGGATACGCACCGAAGTGGCTCCCAGCGCGCCCGCGGCGATGTCGCTTTCGTTGAAAGTATAGGTGATCCCGATGTCGTCCACATAGAAATTGCGGTTCGGGTAAATCTCATTGATGTTGTAGAAGCCGATGTTCTCCAGATCGGCCACCTTGTCTACATTGTTATATAGCGCAATGGCGTCCACGATGATCTTCGCCAGATCGTCCTTGTAGTCCTCATTGAAAATCTCGCTTTCCGTCACGCGGTTGCCCGTCTTCAGGTCGATCACCCAATTGGTGTACGTGCGGACTGGCGAGGGTGTCCCAGCGTTGTATTCCCGATAGACGGAGTAACACAGCACGTCTTTTTGGTTAAACAGAATGCTATCGTTCAGCAGCTCATATTCCGGTAGCGACGGCCGGTCAGAGGTGTCGAATTCTTCGCCCTCGAAGTCCATCACCGCCGTGCGGTCCTCCGTGTCCTGCTCAAAGTCCGAAACGTCCTTGTCCTTCAGGTGCAAGCCGTAATCCTCGACATACTTATTCACCGCCTCCTTGATTGGCAGTTGCGCATACGTATCGCCCAGCATGCTCCGGACGAATTGCTGTTGCACAGCCTCAAGCACGCCCTGGTTGGCATACTCCGTCGGATACGTGAAGTGGATCTTCAGCACACGCCCCTCGGTCGTAGTGTCCTTCTTGTTTTCCACGGGATAAGTCTTTTCAACCACCACCGACTCGAAACGAATTGCATTCTCTTCGATCTCTTTCCCCTCCGAATGGCACGCTGAGAGCATTCGGACAAGCAGAAGAAGGGTCAACCCCTTTGTGTAACCAATATTCATACTTCTTGCGTGTAAATACGTGGCAAATGTAAGACGCTGTTCGAAATCCCTACTATTTCGGCCCATTCTGCCTCCCCGAAGGCTCCGCACGCCACCTCGCGCCCCTTCTTCGCCACCTCGAAGCCCTTATGAAGTACGAAAACAGTCTCGCTCCACCTCGTTAAACCCTTACGGAGTACGAAAACAAGCCCGCTCCGCCCCGTTAAGCCCTCATGAAGTACGAGAACAAGCTCACTCAGCCCTGTTAAGCCCTCATAGACCGTATTTTCAATCGATCGGAACTACCCGAACGATAGTTGCATTCTGCACCTCTATTTCGGGAAGTTCCGAAAGCATGTACATATCTATATCATACTCTCGGAATTATCCGAAAGGAATAAACTCCTCGTATATATTCTTCGGATCTTCCCGATAAGCCCATACTCTATTTTTAAGGCTTTCGGATCTTCCCGAAATTCTTTAATATGCATATCCAATCTTTCGGAAGTATCCGAATGGTCTTAAATTTCAATTTCAATTGATCGGAAACTCCCGAATGGATTTATACATGATGTTTATCCTGTTCGGGAATATCCGGAGCTTTCTATATATGATGCGAATAGCTTCGGAAGTTCCCGAAAGACTGTATCAGGATCTGAATTTGGTTCGGGAAGTTCCGATTGATCTATAAACTATGGAATAGGCTTTCGGGAAGTTCCGAACGATTGGAAATATGCTCCGTAAGGCCTTATTCGGGGAGTATAAGCCTCTCGGAGACAGGTTTTAGGCCTTATCTCGTCCGTTACGTCAGGAAAACGATCTCCGCAGGCACGTCGCACGGACGAGCAAGCCCGTTGAAGTTCGTTTTAGGAGGTCTTCTTGCCCGTTATCCGAAAACCTGTACTTTAGCGTTGTTTTTTCACGCAACGCTATACATTAGTAATAGATGGCAGAGGATAGAATTATCAAGATCGACATCAATCAAGAGATGAAATCGGCTTACATCGACTACTCGATGTCGGTCATCGTCTCCCGGGCGCTACCGGACGTTAGAGACGGATTCAAACCCGTGCATCGGCGCATCCTTTTCGGGATGAACGAGCTAGGAAATACTTCAGACAAACCCTATAAAAAGGCAGCCAGAATCGTCGGTGAAGTGCTGGGTAAATATCACCCGCACGGCGATTCTTCGGTCTACTTTGCGTTAGTTCGACTGGCCCAGAATTGGTCCATGCGGTACACGCTGGTCGATGGGCAGGGCAACTTCGGCTCTGTGGACGGCGACAGCCCGGCCGCTATGCGATACACCGAGGCGCGCATGAGCCGATTGGCTGAGGAAATGTTGCGGGATATAGATAAGGATACGGTTGACTTCCAGCTCAACTTCGACGATACGCTGCAAGAGCCTACGGTGTTACCAACGCGCATCCCGAACCTGCTTATCAATGGGGCATCGGGCATCGCCGTGGGTATGGCGACGAACATGCCACCGCACAACATGACGGAGGTGCTTCACGCCTGTCAGGCTTATGTGGATGCACGCGGTGAGATCGATGTCGAAGGACTGATGCAGCACGTCAAAGCGCCCGACTTCCCGACCGGGGCCACGATCTACGGTTACGCCGGTATCAAGGAGGCGTTCGAGACAGGGCGCGGGCGCATCGTCATCCGCGGTAAGGCGGAGATCGAGAGCGGCGCGGCGCACGATAAAATCGTCATCAGCGAAATCCCCTACATGGTGAACAAGGCGGAGCTGATCCGCGCCATCGCTGATCTGGTGAACGAGAAGCGGCTCGACGGCGTGTCGAACGTGAACGACGAGTCGGACCGCAGCGGTATGCGTATCGTGGTGGACGTGAAGCGTGAGGCGAACGCCAACATCGTGCTGAACAAGCTGTATAAGATGACGGCCTTACAGTCGTCCTTCAGCGTGAACAACATCGCGCTCGTGAACGGTCGGCCGAAGCTGATGAACCTGAAAGATCTGATCGGCAACTTCGTCGATCATCGCCGCGATGTTGTCCTGCGCCGCACACGCTTCGAGCTGAAAAAAGCCGAGGAGCGCGCCCATATCCTCCAAGGGCTGATCATCGCCTCGGATCACATCGACGAGGTCATCGCCATCATCCGCTCCTCCAGCAGTCCGCAGCAAGCCATTGATCGCCTCCGCGAACGTTTCGAACTATCCGAAGTCCAGGCGCGCGCCATCGTTGAAATGCGCCTGCGCCAACTCACCGGGCTGGAGCAGGAGAAGCTCCGCGCCGAATACGAGGAGATCGAAAAGCTAATCGCTCGTCTCAAGGAGATCCTCGAAAACGAAGACCGACTGCTGCAGGTCATCCGCGATGAATTCCAAGAAATCATCGACAAATACGGTGATGAGCGCAAGACGGACATCGTCTACGCCTCCGAAGAGCTGAACCCGGAAGACTTCTACGCCGACGACGAAATGATCATCACCATCTCACATATGGGTTACATCAAGCGCACGCCGCTCAGTGAGTTCCGTGCGCAGACCCGCGGTGGGGTGGGTTCGAAGGGTTCCGAAACGCGCGAAGAGGATTTTGTCGAGCACATCTATCCGGCCTCGATGCACGCCACAATCCTGTTCTTTACCGCCAAAGGGCGCTGCTTCTGGAAGAAGGTCTACGAGATTCCCGAAGGCGCGAAGAACACCAAAGGGCGCGCCATCCAAAACTTCCTCAACATCGACTCGGACGACCGCGTGAATGCCTTTATCCGCATCAAGAACCTGACGGGCGACGTGGACTTCATCAATTCGCACTACCTGCTCTTCTGCACCAAGCGCGGACTGATCAAAAAGACATTGCTCGAGGCCTATTCCCGTCCGCGTCAGAACGGCGTGAATGCCATCGCACTGCGCGAGGGCGACGGTGTGATCCAAGTGCGCCTCACGAACGGAAACAACGAAGTGATCATCGCCAATCGGAATGGTCGCGCGATCCGATTCCATGAGAGCAAAGTGCGCGTGATGGGACGTGTGGCCGCCGGTGTGCGTGGCATGACGCTCGATGGCGACGACGACGAGGTAGTCGGCATGATCTGCATCAAGCATCCTGAGCAAGAGACGGTGCTCGTCGTCTCTGAACAGGGATACGGCAAGCGCTCCGCCATCGATGATTATCGCGTCACGAACCGCGGAGGTAAGGGCATTAAGACAATCCAAGTGACCGAAAAGACGGGCAAGCTGGTCGGCATCAAAAACGTTACCGAGGACAATGACCTGATGATCATCAATAAGTCCGGTATCACGATTCGCATGAAGGTGGCCGACTTGAACGTGATCGGTCGCGCCACGCAGGGCGTTCGCCTGATCAACTTGGAGAAACGTAACGACGAGATCGCATCCGTCTGCAAAGTGGTCTCCGAATCGGAAGAGGATCGGATTGGCGGCGTGGAAGAGTCGGCTGACGAGGCGCCGAACACACCGACCGACAACGCGTGATCCCTCGAAGCTATCAATCATCCATTCATACACAATTAAAAATTAGAGAACATGAAGCGAGTATTAGTAACCATCGGCTTGTGTCTGATGACGACCGTCGTCTTTGGTCAGAAGAAGGCCGTATCCGATGCAGAACGCATTGCGAAAGATTCCAAACCGGATTTCAACGAAGCCCGGACCCTGATCAAAGGGGCCATGGAAAACGCTGAGACAAAGGACGACGCAAAGACCTGGTATGTGGCCGGCCTCATTGAAGACACGCAATTCAGTACCGAAAACATGAAGCAGATCCTCGGACAGAAGCCCGACGAAGCCGTCATGTATGAGGCGCTGGGAAACATCCTGCCGTACTTCAAGGAGTCCTATCGGCTTGACCAACTGCCCAACGAGAAGGGCAAGGTGAAGCCCAAATACACGAAGAACATCAAGGGCACGCTCAACGCAAACATCCTCTACTACTTGAACGGAGGCGCGTACTTCTTCGACCAGAGGAATTACAAGAGAGCCCACGATTTCTTTGAGCAATATCTCGAGATCGCCGACCTGCCCTTTATGAAAGGCGAAAAAGCGGCCGCAAGAGATTCCAACTTTATGATCGTGCAATTCTACGCGGCCATTGCCGCCATGCAAATGGACGATCCTCAGCAGGCTATCAAGGACTTGAACCGGGCAAAAGGAACGGACTACCGTCGTTTTGATGTCTATCAGTCGCTCTGTTACGTATACGATCAGGTACTCAAGGACACAGTCGGCTTGGAGAAGACCTTGGAGGAGGGCATGAAGCTCTTCCCCGACTCGAGCTACTTCCTGAACAACATGATCAATGTCTACATCAGCACCAAGCGCAATGAGCAGGCTATGCAGCTGCTGAACACGGCCATTTCCAAGAGCCCCAACAACCCGCAGCTCTATTTCGCCCTCGGCAGCCTCTATGAGGTCGGTCTGAAGGACGAAGCCAAGGCAGAAGAGGCTTACAAGAAAGCGCTCGACTTGGATCCTGAGAATCCATCGAACATCTTCAGCGTGGGGCGTCTCTATTTCAACCAAGGCGTGAGCTTGCTGGACAAGGCCAATTCGCTGAACGACCAGAATCAGTATAAGGCGGAGAAGGCCAAGGCTGAAGCGATGCTTCGCAAAGCGCTGCCGTTCTTTGAGAAGGCACACAAGCTGAAACCAGAGGAAAGAGAATACATGATCGGACTCAGAGGCATTTATTACAATCTGAGTATGAACAAGGAGTTCGACGCGATCAACGCAGAAATGTCGAAGTAAATCCGTCCAATATTTTTGGCTGTCCGCGCGGCCCCTCCATGGATCCGGAGGGTGTCGCGCGGATTTTTTTATGCCCTCTCCCCTATGATTACAGGTTAACATAATTGTTATTATCGATCATACGGAAGTAGGAGGGGAGGGGCTGTTTTTGGACCTAATCAGCCGCCACGATGGCTTATCGTGGATTGTCTGGAATTCATCCCGATACCGCGGTGCATTTTGGGGCGCAAATGGGAGAGTCACACAGGAATCGCACAGAAAAATGGGCGAGATGCACGGTCGGAAGTAGGTCTTGAATCCGCTTTTCGGGAAAAAGGACGATCCGAATACCGTCTCGGAGGTGTTTCGTCGCGTTTGATGTTCAGCGCAATCTGTGCGACCGGGAAATGGATCTGAGATATAATCTCGACGAACGTTCCCGCCTAACCCTTGCCTCAAAATGCTATCCCCAAAAACGTATCCGCCTAAACCTTACCTCAAAATACATCTCCCCAAAACGTACCTCACGAAAACCTGACCCTAAACACATTCTCGACCAACGTCCCCGCCTAACCCTTAACCCAAAACACACCTCCCCAAAACATACCCCACGAATCTTTGCCCCCAAAAGCGATCTCGACAAACGTTACCGCCCAATCCTTGCCTCAAAAAGCTATCTCGACCAACGTCCCCGCCTAATTCTTAACCCAAAATGCACTTCCCCAAAACATACCTCACGAATCTTTGCCCCTAAACACATTCCCGACAAATGCCCCCGCCTAACCCTTACCTCAAAACACACCCCCTCAAAACGTACCCCACGAATCTTTGCCCTAAAACACTATCCCCAAAAACGTACCCGCCAAACCCTTACCCTAAAATGCTATCCCAACGAACGCACCCGCCTAAACCTTGACAAAAAGGGGAATCGTCGGGTGAGAGTGCCTGAACTTTTCAGGGAGTTTCGGGCGGCGTCTATCTTTGCGCATTCAACGCTTGGGCGGAGAGCCTTTCCGTCGTTTGTGGTGTGCCTGAAATGGGCCGAGGTCTACGGACTGAGGCGCGGGAGGGCTGCCTAACCCGACGCTCCGCACCTTGCGACGCATAACATCCACCTGTAACTACTCCGATTTTTATGTCTGATTCTACCATCGTCACCGGCCAATACGTACAGATCGACCAGACACCGGCGAGCTTAGGCGCGCGCGTCCTGGGGCGGCTGATCGACACCGTGCTGCTACTCGTTTACTGCGCGGCCGTGTTTGGGCTCTGGATCGCCTACATGCAAATGACTGGGGGCGAGCAAGGTGCGTTTGGCTCCTTCCTGATACTCTCCGTCTTTTACCTTCCCGCGCTCGGTTACACCTTCTTTTGGGAGACGTTCAACAATGGGCAGACGCCCGGCAAGCGTTTCCTGGGCATGCGCGTAGTCATGAAAAACGGAGACAGGCCCACCGTGGCGGCTTACCTGTTCCGATGGCTGTTTCTGCTCATCGACATGCACACCTCGTACGTCGGCATACTGTGTATTGCCCTGACTAAGAACAATCAGCGGGTCGGCGACTTGGCGGCTGGAACGCTCGTCATCAAGGAGAAAGACTATAAGAAGATCCACGTCACACTCGACGAGTTCAGCCATCTGAACCACGACTACCAGCCCGTCTTCCCACAGGCCGAACGGCTCTCGCTGGCACAAGTCGACCTCATCAATCGCACGCTCACGGGCGGTGACCGGCAGACGCGCCCCGAGCGTATCCGCCAGTTGGCCAACGAGGTGCGCCGCTTTCTCGGGCTTGCGAACAATGGCACGGCCGACGAGGCCCTGCTCCGCACCCTCGTTCGCGATTATCAGCATTACGCCCTCGAGGCGGCCGTCTAAATCGGGATTCAGGCCCTTGTATCGCCCCCGCAACCCGTCCATTTGTTCTTAGATTTCAGTGTTCCACCCCGTAACCCACTCATTTGTTCTTGGATTTTGGCGTTCAGCCTGTCCACACGGCGCGTAAGCCATTCGGACGACAAGCTCCACCCCGTAACCCACTCATTTGTTCTTAGACTTTGGCGTTCAGCCTGTCCACGCGGCGCGTAAGCCATTCGGACGACAGGCTCCACCCCACAATCCGCCCATTTGTTTTTAGATTTCAGTATTTCACCCCGTAACCCACTCATTTGTTCTTAGATTTTGGCGTTCAGCCTGTCCACGCGGCGCGTAAGCCATTCGGACGACAGGCTCCACCCCATAACCCACCCATTTGTTCTTAGATTTCAGTGTTTCACCCCATAACCCAACAAGTAATTCTTAGATTTTAGTTTTTAGCTTATGAAGACCCTGATTTTATTGACGCACGAGAACTACCCGGTGTCAAAAGCCAACCGAGCGCTGCTCGAATCCCTGCCCGAAGGGGCACCCGTTGTCATTCGCAACCTCTACGAAATGTACCCCGACGGACGCATCGATGTTGCCGCTGAGCAAAGCCTCGCAGAGCAATTCGACCGGATTATCTTTCAGTACCCCATGTATTGGTACGACGTCCCGGCCTTTTTCAAAAAGTGGATCGACGAGGTACTCGCTTTTGGCTGGGCTTTCGGGACGCGCGAGGCGCTCAAGGGCAAATCCATCGGCATCGTGATCACGGCCGGCTGCCCCCGCGAGACATTCACCCGCGAAGAGATCGGGTTCACCATCGAGGAGTCCGCCCTGCCCGTCATCGCCACCATCCGTTACGTGCAAGCCCAATACATCGGCCTCGTTGCCCTCTGCAATGGCGACAATCTCGACCCCGCCGAGGTGGCCGAGTCGCGCGCGGCCTACCAGCGTTTGGTGCTGGGAAAGTGAAGGGTACGTATCATCCCATCTTTGTACAACCCCCAAAAACGAGACATCCAATGGAAACGATTGCACAAACACCCAAAAAACGGGCTGCATTCAATCTGAGCGTAGGGCTCCTTGACCGCCTGAAGAAAAAAGCCACAGAGGAGCACCAAAGCGTGGATGACTTTGTAGAGAGCATCCTGCTGGACGCCATTTATTACAAGCCGAACGAAGCGACCCTTGAGGCCATCGAGGAAGCGCGCTCAGGTCGGTATGCGGGCACACTGGATGCAAGCAGTTTTGAAGCGTTTATGAAGTCCATCGAGGCGATCGAAGACTAAAATCGCCTGTTCTTGTTTTTGGACATCAATGGCCGGTATCTTCCTCAGGACGGATGCCGGCCATTGCTATATATATAATGTACGCGCACGCGCGTTTCCTTATTATATGCGGGGGTAGGAGAGGAGACGTGGCGAGGATCGCACTTCAGATGGGCGCCGCGATCCCTCAGAGGCCACGAAAAGCACTCCCACCGGTCTGTTGAAAAATAATTCTGACCCCCTACCCTATTCGCTTTTCTAAATGTTTGTACATTCGCCCCCGTTCCTACAGCGGTAGGGCGCTTGAATGCTTTTTGAGGTCAGAGAGGCGTTGAGTCGCACGTGTGGGGCGCCATCCTTGGCAAGTTTTGAAGTCCGCCAAACGATGCGGTGCGAAACCCGCCGGGTTTTGGGCTTTGCCACTCGACATGAAGCAAAACCCGCCGGGTTTTGGGCTCTGCCACTTGACATGGAGCGAAACCCGCCGGGTTTTGGGCTCTGCCACTCGACATGGAGCGAAACCCGCCGGGTTTTGGGCTCTGCCACTCGACATGGAGCGAAACCCGCCGGGTTTTGGGCTCTGCCACTCGACATGGAGCGAAACCCGCCGGGTTTTGGGCTTTGCCACTCGACATGGGGCGAAACCCGCCGGGTTTTGGGCTTTGCCACTCGACATGGAGCGAAACCCGCCGGGTTTTGGGCTTTGCCACAAGTTTGAATGAAACCCGGCGGGTTTTGCTCAGATCTGTGGCAAACGCAGACCGTTCGCCGATCGGTCGTGGGGCGCAGCGCACGTCTCGGATCCGAAAAGTGACGCGTATTTCTTGCATCTATCTGATCTATGCTTATTTTTGATCGTTTTTATACCCATTCAAATTAATGACACAATGGACGAAATCATTGAAATTGATCCCATAGGGATGAAAAAGCTCGACAACGGGCAACACGTACATTTTCACGGCAGGGCTTACGATTTAGTCAACGAATACGAGCCTGCAAAAATCGGTCTCCCGGAACCGCTCAAAACGGAGTGGAAAGGCAATATCGATACCGAAGAAGACATCGGTAAGGAGGTGGTCGCAGAGACGCTAACCAAAACGATGAACAAAAAGAACGAGGAGCGTGATCGCATTCTTACTTACATCTTCCGGCTGATTCGTGCTTGCGTCTTCTCACCGGAAGAGGCCGAGGAGAAGGCTGCGTCGGAGTTGGCACTGGTAATCAACAGCTACGGACGGGTGCAGCGCGAGTCGTTCGACCGCCAATCGTCGCATATCGATGGCCTGCTGGTCGACCTGAAGAAAACCGAGAACGCTGCGCACGTGACCACGTTGCGCCTCACGTCTGCCCTCGCGAAATTGGAGGCGGCCAACGGGGAATGCAAAAAGCTCTATCTGCAGAGTGTCAAGAACCCGCACCGAAGCAATTTGCCGACGGCGGCTGAAGTGCGACCGAAGACGGATGCCGTTTATAACCGCGTGATCTTCATGCTCAAAGCGGCCTATGTCTCCGGCGTCGCGTCGGTCGATAAAGCAGCGCTCAAGAAGCTCGCCGAGCATCTGAACAGCCTCGTCGACCGGACCGATAAGGCTTACCACCAGAGTCTGGCTCAGAAAAAATCGGCGGCAGACAAAAAGAAGAAGAAACCGGATACCCCGCCCCAACCGAAAGAGCCGAAGCCCAAGAAACCGAAGGAGGGCGACAAGCCGGATATCCATCTCCCCGAGCCGGAGGCGCCGAAGAAGCCCGAGGGTGGCGGCGAAGGCAAGAAACCGGACACGGGCAGTGGCGGCGGCGGTGGCGCGCCGGGTGGCGGAAGCAGTCCGGAGATCACTTTGCCGGAAGAGTAAAGAAACGGAAGGTGAACCCCTAAAAAGGCCCGGTACCCGGCGGGTTTTCCCCCTGGTATCGGGCGCTAATTTTTAGATTGATTGAGATCATCATGGGAACGACAGGGAAAGTGGAAATTGCCCTTCATCTGGATAAAGGTCTGATCGACCAACTGGAAAAAGAGGCGAAGAGGGAGAACAAAAGCCTGAACGGCTATGTAGAAAAGATGCTTCGGAAGCTAATCCGTCGTCAGCCTAATCCCGAGACGATGGAAGCCATTCGTGAAGCCCGCGAGAACGACAATTTGGAGGTGCTCGATGTCGATCATTTCAAAGAATTCGTCGCCTCGCTGTAGATCTTAAAGTGTCGGCAGTTCCCATTTCATTTCTCACCGAATGACGCACCCACGCAGCGAAATCATTGACCATCCCTCATCAATCATCCCACGCCATGACTATCCAACTTTTTAACGCAGGACTTTTTTATGCCGACGGGGGTGCCATGTTCGGCGCCGTGCCACGTACGGCTTGGGGACGACGTTACGAGGCGGATCACCTGAACCGTTGCGTGCTAGCCATGCAGATCGGTCTGGTCCGTGTCGAGGATCGCATCCTGCTGATTGACACAGGCGTCGGCACGAAACATCTGGAACGGCTCAGCCGATCGTATTACGCTTTTCATCAATTGACGGACCCCGCCGTTACGCTGGCTCGCCTCGGCATCCAGCCTGACGACGTGACGGACGTCATCCTCACCCACCTGCACTTTGATCACTGCGGCGGCACGACCCGAATGGACGACTTGGGGCGCATTGTAGCCACCTACCCGCGCGCCCGCGTTCACGTCAGCCGTGCCCAGCTCGACGCCTGCGCCGCTCCAAACGCCCTCGAGAAGGACTCCTTTTCCACCGAACATATCGACGCCATCCGCCACGCCGGCCTCCTCTCCCCCATTGACACGTCCGAGACGCTCATCCATCCACTCGTCCGCCTGACCCTGCACGACGGCCACACGGATGGGCAGATCGCCGTCCGCATCCAACGCCCCGACGGCAGGCCGGGCGTGCTCTTCCCCGGCGACATCGTCCCCACGGCGGCCCACCTATCCCCCACGTGGATCTCGGCCTACGACATCCGCCCCTGGACTCCTACCGCGAGCGCTGCCTCCTGCTCGACGAGGCCGCCAGAGATCACCTCCGCGTAGTTTTCTGTCATGACGCCTATCGCCCCTCCGCCTTCGTTCGCAAAACGAACGACTTCTATACCGCCTCCCCCACCCCATCGCCGACAGCGCAACCCGAGATTTTTTCCATCTGACACGCATGGAGGAATCCGTTTCCTTTCAATAGATCCCCGTCGACCCTTAGGTAGGTGCCGGCGTAGGGGCGTATTGAATACGTCCCTTGGGACGCTTCGCAAGAGGCGTAGATTAGGCGTTAGGTGCATACGGAGCGTCTGTTTTTCCCTCCCAACGAGGCTTCCCCACCCTATCATCGACAGCACTTCCCGCCACGTTAGGGCCGTTCCACGCATGGACGTATTCCAATAAACACAAAACAGAACTACCTTTGCGCCGAACAAAGGCCGACGCAGAACGTGGAACAAGCCGACCTTTGACTTGTCTCAAAGCCAATATTCAATGGGAAAAGTTATCGCATTAGCCAATCAAAAAGGCGGCGTGGGAAAGACCACGACAACGATCAATCTGGCTGCCTCGCTGGCTGCGCTGGAGAAGCGCGTGCTCGTCATCGACGCCGATCCGCAGGCCAACGCCTCCTCCGGATTGGGTGTCGACATTAAGAATTTACCCACCTCGCTCTACGAATGCCTTATCAATGGCGACGAGCCGCAGGAGGCCATCGTGCGCACCGAACTCGATGGACTCGAGGTGCTCCCCTCGCACATCGATCTGGTCGGCGCCGAGATAGAAATGCTCAACATGGAGCGGCGGGAACAGATTTTGAAGCGCGTCGTCCAGCCCCTCCGCGACAGCTACGACTTCATCCTCATCGATTGCTCGCCCTCACTCGGACTGATCACCGTCAACGCCCTCACGGCCGCAGACGCAGTCATCATCCCCGTGCAATGCGAATATTTTGCCCTTGAGGGTATTAGCAAGCTGCTGAACACGATCAAAATCATCAAGTCGAAGCTCAACCCATCCCTCGAGATCGAAGGTTTTTTGATCACCATGTATGACGCACGCCTCCGCGTGGCCAATCAGATCTACGAAGAGGTCAAGCGCCCCTTCCAAGACTTGGTTTTCAAGACCGTCATCCGCCGCAACGTCAAACTGGTCGAGGCCTCCAGCTTCGGCCGACCCATCCTCCTCTACGACGCCGAGTCGCAGGGCTCGACGAACCACATGCAGCTCGCCCAGGAGATTATCGAAAAGAACACCACCGCATAAATACGCACCTCTTATGGCCAAAGCCACACGCAACAGATTAGGTCGCGGACTCGACGCACTGCTCGCCCCGCCAGACGAAATTGTGACGAGCGGATCGTCGTCCATTAACGAAATAGAGCTTGATCGCATCGAGCCCAACCCCGGACAGCCACGCTCCATTTTCGAAGAAGAATCACTCGAGGAATTGGCCCAGTCCCTCCGCACATACGGCGTCATACAGCCGATCATACTCAAAGAAAAAGGCGATGGCCATTACTTGATCATCGCGGGCGAGCGCCGCTATCGGGCTGCCGAAAGGATCGGGTTAGACAAGATCCCCGCCTACATCAAGACCGCCGAAGACGAGAATATCGCTGAGCTGGCCCTCATTGAGAACATCCAGCGCGAAGATCTGAACGCCATCGAAACGGCCCTCGCTTATCAGCGGCTAATCGACGCCAACGGATTTACGCAAGAGCAACTCAGCGAGCGCGTGGGCAAGAAGCGCGCTACGGTGGCTAACTACCTGCGTTTGCTCAAGCTCCCGGCGGAGATTCAGGTCGGACTCAAGGATAAGCGCATCGACATGGGGCACGCTCGTGCCCTGCTCTCGGTGGAGGATCCGGAGGTGCAATTGGCCCTCTACGAGCAGATTTTGACGCAGGGACTCTCGGTGCGCACCGTCGAAGAGCTGGCTCGCAACGCCTCCGCCGAGGTCAAGCACCAACAGGCCGAGGCCGACCCTGAGCGCCGTCCCCACAAGCTCCTCCCGGATGAATTTAAGATCCTCAAGGAGCATCTGGCCGCTTTTTTTCAGACGAAAGTGCGCCTCACTTACGACGAACGAAACGGCAAGGGGAAGATCACCATCCCCTTTGCCTCAGAGCAAGAATTGGAAGGCATCATGCGCCTACTGGACGGCATGAAGCAGAGTTAAACGAGATGTGCACCGCGTGAGTAAGGTCAGTCAAACCCTCAGCCGACTTTTGGTCTGCGCCGCCGTCTGGACCGCGCTACCCGCCGTAGTGCGGGCCCAGCAGCCAGACACACTCGGCACAACCCTACCCGATCCGGCCGATACCCTGCTCCGAGTCGACGGCCTGCTCGTCGACAGCCTCACCGCCCGCGAGCTTTGGCACCGCGCCGATTCGGCCACCGCGCCCATCGGACGCACCGCCTCCTCGCCACTCCCCGCCCCCTTCCGCCCGAACCCTACACGCGCCGTGATCTATTCGGCCGTCTTCCCCGGGCTGGGTCAGATCTACAACCGGAAATACTGGAAATTGCCCATCGTCTACGGCGGCTTCATGGGTTTCGTCTACGCCATTACGTGGAATAACAAAAACTACCGCGATTATTCTGAGGCCTATCTGCACATTATGACGGACGACGTGAATTCGCCCTCCACCTGGCATCAGAGTTGGCAAAACTTCGTGCCTCGCAACCGCGACCCGAAGGACTATATTTCCAACGCCAATTTTCGAAGCAATCTAAAGAGTGGCAAGGATTACTACAGGCGTTATCGAGACCTCAGCGTGATCCTGACCGTCGCTTGGTACTTTCTCTGCATGGCCGATGCGTACGTCGACGCGCAGCTCTTCGATTTCGACATCTCCCCCGATCTGTCTCTGCACCTCACCCCGACCGTCACCCCGCTAACGAACCGATCGTCCGCCGCGTTTGGTTTAGCGTGCAGTATCCATTTCTGATAGCCGTATGCTCCACTTTTTCCACCCGAACACATAGACTATTTATTCAACGCACGATATGAAGAAGCTCTTTTTTACAGTCCTCGGCGCGGCGTCCCTCATCGCCCCGTCAACCCTTTTTGCGCAGGACGATGACGACCATAACACGCAGATAATCGGTGAAGACTATTCGATCCTCTCCACCGATTCGACCTATGAGGACGTCGGACTTATCCCCGAAGTGCTCGATGAGAATGTGCGCGCACTCCTCCAAAGCTGGCACGCCAAGTATTTCTCTCAGTCGGACCCCTACTGTATCGACCACGACGAGAATGCCCCTGTATCGGACGATGTATACCGCGACCGGCTCTCGCGCATGGCCACCATTATACCGATGGACTATAACCCGATTGTTCGCAACTGTATCAGTATTTATGCAGACCGACGCCGCGAGCTGGTGCGTTATGTCATGGCGATGGCTGATCTCTATTTCCCACTTTTCGAGCAGGTGCTCGACCAATACGATCTCCCGCTGGAATTGAAGTACCTCGCCATCATCGAAAGCAATCTCAACCCCCGAGCGTATTCGCGCGCAGGTGCCGCGGGCATTTGGCAGTTCATGTTGCCCACCGGCAAGTTGTTCGGTCTCGAGATCAACAGTTTGATCGATCAACGCCTCGACCCGATCGCCTCCACACACGCGGCTTGCAAGTACTTCAAGCAGATGTATGCCACGTTTGGCGACTGGTACCTTGTGCTGGCCTCCTACAACTGCGGCCCGGGCAACGTGAATAAGGCCATTCGGCGCGCAGGCGGACGCACGAGCTTTTGGGAGATCTACCCCTATCTGCCCCGCGAAACTCGCTCGTATGTGCCTTTCTTCATCGCGGCGACTTACATCATGACCTACCATTGCGAGCATAATATTTGCCCCATGCGCACCAGCCTTTCGGTGGCTACGGATACGGTGATGGTGGACAGATTGATGCACCTCCGACAGGTGGCCGACGTGCTGAATGTGGACATTGAGATGCTGCGCACCTTCAACCCGCAGTACAAACGCGAAATCATCCCCGGACACATCAAGCCCTGCGTACTGAAGCTGCCCGTGGCCGCTACGTACGCCTATATCGATAAGAAGGATACCATCAGCGCCTATCGGGCCGACGAACTGCTGGCCGCCTACCTGCCGAAGCGCTATACAGAGCCTTCTTCCGACGATCAGGAGGACAAACCTTCCGAGCCAAAGACCGAGATGATTCGCTACACCGTCAAATCAGGCGAGAATCTCTATACGATCGCCAACAAATACGGCGTCACGGCGCAGAACATTCGCAAATGGAACAACCTGCGCACGAACCGGGTGCCGCGTGGCAAGCGCCTGACGATCTACGTGGATACCGGTGGCGTAACGTATGACGGTAAGCGCGCCGATGGATCCGAGGCCGGCGAAAACACCTACACCGCCCGCCCAGCTTCAAGACGCACCGCCATGTCCACCCGCGCACGCACCGCAGCTGCCCGCAAGGCCGCAGCTCGCAAGAAGGCCACCGCACAAAAGAAATCCAAGAAGGGTGCGACGACCAAGAAGGCCGCCGCAGGCAAAAAGACGACCAAGGCACGCAAGCGCCGCTAATCACCTATGGGCGGGCCATCGGCTCGCCCATTCCACCTCACTACCTCATATTCCCCGTTATGAATGCACAGGATGATCGGCCCGAGTCCGAAAACCAAATGATCCAGGACGAATTCAATCGCCTGATCGATGACTATTGCCACTCTAACCACCGACGCAAAATCGAGCGTATCACGAAGGCCTTCAACTTCGCCAACCAAGCCCACAAGGGTGTACGCCGTCGGTCCGGGGAGCCCTACATCATGCACCCGCTGGCTGTCGCCCGTATCGTCTGCAACGAGATGGGCCTCGGCTCGACCTCCATCTGCTGCGCTTTGCTGCACGATGTGGTGGAGGACACCGAGTACACGGTGGAGAACATCCGCGACATGTTCGACGATAAGATCGCCCAGATCGTCGACGGCCTGACCAAGATCAGCGGTGTCGTTTTCGACGAACATGCCTCAGCGCAGGCGGAGAACTTCCGCAAACTGCTCCTAACCATGAGCAGCGATATCCGCGTGATCCTCATTAAGCTGGCTGACCGTCTGCACAACATGCGCACGCTCAGCTCCATGCTCCCCGCCAAGCAATACAAGATAGCCGGCGAGACGCTCTACCTCTACGCGCCGCTGGCCCACCGTCTGGGCCTCTTTGCCATCAAAACGGAGTTAGAGAACCTCAGCTTCAAGTACGAACACCCCCGCGAATACGAGCTGATCAACCAAAAGCTCGCCGCCACTGAGGGCGCTCGCAACCGCCTCTTCGAGCACTTCGCTAAACCCGTCGACGAGAAGTTGCAGGCCATGGGGCTGCATTACGAAATGCGCGCCCGGGTCAAATCGGCCTTCTCCATCTGGAACAAGATGAACGCCAAGAGTGTCCCCTTCGAAGACATCTACGACATCTTCGCCGTGCGCATCGTCTTCGAGCCGAAGGAGGGTATCGACGAGAAGAACCTCTGTTGGGACATCTACTCCGCCATCACCGACATCTACCGCATCCGCCCCGACCGTCTGCGCGACTGGGTGAGCCGCCCCAAATCGAACGGCTACCAGGCGCTCCACCTCACCGTCATGGGGCCCGACGGCCAATGGATAGAGATCCAGATCCGTAGCCGCCGCATGGACGAGATCGCCGAGAAGGGCTTCGCCGCGCACTGGAAATACAAGGAGAAGCACGTGGAGGAGGATACGGAATTAGACAAGTGGCTGGCTACGATCACCGAGATTCTCGAAAACCCGAACCCCGATTCGCTCGACTTCCTCGACACGGTGAAGATGAACCTCTTCTCGTCTGAGATCTTCGTCTTCACCCCCAAAGGCGAGCTCAAAACCTTGCCCCAAGGTGCCACGGCGCTCGACTTTGCCTATGCCCTCCACTCCGACGTGGGCGACACCTGCATCGGCGCCAAGGTGAACCATCGCCTCGTGCCTCTGAGCCACAAACTCTCCAGCGGCGACCAGGTGGAGGTGCTCACCTCCCGCTCGCAGAAGCCATCGGCCGACTGGCTCGCCTTCGTGGTAACGGCCAAGGCCCGCAGCAAGGTGGAGGCCTACCTGAAGCGTGTCCGCCGCGAGGCCTCCAAGGCCGGCGAAGCGAAGCTGTTGGCCGCCCTCCACAAGTCTGGCTTCGAGGCGCCCGCCTCGTCGCTGCTCGACAAGATCGCCGTCTACTACGGTTTCCCCACCCGTGATGGCCTCTTTTACGCCATCGAAAAGGGCGAAGTCACCCTGCCCGATAACCTCAAAAAGATCGTGCAAGAGAAGACGGACAACGTACTCTTCAAGTACCTCAAACAGGCGCTGCGCATGGGTAAGAAGCGCGAGATGATGACCATCCTGCCCACCCCGGCCGGCCCCAAAAAGGAGCTGCCGAAGTTCGACCGCAAGAAGCCCTACTACCTCTGCGAGGACGAGTTCAACCGCAACTACGTCATCGCCGGCTGCTGCAAACCGATCCCCGGCGACGAGGCCTTAGGCTTCATCAACGACGACGGCAACGTGGTCGTCCATAAGATCTCCTGCCCCATTGCCCTCAGACTGAAGAGCAGCTTCGGCGAGCGCATCCTCTCCACCGTCTGGAGCAACCACATCAACACCTCCTTCGAGGCCACACTCGAGGTGAAGGGTATCGACTCCATCGGCCTGCTCAACACCATCACGCGCACCATTTCCGAGAGCTTCAACGTGAACATCACCAAGCTCACGATCGAGGCTAAGGATGGCGTCTTCGAAGGCAAAATCAAGATGATGGTGCACAACGTGGAGGATATCCAAAACATCTGTGTCACACTGGCTAAGAACACCCACATCAAGTCCGTGGCACGCGTGGCGGACTGACCCAGAGATCGCAAACAACCAGACAGCCCCACCGATAGGTATCGATGGGGCTGTCTGCTGTATACCCATGAGCCTGGCGTGATCATTCGTCGGCCTGTTGCTCGGGGGGACGCTTCGGAATACCCGGGTGAAAGCGCTGGCAGGCGGCCTGCCAAAGTCGTCGGAGTGTTCGGTGACTCTGGCAGGCCGCCTGCCAGGACTATCGGAGACTCTGGTAACGGTGTCAGGCCGCCTGCCAGGACTATCGGAGACTCCGGTGACGGTGGCAGGCCACCTGCCAGGACTATCGAACACTCCGGTAACGCTGTCAGGCCGCCTGCCAGAGTCACCGAACACTCCGACGATGTTGGCAGGCGGCCTGCCAACGTCACCAAGTCAAAATAAGCCGCCCATTCGCGCACCGGGGTCGCCGCAAGCCCATTCCAATAAAGAGGCCCGTCACAACGCTGCGATGAGGCGCTCGAGGTGCATGCCGTGAGAGCCTTTGATGAGGATGTGGTAGCCGCTCAAGGGGCTTTCGGTGAGGGCGGCCGTGAGAGCCTCGACGGTGGGGTAACACGTGAACGGACCACCGACGGCGGTGAAGCGTGGGCCGCAGAGGATGACGCGATCGAAGCGACAGACCTCGAGCCGACGCACCACTTCGGCGTGTAGCGACGGGCTCTCTTCGCCGAGCTCATACATGTCGCCGAGGATGACGGCCTTCGGGGCGACCGTCCAAGCGGAGAAGTTGTCGATGGCCGCGCGCATGCTGCTTGGGTTGGCGTTGTAGGCATCGATGAGCAGGCGGTTGCGACTCGTCTCCATCCACTGCGAACGGTTGTTCGTCGGCGTATAGTCGGCGATGGCGCGGCAGATGTCGTCGGCCGGGACGCCGAACGTGCGCCCCACAGCCACGGCCGCCAGCGCGTTCTTCAGGTTATACCCGCCGACGAGTCGCGTAGTTACCGTGTGCTGTCGGTCGTCGCCGCGCTCCTGCCAAGCGAAGACGAGGAAGGGCGGCGGGCCGTCCACGGTCTGTCCGGCGATGCGCGTCGTGGGGCGCATGGTGCAGCCGTAGCCTACGCTGTCTGCGCCGCCTGCGATGGCTGTGAGGTGCTCGTTGTCTTCGTCGATAAAGATGCGGCCACCCGTGGAGCGGAGGAAGTCGTAGAGCTCACCCTTGGTGCGGACGACACCCTCGAACGATCCGAAGCCTTCGAGATGCGCTCGGCCGACGTTGGTGATCAGGCCGCAGTCCGGTCGGGCGATGGCGCAGAGGTCGCGTATCTCGCCGGGGTGATTCGCGCCCATTTCGACAACGGCTACCTCGTGTGCCTTCGTGAGGCGAAGCAGCGTGAGGGGCACGCCGATATGGTTGTTGAAGTTGCCCTCCGTGCAGAGCGTGCGGAGGCGTCGGGCGAGGACAGCGGCCATGAGCTCCTTTGTCGTCGTCTTGCCGTTCGTGCCGGTGATGCCGACGATGGGCGTGCGGAGCGTCTCGCGATGCAGTCGGGCGAGGCCTTGCAGGGCATCGAGGACGCTGTCGACGCGGAGGAGTCGGGGATCGTCAGGCAGCGCGGGATCATCTACGATGGCGTAAGCGCAGCCATCGCGGAGCGCTTGCAGGGCAAAGGCGTTACCGTCGAAGGTGTCGCCTTTGAGTGCGAAGAAAAGGCTGCCGGACGTCACGCGTCGGCTGTCGGTCGTGACGGCTGGGTGACGCAAAAAGAGGGGGTAAAGGTCTTGAGGGGTCATATCTGGAACGGAATAACTAAAAGTGAAAAGAGCAAAGGATTACTTCTGACTACCGGACGGCTCTTGCGACCGCCCCAACTACCCACTAACTACCCATGATGATACCCATCCGCTTCATCAGGAAGCAGGCGTTCATGTTTTGGGCCACGCCGGGGCGCAGGCGGTAGGAGAAGGTGAGCGTGTCGGCCGTCATATCGGCCTCGAAGCAACCGTTCTCGACGGCATCGGGGAACTCGTCGGCCAAGGCACCGAGTTGCAAGTCGTGCGTGGCGATGATGCCGCACGCTCCACGGCCAACGAGCTGCTTCATCAGTGCCAGCGAGCCTTTCCGCTTGTCCTCCGAGTTAGTTCCCTTGAGGATCTCGTCGAGGATGATGAAGAGCTGCTCACCCGCTTGCAGTCGGTCGATGATATGCTTCAGGCGCTTTAGCTCGGCAAAGAAGTACGATTCCCCAGCCGCGAGCGAGTCGGCCGTGCGCAGGCTGGTAAAGAGCGGCGCGGGCGACACCGTCAGCTGTTCGGCGCACACAGGAAGTCCCATACACGCCAAGAGGAAGTTCACGCCCACGGTGCGCAGGTAGGTACTCTTGCCGGCCATGTTCGCCCCGGTGATGACGACGAAGTGCGGCGGCTGGGCGATGTGCAAATCGTTACGCACGCAACGGTCGCGGTGGATCAACGGATGACCCAACCCGCGCCCGTCCATACAGAAGTACGCGTCGGTGAGGTCGGGATAAGGATAGTCCGGGTGATTGAAGGCGAAGCCGCCGAGTGAGCACAGCGCATCCACCTCGGCCAGCGCCTCGAACCAGTCGGCCGCTTGACGCGCGTGACGCGCCATCCATCGCTCTACGCGACCGGCCAACCACACGTCGCGCAACAGGAACAAGTTGAGGAGCAGCCCCGCCATGCTGTAGCGTTGATCGAGCGCCCCGATGAGGCGCGACAACCTGCGGATGGCCAGCGAAGCACTCGCGCCCTCCGCCGGGACAAAGCGACGCCGCAGCACGACGAGCGACTCGGCGCGGAACGTCTCCGCCTCCACCCGAGCGATCAGTGCGGCATACGACTTGAGCACGCCCTCCATCCGGTCGGCCGACTTGCACAGCGCGTGGATACGCCGGGCCGGTAGATTGGCCACACCAAAGCTCACGGCGAGCATCCCTCCGGCCGCCCACGTGGGGAAGGTACCGACGGCACAGCCCACCGCCACGACGATCCACAACGCGGGCACAAGCACCTTCAGCACCCGCCACACAGCGCGGTCTGCAAAGCGCGGCAAGCCCTTCATCCATTGGTCCGACGCCCCCGCGCGCTGCCCCTTGCTCGCGATACCCGTGGCATAGAAATGCTGACGGAAGTCGGGCCGGTCGGCCAGCTCGCGGATCGCCTCCCGACGGCGCAGCACGGAGGCGCGCTCCGTCAGCGGACGCATGAACCACTGGGCCAAGAGCGATTGCCCGGCCGACGTCACCGTGCGATTGAGGCTGCGGAAGAGCGACTGCTCGCCGAAGACGTCCAAGTCGAGCGCAAAGGGGTGCGCGGCATCGGCGTACTCCCCTCCCCCATCGAATGCGCTGAAATCGTAATCGATCGCCCGCCGTTCGGCCTCGTTGAGGCGCATCAGCTCCGTGGCGAAATCCCTCTGCACCGCGAGTCGATTGTGGTAAACCATCAGCGCCACGAACGGCACGGCGCACGCCGCCACGATGCCCGTCAGCACGTCCCACCCCGCGCCACGAGCGACCCACACGGCCACCAAAGCAGCCACCACGATCAGCAGGCGGAGCGTGCCGGCATGATAGATCTTTCGCTTCAGCGCCTCGAGTGTGGCCCGATGTTGCGCGATGCGTTCGTCGTAAAAACGGATCAGTGCCTCCATCCTTAATCCTCGCCGACGAGGCGGAGGCCTGTGGGTTCGATGGTGATCAGGTGGCGTTTGTAGAGCGCGCCGACGGCCTGCTTGAAGCTCTTCTTGCTGCACCCGAAGAGGGCGCGAATCTCGTCCGCGTCGCTCTTGTCATGCATGGACAGGGCGCCGCCATTCTGCCGCAGCGCTTCGAGGATGCGGTCGGCGATGCCGTCGATCTTATCGTAGCCGAGGGGATAGAGGCTGACGTCGATCTTGTCGTCCTCGCGCACCTCCTTGATGTAACCCGTGGCGCGATCGCCGGTGCGGAGGGGGCGGAAGACTTCGTTGCGGTAGAGGAGGCCGGAGTGCAGGTGGTTGATGATGACCTTATATCCGAGCTCGGTCTCGCCGGTGACGAAGAGGTCGACGGCTTGGCCACGGGTGTAGCGGGGCGGGGTGTTGTCGAGGTACTTATCGATGCGTGCGGAGCCGACGACGCGGTGGGTGATGTGGTCGAGGTAGACGTAGACGATGTGCCACTGGCCCGCCTGCATGGGGATTTTCTGCTCGCGGAAGGGCACGAGAAGGTCCTTCATCAGTCCCCACTCGAGGAAGGCGCCGGCGGCGGCCACCTGACGGACTCTCATGCGTGCGAACTCGCCAACGGTGGCCGCAGGCCGGTCGGTGGTGGCGATGGGGCGGCCTTCGTTGTCGTGATAGACGAAGACGGTCAGCTCGTCGCCTTCCTGGGCCGCGTCGGGGACGTAGCGCGTGGGCAGCAGCACTTCGTTGCCGTCGGCGTCGGCCAGATAAAGCCCGAAATCAACGCGCCGGGCTATGCGCAGGGTGTTGTATTTGCCTATTTCCATTTTAGAGGGTAGAGAGTAGAGAGTAGAGGGTAGAGGGTAGAGGGGGGGGAGAATAGAGGGTAGGAACACACCTATGCCCGGTAGTTAGAGGGTCAGAGGTAGTGCCCCCCTCGGGGTTTTCACTTTTCGTTTTTAGCTGTTAGCTCTTTGTACAGGTTCATCAGGTGGGCCACGATGGTAGGCTCCGGGGCGTCGGCGGGGAGGCCGTAGAGGCGGAGCACGGCGGCGTCGTTCAGCGAGTGGGCGCGGCGCAGGTCGGGCGGCATGGCCGCGGCGTCGTAGAGGTCGGCCAGCGAGCTGTCCGGATACTTGGCGCGGGCGTCAAGGATGGCCTCGGCCGTGGCTTCGATCTTCGCCCGGTCAGCGTCCGTGGCCGTGGGCCAGGGGAAATTGTTGTAGACAATCGTGTTGGAATAGAGATAATCGCTTTTCAGACGTCCACAAACAACGCGCATCCAAGCATTATGTAGCAGAGAAGTGAGTATGCCAAAGTGGTAGAGCGTAGCCGAAGGAATCAGAGAGACACGATCGGAGCAGATTACATCTGGCGTCATATAACCGATGGGCACATACTGTCTGCGCTCCGAAGAAACTCGCGGTACAAGTAAATAATTCGAGTCAGGCATATTCTCCACTTGAAAACGGGTCGGCTTGTCAGCCAATTTCAGTGTAGCCCCCCTTTTGCTGTTCAGACGAAATTGCCTGACGGCCTCTACGCGTTTATAGGCATGCGGCATGCGACGCAGTTCGGCGGGAGAGCAGTCTCCCAACCAAAGGCAGTAGCGGGGTTTGTTATTAATAAACTCTTGCGCTCCGTAAAATGGGCGGAAATATTTAGCAGCCTCCGGTTCGAGTTTGATAAAAGCGTCGCGCTCCTCCGCCGTAAAGAGGTAGTTCCCATCGTCGATCGGCTGATTTCCAATTCCCATTTCAGGCACTTCGCAAAGGGGCTTTGTCCGGCTTTCTACAAACACATCGTCCGCGTCCATCAGATAGGCGTTGATATGCTTGACTTCGATATACTTTCCCTTGCCGATATAGATCCGAGGCGGGAAGTCGTTCGGGGTCATGCTGAAGCCGATAATCACACAGTGCACATGGGCCTTTTCGGCCATCTCGCTATCCCAGCGAAAGGTGCGGTAGGCAAAGTCGAAATGCATACCGTCGGCGAAGAGTGGTTTCCAAAGTATACTGATACTCTCTCCTTGTACGATGGAATTAGTCGACACAAAGGCGGCGCGGATAGATGTGTCTTTCATTACATCTACAGCTTTCTTAAACCAGCATGAGACATAATCCAAATCTCCCACGTTCTTCCAATCCGTCCCAAAGACCCCAATCAGATCCTCTTTCTGCGCCTTACTCATCCATCGCGCTCCCACAAACGGCGGGTTGCCGATGATGTAGTCCGGCGCGGGGCAGACGGTACGCCAGTCGAGGCGCAGGGCGTTGTCTTCGGCGATATGCGCCTCGGAGCGGAGGGGGAAGAAGTCGAGATCGTGGTGGACAATCGATGCTGTCTCGCGCTTCATGCCCGTCTCGGCGATCCACATCGCGGTGCGCGCCACCACGACGGCAAAGTCGTTGATCTCGATCCCGTAAAAGCGATCGATCGAGACGCGGATCGGCGTGAAGGCCTCGCCCAGGACGGCCATGTCGGCCGTGTCGACAGCCGCGGCGCGCACCACCTCGTTCTCGAGGCGGCGCAGCGAGAGGTAGGTCTCGGTCAGGAAGTTGCCCGATCCGCAGGCCGGGTCGAAGAAGGTCATAGCGGCTATGCGCTCCTGAAAGGCCAGCAGCTCCCGACGGCGGTGACGCGGTTCGGCGATGGCTTTGAGGTTGTCAAACTCGTCGCGCAGGCGGTCGAGGAAGAGCGGGTCGATGACGCGGTGAATGTTCTCCACCGAGGTGTAGTGCATGCCGCCCGTGCGACGCGTTTCGGGGTTGAGGGTGCTCTCAAAAACGGCGCCGAAGATGGTGGGCGAGATGCCGCTCCAGTCGAATCCCTCCGAGGCGTCGATCATCAGCGCATGAATGACTTCGGGACTGAACTCGGGCACCTCCCAGGCGTAGGCCTCCACGGACTTATCGGCGAAGAGCCCGCCGTTAACATAGGGCAGCGGCGCAAACTTGCGCTCATACGGGTCACGCTCGTCGTGCGGCGTGTTGAGGACACGGAAGAAGCGAATCAGCTCGAGGCGGAAGAGGTCGGGAGATTTGATGAGCGGTTCGAAATGGCGAAAGAAGAAGTTTCGCTTGCCGAAGAGCCCCGCGTCGTCTGCATAGAGGCAGAAGACGATGCGCACGCAGAGCAGGTTGAGGCTGCGCAGGGTCTCGGGCGACTTGGGGTCGATGTATTTCTCTAAGAGCAGGTCGTAAACCTTACTAATGCGTTCGCCCGCTTCCACTGAGAGCGCTTCCTCCTGCCGGCGGATGCTCTCCACCTTGGGATTGACGAGGAAGTCGAGGCGGTCGAGCTCCTCGGCGAGGTTGGCCAGGGTGACGACGCGTGGCGGTGCCTCGGGCGTCTCCATGTCGTAGACGCGGATACGAGCAAAGTCGCTGATGACGATCCATCGGGCCCGCTCGGAGTAGGGCAGCATGGAGTTGTAGCGCGCCGCTTGGCGGAAGGGGGTCAGCAGCGTGCCGTCGCTCTGACGTTGCGGCGTGTCGAGGTCTACGCCGAGGCTCTTCTGCTCGATCAGTACGTGAGTCGACGAGATGAAGGCGTCCATAAAAGACTTGTGTCCGAGCTTGACGGAGCGCTCGAAGCGGATCAACTCAAAGGGGTTGGGTGCACCGAGCACCTGGCCAAGCATTTCGAGCCAGAAGGTCTGCGTGTCGCTCTTCTCGTCGCCCCTTCCGGCCCATCGCTGGGCGAAGGCGCGGGCGGCGTCTGGGTTGTATAGGGGTTGCATAGTCATCAAGTAGTTATGCGCCTTGCGGCGCGGGAGTCAGGGGCTATGCCCCGGTAGTTATGCGCCTGCGGCGCGGTAGTCAGAGGTAGTTATGCGCCTGCGGCGCGGTAGTGGAGGCTGCGCCCCAGTGGTTATGTGGCCGGGGAGTTAGGGGGTGGGTGTTGGCGCGGCCTTGGGCTTGCGGAGGGCCATGCGATGGGATTGGCGCTGCTTGTGCGTCATGCGGGTCTGGCTCACGCGTTCGTTGATATAGCTGGCGAATTGGGCGATCGCCTCCCGATCGACGGGCGGCTTGCCGACGAAGTGCGACATCTGTAGGTGCTGGACGATGCGGCCGTAGACCTCGTCCGTCTTCGGGCGGAGCTGGGTGAGCGACGGCCGCTTTTTCTCGATCCGCTCCTCCGACCGCTCGTTCATCAGCGCGCGCACCTCCTCTTTGACCTTATCCAGCAGCCCGACGGCTTCTTCGAGGCCCAGTCGGGTGATGTGCACCGCGTGTTCCGGCTTCCTCAGGTCGTGCAGTAGCGCTTCGATACGCGCGGGCTTGACGCCGATCCCTTCGGCCTGGATGCGCTTGCCGACGCGCAGCTGGAGGTACAGATCTTCGGCCGACTCCACCGCCTCTGCCCGGGGCGAGAGGCGCATGGCGCGCACCACGGCCAGGATGAACGACACCAGGCGGTCGCATTCGGCGTCTTTCTGCTGGAGCGCCTTCGTCCGGCGACTCGTGCGCGTCTCCTTGATCATCTCGATCGCCTCCTGAATGCATTGCTGGTACTCCGCAGCCAACGCCGCCGGTATCCCGAGCTTTTCCGCGCCCACCTCCGCGATGCGACCGCCGATCGTGGTGTGGAAATCGGTATGCGAGGCGTTGTCCAGCCTGTACAGACTGAGTTTTTGTATTTGGATAATCTCTTCCATGACAGTGCTTATCTCATTTGAATGTAATCCGGTGAAGTCGGCGCCCTTTCGAGTCTCTCCTACCCCACCCCAGTGCGCGCAAAGGTAAAAATCGATTGTATATGGCATGCTTTTACATTGAAAGCATCCGACTTGCATGTCCGGTTATATGCTTTTAGCATAAAAGGAACCTTCGTCTCATGTATATACCTTGCTTTTACAGTAAAAGCATCGCATGTCACCTGACTAAGCCTTGCTTTTATAGTAAAAGGACGCAATCATTCATCGACTACTCCCGTGTTTCACATCAAAAGCATGGAATATACCATGCAAGTTCTATCCTTTTACACGAAAAGCATCGGATATACGTGTTATATACTATCCTTTTACTTCAAAAGCATACAACTTGCATGTGCTATCAAATCCTCTCATATTAAAAGCATAAAAACATGCACTGCATATTGGATCCTTTTACATTAACACGATCCGACCTACTTCCGTTTTTCCTTGTCACCGGCAGACGAAGGGCTGCGCGGAACACGTTTCGGGGCTGGCCGGGTGTACTGAAGGCTGCGCTGGCCGATTTTCCACGGCCTACGACATGCGGCTACGGTAATCCTCGTAGGTGAACGTGCGGAAAACCTCCGGGCGATCGGCGCCGAGGGGCACGATGGCCAGCGACGGGTGGCGGATGCCGTTGAACATGGTCGTTTTGACGGTCGTGTAGTGGATCATGTCCTCGAAGATGATCGGATCGCCAACGCGGAGCGGCTGCTCGAACGACCAGTCGCCCATGAAGTCGCCGCTCAGGCAGCTGCAGCCGCCGATGCGGTACGTGGGGCGCCCCTCGATCGGCTCCGTGGCGCCGCGGACAGTGGGTTTGTAGGGCATTTCGAGGCAGTCGGGCATGTGGCACGTGAAGGAGGCGTCGATGATGGCCGTGGTGATGCCGCCGTTCTCGACGATGTCCACGACGGTCGTTTGCAGGTAGCCCGTCTGCCAGAAGAAGGCCGAGCCGGGCTCGAGGATGAGCGAGAGATTCGGGTGGGCGGCGCGGAAACGGCGGAGGGTGTCGACGAGCAGGTCGACGTCGTATCCGGCGCGCGTCATCAGGTGGCCGCCGCCCATGTTGAGCCAACGCACCTGAGGCAGCCAGCGCCCGAAGCGCTCCTCGACAGCGCGGAGTGTCTGCACAAGATCCTCGGCCGACGATTCGCAGAGGGTGTGGAAGTGCAGCCCCTCGACACCCGCGGGCAGTCGGTCGGGCAACTTGTCGGCGGTGATGCCCATGCGCGATCCGGGGGCGCAGGGGTTGTAGAGCGCCGTGCCGACCTCGGAATACTCGGGGTTGATGCGCAGGCCGCACGAGACCCTTGCGCCGTCGGCTTCGACCATCGGGCGGAAGCGTTCGTACTGGGTGAGGGAGTTGAAGGTGATGTGGCTGCTGCAGCGGAGTAGCTCGGGGAAGTCGGCCTCGGTGTAGGCGGGCGAATAGGTGTGGGCGGGGGTGCCCATCTCGTCGAGGACGAGGCGCGCCTCCCAGACGGAGCTGGCCGTGGCGCACGGGATGTATTCGCGGACGATGGGGAAGACGTGCCACAGGGCGGAGGCTTTCAAGGCGAGGATGATCTCCACGCCGGCGCGCTCCTTGACCTCACGGATAAGCGAGAGGTTGCGGCGGAGCAGGGCTTCTTCAATGACGTAACAGGGGGAGGGGTAGAGGGTAGAGGGTAGAGGGTAGAGGGTAGACATAATAGAGGGTAGAGGGTAGACATAATAGAGGGTAGAGGGTAGACATAATAGAGGGTAGAGGGTAGAGGGTAGAGCCTCCAGCACGTACCGGGTTAATCCTTGACTGGCGTGAGTCGTGCGTATTTGAGGAGTAGCGAGCGGCGGCCGGAGTATTCAAAGTCGACGGTGACTTTGGCGTTGCCGCCTTCGCCCTCGAGGGTGACGATGGTGCCGGTGCCGAAGAGGTCGTGACGGACGGTGTCGCCCGTGTGTAAGTCGCCGATGGCGTCCACCTGCTGCGGTGCAGGCTGATGGACGTCCGTGGGTAGTCGCCGGAAGCGCGCCGAGGGACGGTCGGAGGTGGCCGAGGTGGCGGTGGTGACTAACGGACGCGTGGCAGCGGGACGCGACGGCGTGGCCGGTCGGGCCATCAGCGAGGGATCGTCCGGGCGGATGAGGAGCGTGGGGTCGATGTCGTCGAGGAAGTGGCTCGGCGTGCAGGAGTGATTCATGCCGTTGCGGAAGCGCGTCTTGGCGTAGGTGATGAGGCAGTGGCGGCGGGCGCGGGTGAGGGCCACGTAGAAGAGTCGCCGCTCCTCCTCGATGGCGCGCGGGCTATCCATCGCCATCTGTGAGGGGAAGAGGTTCTCCTCCATGCCGGCGATGATGACGTTGTCGAACTCCAGTCCCTTGGCCGCGTGGACGGTCATGAGCGTGACGCGGTCGGCGGACTCGTCTTGCTTCTCGTCCTGATCGGTGAGGAGCGACACCTCGCGGAGAAAGTCGGAGAGCAGCAGCTCGTCGGCGCCTTCTTCACGGTTTCTTTCGACGAAAATGCGGACGGCCTTGAGCACCTCCTGCATGTTCTCCTGCCGTGCGACACCCTCCACGGAGCGGTCTTGGAAGAGTTCTGCGGCGATACCGCTGCGCTTGACGATCAGCTCGGCCATCTCCACGGCTTGCAGGTTGTCGTTCTCAGTGCGTAGCTCCTGAATCAGGCCGTGGAAGGCGCTGAGCTTGCGCAGTGTGCCTTGGTTGACCGACAGCGCATAGGCCGCAGGGTCGCTCACGACGGCCCAGAGGCTGACGCCGTGTTCGGTGGCGGCGCGCATGAGCTTCGCGACGGTCGTCTCGCCGATGCCGCGCGCGGGATAGTTGATGATGCGCTTGAGCGCCTCCTCGTCGTCGGGGTTGACGATGACGCGGAAGTAGGCGATGATGTCCTTCACCTCCTTGCGCTGGTAGAACGACTGTCCGCCATAGACGCGATAGGCGATCCCCTTCTTCCGCAACGCCTCCTCAAGGACGCGCGACTGGGCGTTGGTGCGATAGAGCACGGCGAACTCCGACAGCGGACTATCGCCAGCCCGCTGCAGCTCCGTGATCTGCGAGGCGATGAGGTAGGCCTCCTCGTAGTCGGTGTATGACGACAGTACGCGGATCTTGCTGCCGGCCTCGTTCTCGGAATAGACGTTCTTGGGGATCCGTCCCTTGTTTTTATCGATGAGGCTGTTGGCCGCCTCAACGATGTTGCGCGTAGAGCGGTAGTTGCGTTCGAGCTTGAAGAGGCGATACTCCGGATAGGTGTCTTTGAAGCGCAGCATGTTGTCGATGTTGGCGCCGCGGAAGGAGTAGATGCTCTGCGCGTCGTCGCCCACGACGCAGATGTGGCGGTGCTTCTCGCAGAGGCGATTGACGATCATATGCTGCGCCAGGTTCGTGTCCTGATACTCGTCCACAAGCACGAACCGGAAGTGCCGTTGATAACGATCCAGCACCTCGGCGTGGTCGCGAAAGAGAATGTTCGTCTGGAGCAGCAGCTCGTCGAAATCCATCGCCTCGGCCTGCCGGCAACGGTTCTGATAGCGGGCGTAGATCTCGCGGATGAGAGGCACGCGGCACCGGGCGTCGTACTCCACCTGCTCCCTATTCCGACCGTAGGCCTCGGCCGTGACGAGGGCGTTCTTGGCGTTCGAGATGCGGCTTTGCACAAGCCCCGGGCGATACGTTTTCTCATCCAGCTGCATTTCGCGGAGGATGCTGCGGATCAGGTTGCGCGAGTCGGCGGCGTCGTAGATGGTGAAGTCCGGGTTGTAGTCCACATACTCCGCCTCTTCGCGCAGGATGCGGTAGAAGATGGAGTGGAACGTGCCGGCCCAAAGCTGACGCACGGTGCGTTCGTTTGTCAGGGCGGCGATGCGGTCCTTCATCTCGCGTGCGGCCTTGTTCGTAAAGGTCAGGGCCAGGATGCGGTGCGGCTCGTAGCCACGGCTGAGTAGGTAGGTGATCTTGTACGTCAGCACGCGCGTCTTGCCCGACCCCGCGCCGGCCACAACCATCGACGGGCCGTCGTTGTAGAGCACCACTTCGCGCTGTGCATCGTTAAGTTCATCGAGTATAGAAAGCATTGTTGGCTATATGTTATACCTGTTTTATTGTCGGCCGGCAAAGGTAGAAGAGGGATGAATATGCGTATTCCGGCCAACACCCCGTCGGGGGCTAAAACGCGCCGCCTTTTGCAGGCCAACACCCCGTCGAGGTCAAAAACACGCCGCCTTTTGCACACCAACACCCCGTCGGGGCCCAAAACGTGCCGCCTTTTGCAGGCCAACACCCCGTCGGGGTCAAAAACACGGCCCGTTTTGCAGGCCAACACCCCGTCGGGCACTAAAACGCGCCGCCTTTTGCACACCAACACCCCGTCGGACACTAAAACGCGCCGCCTTTTGCACACCAACACCCCGTCGGGGTCAAAAACACGCCGCCTTTTGCACACCAACACCCCGTCGGACACTAAAACACGCCGCCTTTTGCACACCAACACCCCGTCGGGCACTAAAACACGCCGCCTTTTGCACACCAACACCCCGTCGGGCACAAAAACGGATTGTCTCAGGTATCCGCCCCGTCCCACAGGGTATCCATCCGCGAAACACAAAGCCGCCGAACGAATGGGGGATTGCTCCCCACAGTCCGTCCGGCGGCCTTCAGTGCTTACCTGTTTCGCGAAGCGGGGGGTACACCTCGCTCTATACGCAAAACATCTGATTGAACACGCTTCGCAGATCGCTTATTTCCGATTCATCCAACATGCCAATCTTCTCTTTCAATCGGCTTTTATCAATGGCTCGCAACTGGTCCGTTGCAATCTCTCCGTCACGCTCTGCAATGAAGCAGTGGACGCGGTACGGATACTCCCTGATCGTTGAAGTCACGGGGGCGATGATGACTGTCGCTAAATGGGCATTCAGCTCCTCTGGGCTGACCACGACGCACGGACGAGTCTTATTCATCTCGCCCCCGCGCGTTGGATCAAGTTCGACCCAATAAACGCTGAACTGTTCTACCACGTCCATTCTGGTACGGTCTCCTCGCTAAGCGTGTCCTGAAAAAACAACTTGTCGTCACCGCGTGCATGCGCCTTTCGCGCTGCATCGGCCCAACCCTGTCTGGGGGAGGCCTCGATCACAATGCGCCTATCTACAATGCGCATCTTGACAGCGTCTCGAATAGACAGGTTCATCTCACGCAAAATCTCTGCAGGAAGAATAATTCCCCCACGGTCTCCGATCTGAATGATATTCGCTTCCATCTGTTATCGTAGTTAATGATGCATGATTCGCCGGTTGCCCGGATTCATAATTCCCAATCGACCATTGACAAGTCTCGAGTCAGCGATCGTTCAATGGATCGTAAACAGCGTCTCCTTGAAGATCTCGGACACCGTGGGGTGCGGGAAGATGACGCGTTGCAACTCGGCGATCGTCATGCCCTGGGTGATGGCCATCGATGCGCCGAAGATCATCTCACTGCACGGGTTGCCCAGCATGTGCACGCCCAGCACGGTGCGCTTCTCCGGATCATAGATCACCTTGCAGAGCCCGTTGGCACCTTCGTTTTCGGCGACAAATCGGCCAGAAAAGGCCATCGGCAACTTTGCCACAGCGTAGCGCTTGCCACTCTTCTCGGCCTGCTCTTCGGTCAGGCCCACGCCAGCCACCTCGGGGTTGGTGTAGACCACGCCCGGAACGGCGTCGTAACGCATCTCGTCCGGCGTGCCGGTCAGGTTGTTCACCACCACTTCGCCCTCGCGGCTGGCGGTGTGTGCCAGCATGGAGAAGCCGTTGATGTCGCCCGCGGCGAAGACATTCGGCACATTCGTGCGCAGCTGCGCGTCCGTCTTGACGGCGCCGCGCACCGTCTCCACGCCGATCGTCTCCAGTCCGAGATTGGCCGTCACGGCGCGGCGGCCTACGCTCATGAGGATCTTCTCGCCCGTGACCGAGGCCGTGTTGCCCTCTGCGTCGACATAGATCACCTCATTACCGCGCACCTCCGTCACCTTGCAAGAGAGTCGGAATTGGATGCCACGCTTGGCGTACACCTCGCGCAGCATGACGCTCACTTCACCGTCCAGTCCACCGAGGATCTCGGGCAGCATCTCCACGACGGTCACCTCCGTGCCGAGGCTATTGTAGAAGCTGGCGAACTCCATGCCGATCACGCCGCCGCCGATGATGACGATCGACTGGGGGCGCTCCTTGAGTGCCAGTATTTCGCGGTTGGTTACGATCACGTCACCCGCCTCGGGTACGCCGGGAATGGGCGGCACGAAGGCCTCGGAACCGGTGCAGAGCAAGAGGTTCTTCGCCTCGTACGCCTCGCCGTTGCACGCGATGGTCAGCGTGCCGTCTTCCTTCCGGCCTGTGATGCGCGCCTCGCCCTTGACGACATTCACGCCGTGCGCCTTCATCGAGGCACCGATACCAGCCACGAGTTTGCGCACGACCTTGTTCTTGCGGGCCACGATCTTGCCGTAGTCAAACGCAGCGCCCTCGGTCGTGACGCCATACTTGTCGCCGTGGCGGGCGTAGTCGTACACCTTGGCGCTGTAGAGCAGCGTCTTCGTGGGCACGCAGCCCTCGTTGAGGCAGACGCCGCCGAGGTTGTTCTTCTCAAAGAGCGTTACGCTCAATCCTTTCGCTCCGGCGCGCTCGGCAGCCACATAGCCGGCCGGCCCGCCTCCAATGATTGCTAAATCAGTCATGATTCTTTTCTATTGTAGTTATAAGTGGTTATGCGTGTTCAAGCGCCTGCTCCACGTCGGCCAGGATGTCCTCGATGTCTTCGATACCGACGGAGAAGCGGATCAGATCCGGAGCCACACCGGCGGCCTTCAGTTGCTCGTCGGTCAACTGGCGATGCGTGTGGCTCGCGGGATGGAGCACCGACGAACGCGCGTCGGCTACGTGGGTAACGATGGCCACCATCCGCAGGGCATCCATGAACCGGACAGCCTGCTCGCGTCCGCCCTTCAAGCCGAGCGTCAGCACGCCACACGTGCCGTTGGGCAGGTACTTCTGCGCCGCCGCGTAATGCTTATCGCCCTTCAGGCCGGGGTAATGCACCCATGCCACCTTCGGGTGTTGGCTGAGGTATTCGGCTACGGACAACGCATTGGCGCAGTGGCGCGGCACACGCAGGTGCAGCGTTTCGAGGCCGAGGTTCAGCAGGAAGGCGTTCATCGGCGCAGGGATGGCGCCGAGGTCGCGCATGAGCTGTACCACCGCCTTGGTGATGTAGGCTGCGCTGCCGAACCGTTGCGTGTAGACGATGCCGTGGTAGGAGGCGTCAGGGGTGGTGAGGCCGGGAAACTTCTCCGCGTGCGCCTCCCAGTCGAAGCGGCCGCTGTCGACGATAGCGCCGCCCACAGACGTCGCGTGGCCGTCCATGTACTTCGTCGTGGAGTGGATCACGATGTCGGCACCCCATTCGAAGGGTCGGCAGTTGATGGGCGTGGCGAAAGTGTTGTCCACGATGAGCGGCACGCCGTGGCGGTGGGCTATGCGGGCAAACTTCTCGATGTCCAACACCGCGCAGGCAGGGTTAGCGATGGTCTCGCCGAAGACGGCCTTCGTGTTCGGTCGGAAGGCGCGGTCGATCTCCTCCTCTGGTGCGTCTTGGTCGACGAAGGTGAAGTCGATCTGCATGCGCTTCATCGTCACGGCGAAGAGGTTGAACGTGCCGCCGTAGATCTCCGAGGCGCAGACGACATGGTCGCCCGCGCTGCAGAGGTTCAGTATGGCGTAAAACGAAGCCGTCTGGCCCGATGCGGTGAGCAGGGCTGCTACGCCGCCTTCGAGTGCGGCGATCTTGGCCGCCACGGTGTCGTTCGTCGGGTTTTGCAGCCGGGTGTAGAAGTATCCGGACGCCTCGAGGTCGAAGAGTCGCCCCATCTCGTCGCTTGATTCGTACTTGAACGTGGTGCTCTGATAGATCGGCATCACACGCGGCTCACCGTTCTTCGGCTGCCAGCCGCCTTGCACACACAGTGTGCCTCGCTTCATTGATTGCTTCATGTGTTATTGTAGTGTACTGTTTTTACTTATCGCGGCGGCAAAAGTAGACCGATAAAGAGGCTGCACAACCGCCGGGCGTGGCAGGCGTCATGTAGGCCCGACCCCACCCGTGCGACACGATGACACTTCTCTGAACTTTTAGGCCTTATCGTGCGACACGATAGCACTTCTCGGAACTTTTAGGCCTCATCGTGCGACACGATAGCGTCTCAATGGCCATTTAGGTCCCGTCGTGTGACACGATGGCACCTCTCGGAACTTTTAGGCCCCACCCGTGCGACACGATAGCACTTCTCTGAACTTTTAGGCCCTATTGTGCGACACGATGGCACTTCTCTGAACTTTTAGGCCCTATCGTGCGACACGATGGCAGCTCTCTGAACTTTTAGGCCCTACCCGTGCGACACAACAGGTCGCCCTCCCCTGTGAGTCCGGCCAAACTTTGCCGGGGGCCGTAGCCCCCTCCCTGTTATGCTGCGTCTCGCCCGCTCCAGTCGATCTTTTGCGACACATACATGATCACCGCCAGGATGACGAACAGCCCCACGCTGCCGGCCAAGAGGGCGTACGACTCCATGCCGATCAGCACGTAGACATAGACGTAAAGCCCTGCCAGCAGTCCACCGATGGCCATCGCCGTACGCCGGAGCTTGAGCACACCGGCCATGTAGCACGTGATCAGACTGACGGTCATCACCGCGGCAATGAGGTAGGCGAGGCCGAAGCTGGTATGCTCCGAGATGGAGAGCAGCAGCGAATAGAAGAGGCTCAGGGCAAGCCCGACGAGCAGGTATTGAAGCGGGTGGATGTGGCGCCGCTGCAACACCTCCACGAAGAAGCAGACGACGAACGTGAGCACGATGATGAGGATGGCGTACTTCACCGAACGCATCGACTGCTGGTAGCGCTTCACGGGTTGCAGCACATCGACGCCGAACACGGACTCCTCGATCGCCTCCTGACGATCGCTGCCCGTGAGCACCTGCGGATAGTTGCGGTTGAGGTGCATCACCTTCCAGTCGCAGACGAAGCCGCTGTCCGTCACCTGACGATTGGCGGGCAGGAAGGCGCCCGTGAAGCTCGGCGTGCGACAGTTCGACCGCAGGGCGATCGTCGTCGTCTTGCCCACGGGCGCGAAGTAGAGCGATCCGGAGCCTTTCAGCGCGAGTCGGATGCGGAACGACACCGTGCGACCCCCGGCCAACGGCAGCGCGTTCACACGACACGACACGCCCGAGGTGAGCAGTTGGTAGTGCAGTATGCCGGGGTCGAGCGTCTTCTGTGTCGAGCCCCACTCCACGGCCACGGGCTCGCTGATGCCGCGCAGGTCGGAGAGGCCAAGGTTCAGCATGGCACCTTCCAGCGGAAAGTCCGGATCGCCCGGGCGCAGCGGCACATCGGGCGGAAGGACGAAGGTGCCGCGTAGCTCCATCGTGGATCGATAGACGACGGCCTCGTAGATACCGCGCCGCAGCTCCTCCGTGCGCACGTCGCCGATGATATCGAGCGAATCGGGCAGGATGTTCACCAACTGCACCACGCGCTCCGTGCGCCCCGACTTCTCGGAGTGTTGCGTGGTATAGTACGGGATGGTCAGCGTCGGGCCGAGGACGGTCTGCGCCCCGCTCCACTTCTGCCCCACCTCTTCGACGGCATTGCCGGCCGTCCGTTCGCGCTCGTTCATCAGACTTTCGATCAGCATCATCGGGATCATCAGCAGCAGCGTCAGGAAGCCGATCGTAACCACCTTCGCCGCCATCATCCGGCGCGGTGTCCACCAAGGTCTATTTTCATTTTTCCAGTTCATGTCTATTGTTCCTTCTATTGTATGAATGTGTACGGCATGGAAACGTAATTCGAGGGCGAATAGTTTACTACCGACAATATGTCAGCCGGATGGGCGTTTGGCAGGGCGTATGCTGTGTGCCTCCACCGTGCCGAAGGCGCATAACTACTTCTGACTACTTATAACTACCGCGCCGAAGGCGCATAACTACCCGGCCAAAGGCCGATAACTACCGCGCCAAAGGCGCATAAAAAATATGTACATAGAAAAGATCCACTCCCCTGCTGACCTGCGTAAACTGGAGGTCAGCGAGCTGAAAATCGTCGCCGACGAAGTGCGCGACGCCGTACTGAACCGCGTCAGCCGCCACGGCGGACACGTCGGCCCGAACCTGGGCTTCACCGAGGCCACCGTGGCCCTGCATTACGTCTTCGACACGCCTACGGACAAGCTCGTCTTCGACGTCTCCCATCAGACGTATCCACACAAGATCCTCACCGGCCGCGCCCACGGCTTCCTCGACGATGCCGACACGCGCGCCATCTCGGGCTACAGCTCCCCGATCGAATCGCCGGAGTACGACTACTTCGAGATCGGACACACCTCCACCGCCATCTCGCTGGCCACCGGACTGCAGAAGGGCCGCGATGTGTTGGGCGGCACGGAGAACATCGTCGCCATCGTCGGCGACGGCAGCCTCAGCGGCGGCGAGGCGTTCGAGGGGCTCAACACGGCCGCCGCACTGGGCACGAACATCATCATCGTCGTTAACGACAACGAGATGAGCATCGCCGAGAATCACGGCGGACTCTACGCCAACCTGCGCCTGCTGCGTGAGACGTACGGACAGGCCGAACTGAACTTCTTCAAGACCTTCGGCTTCGACTATTACTACCTCGAAAACGGCCACAACCTGGCCTCGCTGGTCGACATCTTCCGCCGCGTCAAAGACACGCCCCGCCCCACCGTCGTACACATCCACACGGAGAAGGGCCACGGCTACGCGCCGGCCGTAGAGAAGCAGGAGGCTTGGCATTACCGTTCACCTTTCGACCGTGAGACGGGTAAGTCGACCGGCCCACGCGACAAGAGCGAATACATGCCCAGCCTGCTTGGCGACTTCCTCCGCGAGGAGATGAAGCGCGACCCGAAGCTCGTCGTCGTAGCGTCCGCCGTGCCGATGGGCCTCGGCTTCACCGCCGACCGCCGTCGGGAGGCCGGCGCGCAATACATCGACGTCGGCATCGCCGAAGAGGAGGCCGTGGCCCTAGCCTCGGGCATGGCCAAACGCGGCGCACGGCCGGTCTACTTCACCTACGCCACCTTCCTGCAGCGCACCTACGACCAGATCGCGCAAGACCTCTGCGTGAACAGTAACCCGGCCGTCATCAACGTGCTCGGCGCCTCGATCTTCGGCATGAACGACTTCACGCACATCTGCTTCTTCGACATCGCCATGCTCAGCCACATCCCCAACCTCGTCTACCTTGCCCCCACCACCTACGAGGAGCTCGTGGCCATGCAGACCTGGGCCATCCGGCAGGACAAGCACTCGGTGGCCATCCGCGTGCCCGAGGGTGAGGTTTACCACACCTCTGAGCCGGTCGACACGGATTACTCCGCGCTCAACACCTTCCGCGTCGGTCACCGCGGCAGCCGCGTGGCCCTCATCGCCGCCGGCAACTTCTACCAGAAGGGCGACCGCGTCCGCCAGCTGCTGGCCGGGCAAGGCATCGATGCCACGCTGATCAATCCGCGCTACCTCACGGGCGTCGACACGGCGCTCCTCGACGAGCTGAAGAAGGATCACGCCGTCGTGGCCACGCTCGAGGACGGCACGCTCGACGGCGGCTTCGGCGAACGCATCGCGCGCCACTACGGCCCGTCCGCCATGCGCGTCCTCAACTTCGGCGTCAAGAAGCAGCTTTACGACCGCTACGACGTCGACGAGCTGCTCCGTGAGAACCACCTCACCGACGAGCAAATCGCCGAGGACGTCCTCGCCACGCTCGCCGCAATCGGGTAACCCATCCGCATACTTCTTTTTGCTTCACACGGAGGGAAGGTTTCGACTCATCGCAGTCGGCGCCTTCCCTCCGCTTTTTTGTACCCTTTATTCCAGCAGAGAGACCGGGGCTTTGTTTTTCTACATGACCCTGAAATCGCTGATTTCAGCCTTGTTTTTTACAATGCACCAAGGTGCCTTTCGTTTCTTTAGTTCCTCTCTATCTACTTTTGCCGCTCCCAAAGCCGGATCCCATTCCGCTTACCTATTATATATGATAGAACAAACCTATATCCTCGAGGGCGTCGACCCGGTCGTCTTTTACGGTGTCAACAACGGTCACCTGCAACTCCTGCGCACGCTCTACCCGAAGTTGCGCATCGTGGCGCGTGGCAACGTGGTGAAGGTCATCGGCGAGGAGGACGAGTTAGCGGTCTTCCTACGTAAGCTGCGCGAGGTTGAGCGCTACTGCGCCGAGCGTAACGCACTCACCGAGGAGGTGATTATCGACTTAGTCAAGGGCAACGAGCTGCCGCCCGTAGCACAAGATCACTTGATCATCTATGGCGTCAATGGTCGCGCCATCACCGCCCGCTCGGCCAATCAGCAGTTGCTCGTCGATCGCTTCGAGGAGAACGACCTCACCTTCGCCATCGGGCCCGCCGGATCGGGCAAGACCTTCGTCGCCATCGCCCTGGCCGTGCGCGCCCTGAAGAACAAGCAGGTGCGCAAGATTATCCTCAGCCGACCCGCCGTAGAGGCCGGCGAGAAACTCGGCTTCCTGCCCGGCGAGATGAAAGACAAGCTCGACCCCTATCTCCAGCCCCTCTACGACGCGCTCCAAGAGATGATCCCCTCGGCCCGCCTGCGCGAATACATGGAGAACAACGTGATCCAGATCGCCCCGCTGGCCTTCATGCGCGGCCGCACGCTGAGCGATGCCGTCATCATCCTCGACGAGGCGCAAAACACCACCAAGCATCAGATTAAAATGTTCCTCACCCGCCTCGGCATCAACGCCAAGATGATCGTCACGGGCGACGTGACCCAGATCGATCTGCCGCCGCAAGCCACCTCCGGACTTATTCACGCCATGCACGTCCTGCGCCGCGTGCCAGGCATCGGGCACGTCGAGTTCGACTGTAAAGACATCGTCCGCCACCGGCTCGTGCAACGCATCGTCGAGGCGTACGAAAAAGAGAAAGAAAAAACAGAGGAGGAATCCTCCAATCAATAGATCATGTCCCCCGAGATAATGTACCCGGCCAACTTGGCTGGCGTCCCTGACGCCTTGATCTTCTTTTGCTTCTTTTCTTTCATCAAGGGAAGAAAAGAAGAGATGAGCTCGGCGTCCACCCCAACCCATAACTACCCCAGACTACTTATAACCACTGCGACCGAAAGGCGCATAACTACTTCAAGAATATGAAAGCATTAACCCACACCGATTATCAATTCCCCGACCAGGTGAGCGTGTACCACGGCAAAGTGCGCGACGTGTACGACATCGCCGGCCGCACACTCGTCATGGTCGCTACCGACCGCATCTCAGCCTTCGACGTCATCCTGCCCGAAGGCATCCCCTACAAAGGACAAGTCTTGAACCAGATCGCCGCCAAGTTCCTCGACGCTACGACCGACATCTGCCCCAACTGGAAGCAGGCCGCCCCCGACCCGATGGTCACCATCGGCGTACGTTGCCAGAGCTTCCCGGTGGAGATGATCGTCCGCGGCTACCTCTGCGGCAGCGCTTGGCGTACCTATAAGAGCGGCGTGCGCGAGATCTGCGGCGTGCCTATCCCCGACGGCATGCGCGAGAACCAGCGCTTCGAACACCCCATCGTCACTCCCACCACCAAGGCCGAGATCGGCACGCACGACGAGGACATCTCGAAAGCCGAGATCATCGCCCGAGGACTCATGTCGCCCGAGGACTACGAAGTGGTGGAGCGTTACGCCCTGGCCCTCTTTGAGCGTGGAACACGCATCGCTGCCGAACGCGGACTGATCCTCGTGGATACGAAATATGAGTTCGGCTCGCACGACGGCACGATCTACCTCATCGACGAGATTCACACGCCCGACTCCTCGCGTTACTTCTACGCCGAGGGCTACGAGGAGCGCTACGCCAAGGGCGAGCCGCAACGCCAACTCTCGAAAGAGTTCGTCCGCGAATGGCTGATGGAGCACGGCTTCCAAGGTAAGCCCGGGCAGCGCGTGCCGGAGATGACGCCTGCGATCGTGGCCGGCATTTCAGACCGTTACATCGAGCTTTACGAACACATCACGGGCGAGCCGTTCGTGCGCCACGAAGGCGGTGACCTCATCGCACGCATCGAGCGCAACGTGAAGGATTACTTACAGCAGAAAGCCTAACCAGAGGAGGGCGCACTATGTCGGTCGAAGTGGAGCGCGTCGTGCCTTACGCAGGCAATGACGAAGACAAAGGGACGCAGGTCAGACGTATGTTCAACCGCATCGCCGGGCGTTACGACCTGCTCAACGGCATGCTGTCGCTCGGCTTCGACCGCGGCTGGCGCCGTAAGACGGTCGATTCGCTGCGGGCTATCGCCCCGCGCCGGGTGCTCGACATCGCCGCGGGCACAGGCGACATGGCGCTGCTGCTCTGTCGGCGCCTCTCGCCGTCGGTCCGCGTCGTAGCGGCCGACCTGTCTGAAGAAATGATGGCCGTCGGTCGGCGTAAGGCCGCCGAGGCGGGACTGTCAGACCGCATCGCCTTTGAGCAGCAGGACTGCATGGCGCTGACCTATGCCGACGCCTCGTTCGACGCTGTAACGGTAGCCTTCGGCGTTCGCAACTATGCCGACTTGGAGCGTGGCCTTGGCGAGATGTATCGCGTGCTGCGCCCCGGCGGCGGACTGCGCATTGTGGAGCTGTCGGCCCCGCGTCGCTTCCCCATGAAGCAGCTGTATGGCATTTACTCCAGCGTCTTCATGCCGCTCGTCGGCGGTTGGTTCGGTCTCGAAAAGGATGCCTATCGCTACCTGCCCGCCTCCATCCGTAAGATGCCGCAAGGCGAAGACATGGCCGCGCTGCTCCGTCGGCAAGGCTTCACTGACGTCCGTGTGCGGACGTTCACCGGCGGCGTGTGCACGCTGTATTCCGCTACACGGCCTTCCAGCCGCGGGTAGTTATGGGGGGTCTGCTCCCGGTAGTTACGGCCTTGCGGCCGGGTAGTTAGCGGCTAAAGCCGCGGTAGTTATAGGTAGTAAAAGGCAGTTTGATCCACTTATAACTACTTCTGACTACCGCGCCTCAAAGGCGCATAACTACCCGGCCGTAAGGCCGTAACTACTGCGGATTTAGCCGCTAACTACCCGGGGCGCAGCCCCGTAACTACCGCACCCCAAAGGCGCATAACTACCCGGCCGCAAGGCCATAACTACTCATAACTACCCGCGCCCCCAAAGGCGCATAACTACTTATTCACACATGAAGAAGAAATACGGTTTAATCGGCTATCCGCTGGTGCACTCCTTTTCCAAGAGCTTCTTCAACCGGAAGTTCGAGTCGGAGCACATCGATGCCGAATACATCAACTTTGAGATTGCAGACGTTCGAGAGCTGAAGAACGTGCTGCGCGACAACCCCGACCTCTGCGGCCTAAATGTCACCCTACCCTACAAGACAGCCGTCATCCCCCTGCTCGACGACCTCACCGACAACGCCCGAAGCATCGGCGCGGTGAACGTCATCAAGTTTCGCGGACGCCACTTCGGCCGGCCACGTCTCGAGGGGCATAACTCGGACATCACCGGCTTCAAGGAGTCCATCGAACCCCTCCTTGGGCCCTCGCACCGCAAGGCGCTCATCCTCGGCACGGGCGGCGCCTCGAAGGCCGTCTTCCACGGCCTCAAGCAGCTCGGCCTCGGCGCCACCTACGTCTCGCGCTCCCGCAAACCTGCCTGCCTAACCTATGCCGACCTCACGCCGAAGGTGATGGAGCAATACACCGTGATCGTCAACGCCACGCCCGTGGGCATGTACCCCAAGGTAGACGAATGCCCCGACATCCCCTACGACTTGCTTACGCCCTCGCACCTGCTCTACGATCTGCTCTACAACCCGGATGAGACGCTCTTCATGCGCCGCGGCCGCGAACAGGGCGCAGAGGTGAAGAATGGCCTCGAGATGTTGCTTCTACAAGCCTTTGCCGCATGGCAGATCTGGAACAGTTGAACCATCGGCGCAATGAATAAGCGGACAGTTATCCTGCGGACGTTGGCCGTGCTCATGGGGCTGATCACGGTCGGCACCGCGGTGGCCTACTTCGTGCTGCGACCCGATCGCGAATGGTTGGCCTTCTACGTGGCGTGCTGCGGCGGCGTATTAGTGGTCAACCTCGGCCTGATGATGGTCTTCGCCGCAAAGAATATTCGGAAGTAACCCAATACCCTTATAAGGTATGACGAAGCTACCCTATAAGGTAGGACGAAGCTACCTTATAAGGGTATGAGTAAACAGCCACATTTACAGGGGGTAAGCGAACTACCTTCTAACCACCTATTTCAAATGAATCGAATCAAACTACACATCCTTCTTGCCGTGTGCCTCCTGCTAACGGCAACACGTCTCACCACGCAGGCGCAAAACGTGCAGATGCACTACGACTTTGGCCACGCCCTCTACGACTCCGAACGTGGCCGCGCACATTGGACATCCACCGTGGAGATGTTCCGCCCCGATGCCTGGGGCAACACCTTCTTCTTTGTCGATATGGATTACACGAACGACGGCGTCTCCGGCGCCTACTGGGAGATCAGCCGAGAGCTGCGCTGGTGGAAGGCCCCCGTGGCGCTGCACGTGGAGTACAACGGCGGCCTGAACCACATCCGCAACGCCTACCTCGCCGGCGCTACCTACGCATGGAACCACCCCGACTTCACGCGTGGCTTCTCGCTTATGGCCCTGTATAAGTACATCCAGCGTGCGCCGGAGCCGAACAGTTTCCAGCTCACGGCCACTTGGTACGTACATGCCGCCGCGGGCCGCTTTACCTTCTCCGGCTTTGCCGACTGGTGGCGCGAGCCGGGCCGGGCGGGCGACTTAGCCTTTATCAGTGAGCCGCAGCTGTGGGTCAACCTGAACCGCTTCCCCGGTATCGACCCACACTTCAATCTCAGCCTCGGCAGCGAGGTGGAGCTGTCGAACAACTTTGCCGGCCAAGACGGATTCCGGGTTAACCCGACCATAGCCGCCAAGTGGACCTTCTGAGGGTTCGCAGAGCGACACTCTGCAAACCCTCAGTCACGATCAATAACCGTAGTAGTAACTCCCCATCACCCCTACCTATACAACCACATGAACAAGACGACTACCCTAACGAGACTTTTCGGCTTCGATCCGCAGACGATGAACGTGCGGACGGAGATCATAGCCGGCATTACCACCTTCCTGACGATGGCCTACATCCTGGCCGTCAACCCGAACATCATGGGCGACATCGGCATGGACAAAGGCGCCATCTTCACCACCACGGCCATCATCTCCATGTTCTCCACCCTCATCATGGCGCTTTACGCCCGCCTACCCTTCGCCCTGGCGCCAGGCATGGGCCTGAACGCCTTCTTTGCCTACACCGTCTGCACCAAGATGGGCTACGACTGGTCGTTCGCCCTCACCGCCGTGCTTATCGAGGGCGTGGCCTTTATCATCCTCACCGAGACGAATCTCCGCGACGCCATCGTCAACGCCATCCCCGCCTCTATCCGCAACGCCATCGGGCCGGGCATCGGGCTCTACATCGCTTTCATCGGGCTGAAGAATGGCGGCGTCATCGCCTCCAGCTCTGCCACGTTTGTCACGCTCGGAACCATCACCTCCGGCCCCGGACTGCTCTCCATCATCGGCCTTGTGCTTACGGGCACACTGCTCATCCTCAACGTCCGCGGTGCCCTACTGCTCGGCATCCTCGGCACGACGCTCATCGGCTTACCAATGGGCCTGACCACGTTTGGCGGTGTGGCTGGCCTGCCGCCGTCCATCGCTCCGATCGCCTTCAAGTTTGACTTCACACACGTCTTCACGGTCGACATGCTCATCGTCGTGCTTACGTTCCTCTTCATTGACATGTTCGACACCATCGGCACACTCGTCGGCGTCTCCACCAAGGCGGGGATGCTGCGGAACGGTCAAGTGCCGCACCTCAAGCGCGCCTTCATGGCCGACGCCGTAGGCACAACCATCGGGTCGATGATGGGATCGAGCGCCATCGCGACGTATGTGGAGAGTGCCTCGGGCGTGGCGCAAGGTGGGCGGTCGGGACTCACGGCCTTCACCACGGCCGTATGCTTCGCCGTGGCACTCATCTTCGCGCCGCTCTTCCTCTCCATCCCCGGTTCGGCTACGTGCCCCGTGCTCGTCATCGTCGGTCTCTTCATGCTCAGCCCCATCCGCGACATTGACTTGGACGACTATTCCGAGTCGCTCCCCGCCTTCATCTGCCTCGTCCTCATGCCCCTCACGTATAGCATCTCGGACGGCATATTGATCGGTATCATCAGCTACGTTGTCCTGAACCTGCTCGGCGGTAAGCGTCGCAAGCTCACCCCGACGATGTATGTCCTGGCCGTGCTCTTCATCCTGAAATACGTCTTTATCGGGTAGCGCGGAAGACGAAAAGCGGAAAACGAAAAGTCCTGCTGGCAGAGAAGGGGTGCGATACCCTTTCCGCCGGCAGGACTTTTTCCTTTCTACTGTTTCGCTTTACCGTCCCCTCTATCCCATACGACTGATCTTGCGAAGCTGATCCTCGTTGATCAACTTGATCTTGCGGCCGTCCATCGCTATGATCCGCTCGGAAGCAAAGGAGGAGAGCGTGCGGATGGCGTTCGAGGAAGTCATGTTCGAAAGGTTAGCCAGATCCTCACGCGAGAGGTAGATGCTGATCGTGGCACCATCCTCCTCCAGCCCGTAACTATCCTTGAGGAAGAGCAGCGACTCGGCCAATCGGCCGCGGATATGCTTCTGCGTAAGGTTCACGGTCCGCTCGTCGGCGATACCCAGATCGGCGGAGAGCTGGCGGATAAAAAACATAGCCAGCCGCGAGTTGGCATGGATGAGCATGTCAACAATCGTCATGGGGATGGCACAGACCGTAGACAGATCGCAGGCCGTAGCGCTGGTCAGGTAACGCTCCTTCGCGAAATAAGCCCGGTAAGCAAAGTACTGGATGGGGCGTATCATGCGGATAATCTGGCTACGTCCGCCCACACCTTCCTTGGCGATTTTGACCTTCCCCTTGAGCAAACACATCATCTCTTTCGGTTCGTCGCCTTCGGAGTAAATGATCTGGTTGCGCTTATAGTGCGCAATGATTGAATTTGCACGTAAGATGCTACGCTCTTCCTCGTTCAGCAGCCTCCACATGCGAGCCCAGCCCGCCGAGGCGTCCATTTCTTCTGTTTCTCTTTCTAATTCCACTTATGTCCTACTTGGTATAACTATTTTGACGGGCCAAATGTAAACCAATCCGGAAATCTCAAAATCGAAGATGGATCAGAGCGCAGAGAAGGCGTTCAAACGGTATTTCGACGCCATTCCAGCCTCACTTCAGATAAATATCTCCGAACGAGGACGTGACGCTCACTCGCGCCCGCGGGCTATCCGACGCGCCAGCCGTGCCTGAAAGCTGATTGGTGTGTCCGCTCCGCGTATCGGCAGCACGGATATTCAGGTCGCCGGTATGGATTTGGCCGTAAGAGGCCGAGAGGTCGGCGCGGAAAGCGTGACCGGGCGTCAGGCCGAGGTGCACCTCGCTGTAGGAGGCTTTGACGGAGATCTCGCTGAAGCCACGCGCCACCTCGCCGATTCTGAGGCCGCTGAAGCGCAATTTGTCCACGACGCACGATTCGCTCAGCCGATCGATCCTTATCTGCGTATAGCCCGCGGTCAATGTGCAGCGGCCGACGGATTCGATGCGGTAAGTGCCGTCGAACTTCGTCTTGCCCGTGAGTTGCCCCACGGTGCCGAGGGTGATGCCTGAATACTGGCTATTGAGGTTGAGCATCGAGCAGCGGTCGATGGAGGCCTTGCCAAAGGAGACGTTGACCGAGGCCGTCGAAGCCTCCTTGAGGTAGAGGTCGCCATACTTCACCGTGACGGTGAGCGGTTGCGTGGCCCGGTTGATGTAGATGTTGCCGAACTGGTTGGCGAGCGAGAGGACGACGTCGCGCGGGACCGTCACGGTGAAGTCCGCCGCACGGCCGCAGTTATTACAGATGATCTTTTGGAAGGTCGTCCGGCCCTCCACCCGGTTGCCCGACAGCGAGAGGTCGACGTTGACGGCCTCGGCATACCGACGCGCCTCCTCTTCCGTCTTACCCTCGCCGCGCAGCTCCACGCGCACAGTGATCTTACGATCCGCACCTTCGACGATGCGAATCTCACCGAAGCAGTTGCTAAGGGCGAGCTCAGGACGCGCTCCAACACTGAACTCCTTCACAATCTGCCGCCGATAAACCTTCTTGGCGGCTGTGCTGCCCATGGCGCAAAGGCTCACGAGCAGCACGGTAAGCAGCATTCTTTTCATGATTCCTCTTTCTTATAGTGGGTTGATAATTGCGTTTGGATGTGCTTCAGCGCGTCGATCTTGGAGGTGTAGACGCGCACGATGAGGGTGATTCGCTCGTCGTCGGGCAGCTGCACGTCGGGCACGCCCTCGGCCTGCATGGCTTGAAGTTCTTCGAGCAAAGCGCGACGATCTTCATTCTCCGTATCGCCGATCAGGGCACGCGTGGCCTCCAGCTCGTGATCGAGCTTCATGGCATAATAGCGCTGCACCTCGACGGGCGATTCCGCCGCATCGTCGCAGCCGTCGCTCGCAACCGTCGTCGGCCACAGCCAGACGGCCGTAAGGGCCACGGCCGCCGCCAGCGCCACGGCACCGATGGCCAGTCGCCACGACAGCCGACGTCGCCGACGCAATGCGCGCTCGGCATCTAATCGTTGGGCAAAGCGTTCGCGATGGCCCGCCGGCGGTGTATCGGCGGCAAAGATCTCCGCGGCCAGCGCCTGGAGTCTGTTTTCTAATTTATCGTTCGTGTTCATCCTTCTTCCTTTCGTGTTAAGAGTTTACGCAGCCTCGACAGGCCGCGGGTGTATTGCACGCGCACGCTGGAGGGGTTGGCCCGAAGCGCCACGGCGATGTCGGCAAAGCGCATCTGGCCGAAGAGGCGCAGACGGAGTATGTTGCGGTAGGTCTCCGGCAGACGCTCTACGCTGCGGCGGATCGTGTCCGTGTCGGGCAGCTCGTCCGGGTCGTCAGGTTCGTCCGAGGGAGGCTCGTGCAGCATGTCTTCGTTGATGGTGACCGTGAGCGGAGCATGGTCCCTGCGCAGGCGGTCGATGGCCGCATTCGTAGCCATGCGACGCAGGTAACGCGTCATGGCGGCGGCGTCAGACTGCAACAGGGAGGGCCGGAGGAGCACCTTCATCAGCACATCTTGCATCACCTCTTCCGCCTCATCACCCGCGCCCAGCACGGCCGCTGCGCTGTGGTAGGTCGGCCCGTGAAAACTGTCGTAAAACGCCAGCTGCGACGCCCGCTGCTCGCGCCTCACACCCTCGATGATCTGCTCGTAACTGTCCATTGTTCGCGTCTTTTTCCATCCATCTACCCCCTTAACGCACCCGCAGCGAAAATGCTACAGGTGGGGAGGACAAGTTTTTCTATCGGTAAAGAGCAATCCGCGTTTTTGATGGTAAAAACAAGGGCCGCCTGCCACAAACTTTTTCGGCTCATTTCCTTGAGGAATCGCTCGCCACAAACTTTTTCGGCTCATTTCCTTGAGGAATCGGCCGCCACAAACTTTTTCAGCCCATTTCCTCAGGAAATCGGCCGCCACAAAACTTTTTCGGCTCATTTCCTCAGGAAATCGCTCGCCACAAACTTTTTCAGCTCATTTCCTCAGGAAATCGGCCGCCACAAAACTGTTTCGGCTCATTTCCTCAGGAAATCGGCCGCCACAAAACTTTTTCAGCTCATTTCCTCAGGAAATCGGCCGCCACAAACTTTTTCGGCTCATTTCCTCAGGAAATCGGCCGCCACAAAACTTTTCGGCTCATTTCCTCAGGAAATCGGCAGCTCACTTGCTCACTCATTTCCTCAGGAAATCGGCCACTCACTTACTCACTCATTTCCTCAGGAAATCGTAGTATGGCCTACATCGAACTCACGTTAATTGGAGCGCCTAAAACTTTTCGGCCTCTTCATGCGGCATGAAGCCAGTTACACGTCCCGCTCGCCGGCCAGGATTTGCCGCAGATCTTCGGCCGAAACGTTGGCGGCGATCTGGCCGTTGTGAGCGACGGCTATCGTGCCGCGCTCCTCGGAAACGATGATGATCAGCGCGTCCGTCTCTTTCGACATGCCCAGCCCGGAGCGGTGACGGAGGCCCATCTCCTTGGGCAGGCTCACGTTTTTGGCTACGGGCAGGATGCAGCCCGCGGCAATGATCCGGCCGTCGCTGATGATCATGGCTCCGTCGTGCAGGGGGCTATTCTTGAAGAAGATGTTTTCGATGAGGCGCGCATTGATGTCGGCCATAAACATTTCGCCCGTCTTGGCGTAGTCCGAAAGATCCATCTCGCGGCGGATGACGATCAGGGCGCCGGTCTTCTTACGGGCCATGTTCATACAGGCCAAGACAACGGGGGCGATGTAGTTCTGCTCCTTGGTGTCTGTTGTGCGACGCGAGAAGAGTTTGGCTACGAAGCGCCAACCGGGGTTCGACCCAAGGGTGACGAGGAAGCGGCGGATGTCGTCTTGAAAGAGTACCACAAGCACAATGAAACCGACGCTGATGAAACGATCGAGGATGGCGCCCATGAGGCGCATCTCAAGCACTTGCGAGACGATCAGCCAAACGATGACCACGGAGACAATGCCGCTGAAGACGGGCAGTGTGCCGGAGCTTTTCATCAGCTTATAGATCTGGTAGGTAAAGAAGGCTACCAGCAGGACGTCGAGCGCGTCTTTGATGCCGAAGGATATCATTATAGGGGAGTTTTTTTGAGGGGAATTATTCCGAAGGGATCAGTTGGCGGGTGATGCGAACGGCCTCGACGGCGGCGCGGACATCGTGCACACGAAGGACAGAGGCGCCATGCATGAGGGCGTAGGTGTTGAGCACGGTGGTGCCGTTGAGGCTGTCGTCGGGCGTGCCGCCAAGCAGGCGGTAGATCATGCTCTTGCGCGATATGCCGACGAGCAGCGGCTCCTCAAAGCGGTCGGCAAACTCGCTGAGGGCACGCATGAGCGTATAGTTCTGCTCTAAGGTCTTGGCAAAGCCGAAGCCGGGATCGAGGAGGATGTCGGCCACGCCCAATCGGCGCAGCGTGCGCAGCTCGGAAGCGAAATACATCATGACGGCCTCCACCACGTCGTCGTAGTCCGTGAATTGCTGCATGGTACGAGGCGTGCCGCGCATGTGCATGAGGACGTAGGGGACGCCCAGCGTGGCGACCGTAGCATACATCTGTTCGTCGAGCGAGCCGCCGGAGATGTCGTTGATCATGGCCGCGCCGTATTCCTCGACGGCCCGCCGGGCGATGGCCGAGCGGAAGGTGTCGACGGAGACGGGCACATCGGGGTAATCGCGCATGAGGCGGCGGAGGACGGGCTCAAGCCGTGCCCACTCGTCGGCCTCGCTAACGTCGTCGGCGTCGGGTCGGGAGGAGTATCCGCCGACATCGATGAGTGTGCCACCCTCGTTGAGGATGGCCTCAATACGCCGCACTACGGCGGCTTCGTCTTGCTGTCGGCTGCCGGCGTAGAAGGAGTCCGGCGTGGCGTTTAGGATACCCATGATAAGGGGCACGTCGAGTGAGCGCAGTGTGCCCTTGAGGTTGATTGTTTTTACGTTCATGTATGTTGTTAGTTACGAGTTTCGAGTGGGGGAGCAGGGGTGCCGGCCATCTTTCGGCCAAACTTCACTGGCGGATACAACTTCTTATTCTTACCCAGCGACCATGCGCCAGATGAAGGCGACAATCGATGTGACGATGATGCCCAGCACAAGGGGGAGAAGGGTGGCCACGGCGGTCCATTTCGCGCTGTGGGTCTCCTTATAAATGGTGTAGATCGTCGTGCTGCACGGGTGATGCATGAGGCAGAAGAGCATGAGGCAGACGGCCGTCAAGAGGTTCCATCCGCCAGCCAAGAGGATCTGCTTCGTCTCTGCGTCTCCGCCTTCCATCAGCACACCCGCTGCGCCCGCGTCGCTCTGCCCAAGCACAAGCAGCGTCAGCATAAGCACCGTAGGTATCACGATCTCGTTGGCGGGGATGGCTAAGATGTACGCGAGCAGGATGACTCCGTTCAGCCCCATGATCCACCCCGGTGTGCTCAGCCAATGGATCAGATGCGCGGCGATGCTCACACCGCCCACCGTGAGGTTGCAACAGAGCCAGATGACGGCGCCCGCGGGTGCCGCAAAGACGAGGGCTCGCCAAAGCACGATCAGCGTGCGGTCGATGATGGACGTATAGATGGTGCTCCAGAAGCGGGGCGGGCGGTATGGCGGCAGCTCGAGGTGGAAGGTAGAGACTTCGCCGCGGAGCAGTGTGCGCGAGAGCACCCACGAGCTGCCGAACATGAGCGTCACGCCCAGAAAGACGACGCCCATGACGGCCACCAGCGAGACGATCCCGCTGTAACGCGCCGGTACGGCGGCACCCACGAAGAGCGTGGCCAGCAAGATCTGCGTCGGCCAACGCCCGTTGCAGAGCGAGAAGTTGTTCGTGATAATGGCGATCAGTCGCTCGCGCGTACTGTCGATGATGCGCGTGGAGACGACGCCCGCAGCATTGCAGCCGAAGCCCATGCTCATCGTCAGCGCCTGCTTGCCATGTGCCCCGGCTCGGCGAAAGAGTTCGTCGAGATTGAAGGCCACGCGGGGCAGATAGCCGAAGTCCTCCAGCAGCGTGAAGAGCGGGAAAAAGATGGCCATCGGCGGCAGCATGACGGAGACAACCCATGCAGTGGAGAGGTAGACGCCGTCGACCAGCAGCCCCGTGACCCACGCCGGCGCACCGAAGCCCACGAAAAGGCCGCGCAGGGCCGGGTGAATCAGCCCCACGAGCAGGTCGCTCAGCCACGACGACGGGTAGTTCGAGCCCACGATCGTCATCCAAAAGACGCCCGAGAGCAGCGCGACCATGATTGGGAAACCCCACACGCGATGCGTCAAGATGCGATCCAGCCGCACGTCCATCGGCAGTCGGCCGCGGCGGTTGCCCTGCGTCACGACGTCGCGACAGATCGCCTCAGCCTGGGCATAGATATCCTCCATCCATTGGTCGTGAAAGTTGTTGCTGATCTGGAGGTGGATGTTTTCGGCCAGCGCGTTCAGCTCGTCGTTGCCGAAGCGTTGGCGCACGCTCGGATCCTGCTCGACGAGTCGGAAGGCGATCCATTCGGCGTTCGATAAGTTGGGGTGCACACGGGCCACGGCCTCGGTCAAGACGCGGATATGATCCGCCGTGGCGGGCGGCAAGTTCGTGGCGCGGTGTGGCCGGCAGACGTAGGCGCCCGTGGCCACCTCGTGCATCATCTCCAGCAGGCGGTCGATGCCCTTGCCCGACCGCGCCGAGCAACCCGCCACGGGGATGCCGAGCCGTCGCGAGAGGGCGTTGAGGTCGATATGGATGTGGTTGCGCTCGGCCTCGTCGAGCAGGTTGACGCAAAGCACAGCGCGATCCGTGATCTGTAGCACTTGCAGGATGAGGTTCATGTTGCGCTCCAGGCGTGTGGCGTCGGCCACCATGACAGTCACGTCGGGCTTGCCAAAGAGGATAAAGTCGCGGGCGATCTCTTCATCCTCCGACGTGGAGGCGAGCGAGTACGTGCCGGGCAGGTCGACGATGCGATACGTGTCGCCACCGTAGCCGAAGAAGCCTTCGGCCTTGCCGACCGTCTTGCCGGGCCAGTTACCCGTGTGTTGCTTGAGTCCGGTCAGGGCATTGAAGACGGTGCTCTTGCCCGTATTCGGATTGCCGGCCAGGGCCACGACGAAGCGCTCGCCGTCGGCCTGCGCACCGCGTCGCTCCAGACCGTGCATAGGCGCCGCCTTGGGACAGGTGGCGCAGGGTGAGGCAGTGTTTGTTGTCTGATTCATTGGGGTTGTGGGATATGGGGAAAAGACGGCTGAGAGGAGCCGGTACCGATTAGGATGTAGCGCGCCTGATCGTGGCGCAGGGCGATGGCTGTCCCGCGCACGGCGTAGGCCACGGGGTTGCCCATCGGACTGACGAGATCGATGCTCACTGTGCTGCCACGCACGAAACCAAGGTCGAGCAGACGGCGGCGGAGGGCGCCGCGACAGGAGGGCGAAAGGCCCACGATACGCGCCGTGACGCCCGCCTCGAGTCGGGTCAGCCGTCGGGCATCAGCCTCGGGACTGCGACGCACCTCGTCGTCCGTCATCGGCTCCATGTTGAGCGCCGCGTGGGCCGCCGCAGGCAGGGCGAAACGCTCGCCTTCGTACATGAAGGTGAAGCCCTCCGGTGTCACGTCGGTGATGAAGAGCACGGAGTCCTTCGTCAGTCCGAGGTCGTCGATGAGGGTGAAGAGGGCGCGGTCGTCGTCCTCCACGTGCGTGACGCGCCACCAGCTGCGGGCCCGGAGCGCACGGTCGTCGTCGCCACGGTCGGCCACCTCCAGCGAGCGCGTAGGGATGGGGTCGCCGTGCGGATCGAACGACGGGTTGCGCAGCAGCGAGACGATGCGCTCCTGCTCGGCGTCACTGATGCGGTGCTCCATTCGGTGCGCGCGCTCGTGCCATTCCGCCGGCGCATAGCCCGAATGCTCGGCCAGATACTGCTCATAGATGCGATGTGCACGAACGATTCGGAGGGCGTGCTCACGGCCGGCGTCGGTCAGTTGTAGCTCGTCGCCCATCGTCAGCTCGCCCCGCAAGGCCAGTCGGCCAACAGCGGACGCCGTACGATCCGCGTCCGCCCCGAGCGACTCGCCCACGCGCTGCACCTCGTCGGCCGCGATGCGTCCGCCTAGCTCATAGACCGCCTTGAGGAGATCCTCCTCCACCTCTCTGTCCTGTTCGCGGTCGTGCCGCCCGAAGCGTGTCCGGATGGCGTCAAAGAGGCGTGTGCCGTGACTCTTTTCTCTCTTCATCATCGTATAAATGTTGTGGTGTAAAAGCCGGTCGCAAAAATAAGCACGGATAAATAGGGGGGATTCATAACCTCTCATAGCAAATGCCCCTCAATCAGATTCTGATTTGCTACCCTTGGCAGCAAATGCCCCTCAATCAGATTCTGATTCGCTACCCTTGGCTGCAAACGCCCCTCGATCAGATTCTGATTCGCTATCCCTGACAGCAAACGCCCCTCAATCAGATTCTGATTCGCTACTCTTGGCAGCAAACACCTCCCAATCAGATTCTGGTTCGCAACCCTTGGCAGCAAACAACTCCCGATCAGATTCTGATTCGCAACCCTTGGCAGCAAACGCCCCTTAATCAGATTCTGATTCGTTACCCTTGGTAGCAAATGCCCCTCAATCAGAAACGGATTGGCATCTTACTGCACACCGAGGGGGGCGCGGGTGGTATTTCCCATATTTTTGCCCGCCGTAATAAACAGACGGATCGAACACGATGGCTAAATGGATCAAACGCACAGTCAAGACATGCCTGCTGGCGCCCGTGGGGGCGGTGGCGGTGGGTGCCGTGTTGCTCTATGTGCCACCGGTGCAGAATGCGGTGCTGAAGGTCGTGCTGCGGCACGTATCTGAGCGCGTCGGCATGGAGATCACCGTGGGGCATGTGCGACTGTCGTATCCGTTAGACCTCACGCTGCGCGACGTCTCGGTGCGCGACTCAGTGTGCGACACGCTGCTCAACGTGCGCGGGCTCTCCGTCAGCGTGCGGCCGTGGCCCCTGCTGCGGGGCGAGGTATTCGTCTCAGAGCTACAGTTGGACAGTGCGCTGGTGCACAGCAAAGGGCTGATCGAGGGCATGCACTTGGACGGCACATTCGGGCGACTGGCTACGGCCGACGTTGGTCTTTGGGCCAAGAAGGAGGAGCTGAAGCTCGACAACGTACTGCTGGCTGATGTGGAGGTGGCGCTGGTGATCGACTCAATCCCCCCCTCGGACACGACCGACACGACCGTCAACCGCTGGCGGATCACGGCCGAACGACTCGACCTACAGCGCGTAGGCTTCACCCTGCGCATGCCTAAGGATACGCTCGGGGTAACGACTTACCTGGGCGATGCACGCGTGACGGGCGTATCGGCCAACTTGGAGGCACAGCGTTACGCGGCCGGACGGCTTGACATCCGCGGCGCCTATGCGGCCTACGATGGCAGTGAGCGGCCACGCACCGTGGGCCTCGATCCGCAACATATCTCTGCCTCAAACATCCGCCTGCTGGCCGACTCCGTGCGCTACCATGCGGGCGACCTGCGCGTGGCGCTTCGTGAGGCGTCGCTCGACGAACGGTCAGGGCTTTCGGTGGAATCGCTGTCGGCTTATGTGCATCTGGATAGCACGGGGGTCTCCGTCTCGGAGGGCATGCTGCGGACGACGCGTTCGTGGATCGACCTGCAAGCGCATGTGCCGTGGGCCGCGCTGTCGGATAGACCGACGGCCGATCTTCAGGCGGAATGGTCGGCGGGTATTGATGGGCAGGACGTGCTGACGGCCATGGGCGAACAGGGGCCGCGACTGATGCGGGCGCTGCCGGACTCGTTGCTGTATCTCTCGGGACTGGTGGAGGGCAACTTAGAGCGGATGCGGGTGCACGATCTGATGGGTGGTTTGCCCGGTGCCTTCACGTTTGAAGCCTACGGATCGGCTGAGCATGTCATGGACGAGCGGCGACGCACGGGGCAGATCAACCTAAGGCTACAGACCGAAAGCCGACAGTACCTCAGCCGTTGGATCCCGGAGATTTCGGGTGGACGGGTACGGATGCCTGAACGTATGCGGGTGGAGTTGGAGGCGTCGCTCAAAGGGAGCGAATACCAAGGGCGATTGAAAGCTGAGGAGTCGGGCGGACGCATCGAGCTGACGGGCCGCTACCACTCGCTGCGAAACGAGTACGCCGTCGATGTGCGCGTAGACAGCCTCCGGCCGGTGCACTTCCTGCCGCAGGATTCGCTCTACCGACTCACGGCCGTGCTGCACGCCGAAGGGCGAGGCACGGACATCTTTTCACCCCGCACACGCATCACCCTGCGCGGTTCCGTGGCCGATGTGCATTACGGATCCTATCGCCTCTCCGGCCTCTCGCTCGACGGTTCATTGCTCAACCATCAAGCGCAGGCCACGCTGAACAGCGAGTCGCCTTATATAAAAGGTAAGGTCATGCTGGACGGTGTCGTCCGGCGCGACCGCATGGCAGGCGTGGTGGCCATCGACATGGATACGCTCGATCTGATGGGGCTCAAGCTGACAAAGGATCCGCTCTCCGGCTCTTTCCAACTCTTCTCCGAGATGGAGACCGACCTCAAGCGGCGCCATCGGTTAGACCTCACCCTGGGCAACTGGGCCATCACCACGGACCAGCAGATCTATCGCCCGAAGATGCTCACCCTACACGCCGTCAGCGATGACGACACGACACGCCTCTCCTTCCACGCCGGCGACATGGGGCTAATTGCCACCGGCAACGCTGACGCGCCCACGCTCCTCCAACGCCTCGGAAATGTATCCGACGTCTTCCGCAGACTGATGGAGCACGACAGCGCCGCCCATATCGAACGCCTCACGCCGCTCCTGCCCACGCTCAACATACAGCTGGAGGCCGCGCAAGACAATCCGCTCTACAACTACCTTCAGGAGCAGAACATCTTCTTCGATCGGCTCACCGTCCATGCCTCCACCTCACCCGTCGACGGGCTACAAGCCAACGCCCTGCTGCTCTCCGTGATGAAGGATACGATGCGGCTCGACACCATCTGCCTCGACATCCGCCACGATTCGATCGAGGGCCTGACTTACGCTGTCGACGTGATCAAGAACCGCTTTCGCGGACAAGACGCCTTCACCGCCGGGCTGCGCGGCCACCTCTTAAACGGTGTGGCAGAAGTCAACGCACTCTATCGTGACAGTCGTGGCGAGACGGGCCTCCAACTTGGCGTGCAGGCCGAACAGCGTGGCAAGGCATACCGCTTCCACTTCATCCCCGACGAGCCTGTGCTGGCCTTCATGCCATTCAAGCTGAACCCCGAGAACTACGTGGAGATGCGCAGCCTAAAGAGCATCTCCGCCGATCTGAAGTTGACCGGACCTGAGAATGCCGCGCTATGGATGCACTCCAGTGAGGACTCTACAGAGCTGGCTGTCGAGATCAACCAACTCGATCTCCAGCAACTGTCGCGCTTCGCCGCTATCCCGGATATGCAGGGGCGGGTCAATGTGGCTCTGCGCTACGTGCCCTCCGACGTGTCATTCCTCATTGCTGCCGACGCGAACATCGACAACCTCATCTTCCGCGGACAGCCTGTCGGCGAACTCCTGCTCAACGGTGTCTACCTGCCCCTCGACAACAATCGCCACCGCTTCGACGCCCACTTCTACCACAACGAGTCGGAACTGGCGACAGTCTCCGCCTTCTATCGGCAGCCGCAACAGAAACAGGCGCAGGGCATGATAGACGGCACGATGCAGTTCGATCGGATCCCTCTTAATGAGCTGAACCCCTTCTTCGGCGGTGCCTTAGATATGCAGGGCGTGTTGCGTGGCCGGTTGACGTTAGAAAGTCGCGATCGGGGTCCGATTTGGAACGGCTATTTGCAGCTCGACTCGACCTCGATGTACGTAAGGGCTGTAGGCACGCGCTTCCGCTTCGACGATCAGGAGGTGGACATCAAGGACAGTAAGCTGCGCCTCACCAAATATGGCATCTACACCACGGGCGGCAATCCGTTCGTGATCAGTGGCACGGTGGACTTCAGCAAGTCGATGAAGGAAACGGCAGACTTGCGACTGCTGGCGCAAGACATGCTACTCATCGACGCCCCCGACGGCGCACCCGGAGCCATGCTCTACGGTCGGCTGCCCATCGATCTGAATCTCACGGCTCGCGGCCCACTGCGCGTGCTCAAGGTGCGCGGTGGCGTGCACGTGCGCAGTGGTACGAACGTCACGTATGTCATGCTCGACGCCAACGACGAGCTGCAAGACAACTTCGCCGGGCTGGTCTCCTTCACCTACTTCTCCGACACCGTCCCGCAACGCATTCGTGACATAGAACGGCAGAACGCTGCGCGTACGAGTTCGATAGGCGGACTGGACGCCCAGCTTACGCTGCGCGTGGATCCCACGGCGCGCCTAAAGGTGGATATGGGCGGCGCCGGCGAACGCTCCAACCGTATCGAGCTGCGTGGCGGCGGCGATCTGTCGTTCCATTACACCCCGCTCGGGGATATGAACATGAGTGGGCGATACACCCTCTCTGGCGGATTGATTCGCTACAGCATCCCCGTGATCCCGCTGACGGACTTCACGATTCAAGACGGCAGCTACGTAGAGTGGCAGGGCGACTTGATGAATCCTTACCTCAACCTGACGGCCCTCACCCGACAGCGGTCGACTGTCAACCTCGACGGGCGTTCGCAGATGGTGGACTTCAACGTAGGCTTACAGGTCAGGCAGCAGCTGCGCAACATCGCCCTCAAGTTCATCCTCGAGGCGCCTAAGAATGGCACCGTGCAGACGCAGCTGGCCGCCATGGGCGAAGAGGAGCGCAGCAAGCAGGCCATCGGTCTCCTTGTCACGGGTGTCTATCTGGCCCAGAGCGGCACTGGCAACGAGCATCTGGATGTGGGGACGGCCATCAGCAGCCTACTCCAACGCGAGATCAACAACATGCTCGGCAGCTTGGGCGGCGACGTCCCCTTCTCGTTCGACGTAAACACCTACGACGGCACCGACGGCAAGGGTCGGCGTATCGATTACCTCGGTCGCTTCTATATGGGCTTCCTCAAGGAGCGCATTTACACCACCCTCGGTATGCGTTACTCGACCAACGATCCCGTGATGGGCAACCGGCTCTATCTCGACGAGGCCTCGCTGGAGTATCGCCTCGACGCCGACGGTTCGCGCTTCGTCAAGGTGTACAATCAGACGGACTATGAGAATCTCTTCGAGGGCGAGATCCGCAAGACGGGCCTGAGCGCCATCTTCCGACGTAAGGTGAAGCGCTTGGCCGACCTCTTCGACTTCCGCAAACGTCGCAATCGCACGGTAGTGACCGAGCCCGAGCCCGCCGCACCCGATACGGACGAGACGGAAACGGACTCCACCGAAGGCGCTCCCGCCGAGGATACGACGCGTCGGAACGCCGACCCTTCCCCTAACGACTAAAAAAGAAAGATGAAGCCGAACCACTCCCCCCTCCTCCCCCTTTTTTTCTTTGTTCTTCTGCTCAGCGCATCCTGCTCCACGACGAAAATGCTTCCTCCGGGCGAAGTGCTCTACACCGGCATCGAGCGCATCGTAGTCAACGACCCCGCCAATCAGCGCCACCGCGGCGCGGACGAGGTGATGGGCAAGGTGGAAGAGGCTCTGGCCTATGCGCCGAATAACGCCCTCCTAGGCAGTTCCACCACACGCACGCCGCTGCCTATCGGGCTCTGGGTCTATAACGCCCACGTCGGGAAAAAGGGGCGCTTCCACCAGTGGATGTACCGATGGCTCGCGGCGCGGCCGGTGACGCTAACCACCGTAAAGCCCGCCAACCGGGCGCTGGCAGCGCAGAACGTACTCCACGAAAACGGTTTCTTCCGCGGCGCGGCCCGCTATGAGATCATCCCCGACCACAAGGATTCGCTCAAAGCCCGGGTGCGATACCTCGTCACCCTGGGCGAGCCTTACGTGATCGACTCTGTCCGCTTTCGTCGCATGCAAGATCGGAGCGATACCACCATCAAGTGGCGCGACGAAGAGCGTCTGCTTCACCGAGGCGATCTCTTCACCCTCGATCGCCTCGAAGCGGAACGCCAGCGCATCGCCACCATCATGCGTAACAACGGCTATTATTACTTCCGACCGGAGTACATCGAGGTGCAAGCCGACTCGACGAAGGGAGACCACCTCGTAGACCTACGCGTACGTGTCCGGCGCGACATTCCCCGCGACTTCATCCGTAAGCCGTGGTTCTTGGGACGCACAGCCATCCGCCTGATCGGTTACGACGGCGAGGAGCCAACGGATAGCCTCACCTACGGCCCCGTCACCATTCATTACGAGGGCAGGCTGCGCCTCCGCCCCCACGTCCTCTTCAATGCCTTGCGCTATGAGCGTGGCGACCGCTATAGCCTCGCCGCTCAGGAGGAGACGCTGGCGGCGATGAACAAGCTGCGCACCTTCCGCTTTGTGGATATGCAATACACGCCCACCGACACCTCCGCCACGTGCGACACCATGAACCTGCGCATCCGTGCCACCTACGACTATCCGCTCAATAGTCGCCTCGAGGTCAAGGGTACCCTCAACGATAATCACTATGCCGGGCCTGGGTTCAATCTGGCCCTGACCCGGATGAACCTCTTCCGCGGCGGCGAGAATCTCTCCGCCACTGTGTTTGGCTCGTACGAGTGGCAGACGGGTGCGCGCACCGCCGGGCATACGGGGCTGGTGAACAACTACGAGATCGGCGCACGCGGCTCGCTGACCTTCCCCCGCCTCGTCTTACCGAAATTTGGTCACAAAGACCGGGATCTGATCGCTACCACCCGCCTCGAGGCGCAGGCGACAGTCATGAACCGTGCGCGATTCTTCAACCAGCTCAGTTTCAGTGGCAGTCTCTCGTACGACTTCGTTCCCAACCCCATCCGCCGACACACGTTCACGCCGCTACGCCTCACTTACTCGCGGCTCATAGGCACCACGGCCGCCTTTGACAGCATCACCTCAAGAAACCCATCCATTCGCCAGAGCCTTCAGGATCAATTTATTCCCGTCGTAGAGTACACCTACACGCTCGACAACTCCACCGTGCGTGAGGAGCGCAGCAAGACGCGCTGGCATTTTTCGATCGCAGAGGCCGGTAACCTGCTCTCAGCCACTAACCTCCTCTTCGGGCGACGGTGGGACGAGAAGGGCAAGACTGTCTTCAAGAACCCGTATTCGCAGTTCCTGAAGATGACCACTGAGCTTCGCTACAATCATTACATAGATCGCCATCAGCGCCTCGCCTTCCGCATCGGCGGCGGCATCATCTACAGCTACGGCAATGCCTCGGAAGCCCCGTACAGCGAGCAGTTCTACGTCGGCGGCGCCAACAGCATCCGCGCCTTCACCATCCGCAGCGTCGGCCCTGGCCACTTCGCCCCGGATAAGAATGACCCGTACGCCTACATTGATCAGATTGGCGACATCAAGCTGGAGGCCAACGCCGAGTATCGTTTCCGCATCGTGGGCGACCTGGCCGGCGCCGTCTTCCTCGACGTCGGCAACGTGTGGCTGCTGCGCGACGACCCCGCGCGTCCCGGCGGACAGTTCGCGTGGAGACACCTCCTCACCGACCTCGCCACCGGCACCGGCATAGGCTTTCGTTACGACATCAACCTCCTCGTCTTCCGTTTCGACATCGGTTACGCCCTCCACTTCCCCTACGACACCGGTCGGCGCGGCTATCTCAACGCCCCCAACCTACGCGACGCCCTCGGGTTCCACTTAGCCCTCGGCTACCCCTTCTGAATTTTTATCGAGCGAAGGGCGGCTGCGGCCGCCGGCGAAGTTTGCCCCGTCACGTTTTTCGATCCCCTCCAATCGACCATAAGAAAAAACGCCTCCTGCCGGTAGGCTGTAGGGGCGTATTGAATACGCCCCCAAGGCGGGCCCAAAGGGGCCGTTAGGTGCATACCTAACGAAATCGTTCGCCCCGTACCCGGGGCGTTCGGAGGGCGTATGCCATACGCCCCTACCCTGCCGGCAGGAGAAGGCCTTCAATCCCTTGAAACAAATAGGAATCCATACGTACTCCGCCTCCCCTATGCCGGCAAGAATCGGTAAGTCCATGACGTCGGCTGTCCTTCCCCCGTCAGGTTTTTCGATCCACCCCAATCAACCATAAGAAAAAGCGCCTCCGGCCGGTAGGCTGTAGGGGCGTATCGAATACGCCCTCCCGACGGACCCGTAAGGGGCCGTTCGAGGCGTCTTTGGCCGAGTCGTTCGCCTCATGCTGGGAGTTAGGTGCATCTCCAACGAAGTCATTCGCCCCATGCTGGGGCGTTAGGAGGGCGTATTCGATACGCCCCTACCCTACCGGCAGGAGGGGGCAATCATTTCTGTGATCCAATTAGGAATCCATACGTTTTTCACCTTCTCTATACAAGCACGAATCAGTAAGTCCATGCCGCCGGCCAGCTTCCCCGGCCTCGGCAGAGGACTTGATCTTCTTTTGCCTTCTTTTCTTCCATCAAGGGAAGGGCGGCTGCGGCCGCCGGCGAAGTTTGCCCCGTCACGTTTCGGAAACGCCCAGCCTCGAGCCTTGGATCTATTTTTCGATTTTAGTTAGCCATTCCCCCCTACCTTTGCAGCCGTATGAAAGAATTCATTATCACCCAAGAGCAGACCGAGCGCGCCGTCCTGGTGGGGTTAGTCACCCCCGAGCAGAGTGAGGCGCAGGTCAAGGAATACTTAGACGAGCTGGCCTTCCTGGCCGAAACGGCCGGGATTGAGCCTGTCCGACGCTTCACCCAGAAGGCCGACAAGCCGCATGCCGTAACCTTCGTCGGGTCGGGTAAGTTGCAACAGATTGGCGAGTATGTGGCTGAGAACGAGATAGGCATCGTGGTCTTTGACGACGAGCTCTCGGCCAAGCAGCTACGAAATATCGAAAAGGAACTCAAGGTGCGCATCCTGGACCGCACGAATCTCATCCTCGACATCTTTGCCAAGCGCGCGCAGACGGCCCACGCCAAGACGCAAGTCGAGCTGGCGCAGTACCGCTATATGCTTCCCCGTCTGACGCGCCTATGGACGCACCTGGAGCGTCAGCGAGGCGGCGTGGGTATGCGTGGGCCGGGCGAGACGCAGCTCGAAACCGACCGGCGCATCATTCTCGACCGCATCTCCAAGCTCAAACGTGAGCTGGAAGAGATAGACCGGCAGAAGGCCACTCAGCGGCGCAACCGGGGCAAGATGGTCCGCGTGGCGCTCGTAGGTTATACCAACGTGGGCAAGTCGACCCTCATGAACTTGCTTGGTAAAAGCGACGTGTTTGCCGAAAACAAGCTCTTCGCCACCCTCGACACCACCGTGCGCAAGGTGATCATCGACAACCTGCCCTTCCTCCTCTCCGATACGGTGGGCTTCATCCGCAAGTTGCCTACCGAACTCGTCGAGTCGTTCAAGTCCACCCTCGACGAGGTTCGCGAAGCCGATCTTTTGGTGCATGTCGTGGACATTTCCCACCCTACTTTTGAGGAGCAGATCGAAGTCGTAGAGCGCACCCTGGCAGACATCGGTTGCGCCGACAAGCCCATCATCACGGTCTTTAATAAGATCGACGCGTTTTCGTTTGTCCCCAAGGACGAGGATGATCTCACGCCCCGCGAGCGCGAAAACATCCCCCTCTCCGAGCTTCGCGAGACCTGGATGAGCCGTCGCCCCGGCAGCTGCATCTTCATCTCCGCCCGCGATCGGACCAACATCGCCGCCCTCAAGTCGCTCCTCTACGAGCACGTCAAAGCCATCCATATCACCCGTTTCCCCTACAACGATTTTCTCTTTCAGCAGTACGACGGCGAAGGCGAATGAGCTAAGGACGGAAAGCGAAGCGTGAAAGACTGCCGGACGCACACTGCGGATCTCATTCCGCGTGTCGCCCGGCTTTCTTGTCTTGATACGTTTACCCCAGTCCGGGCCATCTGCCCACCTATATAGAATAGGTATAGCCCCGCATGTGGGTACACGAATCCCATCCTCGCCCAAAATAGGATTCTCGAAAACGTATGGAATTCTATTCCCGGCGAGGATTCGATAGCTGTATCCATATTGAATCCAATCCCCGCCGGGTTTTCGGTAGATATGGCCATTTTCATCCAATCCTCGCCGGGTTTTCGGTGGATATGGCCATTTTCGTCCAATCCTCGCCGGGTTTTCGGTGAATATGGCCATATTCATCCAATCCTTGCCGGGTTTTCGATAGATATGGCCATTTTCATCCAATCCTCGCCGGGTTTTCGGTGGATATGGCCATTTTCGTCCAATCCTCGCCGGGTTTTCGATAGATATGGCCATTTTCGTCCAATCCTCGCCGGGTTTTCGATGGATATGGCCATTTTTGTCCAATCCCCGCCGGGTTTTCGGTGAATATGGCCATTTTCATCCAATCCTCGCCGGGTTTTCGGTGGATATGGCCATTTTCATCCAATCCTCGCCGGGTTTTCTGTGAATATGGCCATTTTCATCCAATCCTCGCCGGGTTTTGCGTGCATCCATACAAATTTTAAGAGTTTCTCGCCGAGGTGGGGTTGGTCGCAAAGACATACACCCCAAAATGTATCGGGTTTATCTGTCATTCGCCCCCATGCGGAGGCGTTTGTGGGGCGTATGCCATACGCCCCTACACCAAGACTCGAAAATCTGTCGAGGAAATGGCAGCATGTTTCATGGCGAATCTGATCCTTGACGGGTATAAGATTCATGCTGAAAAAATGAATTACGTATTTATCAAGGCGGAGAATGTATCGCGGCGCGGGAATGAAAAAAAGGCCGAGGAAGAGAGTCTTCCTCGGCCTTTGCGTGTCCCTATCGGTGAGATAAGGAAGCTATGAAAAGTGATGAATCATATCGCGTTCACGAATGCCACCACGGCGTCGCGGTCTGCCTTCGGCAAATGGTAGAACTTTTCGACCGTACGATAGGCATCGCTCTTCTTGCTGTAGGCGTGCCACATGATGGCCTCGATGGTGTTACGCGCGCGACAGTCGTGTAAGCGGTCCTCGCCGCCTGTGTTCACCCGCATGAGTCCGCGACCCCAGAGGGGCGGGGTTCTGCACCACGAGTTAAAGATGTCGTTCGCCATGAACATGCGATGCTGAACAAAGTCGGTGTAAGGATAGATCGTCTGGTGGGGATAGCGCGGCAGCTTGCGATTCTTTACCGGTTTGGGCGAGTAAATGTTATCATCGCTGCCGGTCTTCCACTGCGGGCGGTGGCAATTGGCGCAACCGATCTGCATGAATACCTCCTTGCCGCGCTGCACGGTTTTCGTGTTCAGGTTGCGGGCGCGGGGGATGGAGAGACCGCGATGCCAGACGGCGAAGGCGTAGTAGTTGTCGTCCTCCATCTCGGGCTCGAACTTGTGGATGGGGTTGTCGAACTGGTTGGTCTCAGGCGAGAGGAGGATGCGAATGGCGTTGGAGATGCCTTTCTCCGTCCCGTCGGCGTAATAAGGCGACGCGGGATTGGCTTTGATGCCCGCGACGACGGACGGATTCTCGGCCATGGCCTTAGCCCATTCGTTGGTGGAGCACATCCACGGCAGGTCCGTCCGCGAGACTCCCAGCTCGTCCCAGAGGCCTGCGTCCTCAAGCAAGGCCGCCTCGGTGAGATCGTAATTGAAGCGGCGGACACGCTTCTTTCCGTTGAGCTCGCTGTAACCTTCGGCGGTCAGACGATTCGCTCCCTTGTCCCAGATGACGGGGTTGAGGGCGACGCCATACTTAGCCTCGCGGCGATATTGGGCGATGATGGAGTCGTCCGGGATAGCATCGATGAGTCCGAGACCGGAGAAGCTGAGCGATACCAGCAGCCGCACCTCATAGCCTGAGGGCCGGGGCGAGGTGTTGAATGCGGTCTGGGGAACGGTGACTTCGGGGTAGATGAGTTCGTATTTCTCGCCGTCGGGGAAGGTCATCGGCAGGCCGCTTTCCATCGCCGCCACCGTTTTCCATTCGATCTTGATCTGGTCTGGGTCAACCGGCGGGAGGAAGGGGTGTGCGGCCATCACCTGGGTAAACTTGGTGATGTGCTCGATGGGTTTGCCGTTGTTACTGCCCGGCGCGTCGGGATAATAAACCTGGATGACGTAGCCATTGCCATACTCGGGGCGGAACTGAGTCTGGCGCATACCGTGACCGCCATACTGGATGTGGCAGTCGAAGCAGGTCTTGCGTGAAGCCGCTGGCCCCCAGCCTTTGAATGGCGGCGTGCTGATCGTATACTTTCTCTCGTCAAAAGCCTCGCCCAGGTTGAAGAGCTCTATCAAACCTTGCTCTTCTACGGCGGGTGTCTCGTCGGCATAGGATCCGTTGACGACGTTGTCAGTCGTGCCCAGTTGACCTCCGGGATACCACTCGTCGGCCGAGAAGTTGCCGACGGCTTGACCGACAAAATTGGCGTCGGGGACATTCGGTTCGGGCTCGGGCTTCGGATCATCGCTGCACGCAGCGAAGGACACGAGCCAGAGCGCGGCTAACGCGGAAAGCGTGAGGTTGTGTTTGAGTGTCATACTGAAATTCCTTTTCGTTGTTTGTAGATATAACAGGAAGGGGCATCGGGAAGTGATGGGGCTGAACCCGCCTCCCCGATGCCCCTTTGGGAACTAAGGACGAAAAGCTAAGCGCGAACCGTGGACTCTGCTGACTGTGGCAAGATGGCCTCGGTGGCGTTTTTCGTCTTTCGTTTTTCCGTTACGGATGGGTTACTGTTTCGAGAACCACTCGGCAGCCTTGTTCAGATCTTCATCCAGGGTTTGGATCTTCTTCTGCGCCTCGCCTACGAGCGGATTGGAGATGTTGCTCACAAAGCCACCCTTGAGCTGCGTCTGGCAGTCCTCGAGGGCCTTCAGGGCAGCCTTGAGATCGCTCTCGAGCTTAGAAGCCTGGGCTGCGTCGTACTTCTTCATGAAGGCCATGATCGAGAGGGCCTCATTGCGATTGCCATTGATGCCGCCATAGAGCGAGTTCTGGATACTGATCAAGTTGTCGTGGAAATCGATGAAGGAGCGCTGGCTGTAGGGCGACTCGATGTAATTCTTGTCCTTGCCCGAGTAGGGATTGCCGATCTTGGTGTTGGCCACCTCGTCGCAGATGTTCTCACATCCGGCCTTGAGGATGGTGGTCATGACCTCTTCCCAGGTAGCGTAGCCGCTGCCGGCTTTGGTAGCGCCGAGCAGGTCATCGGTGTACGATTTTCCGTTACGCGAAGACGGGAGTTCGATCTCTTCCACCCGATCCTTGTGAGCCTTGGGCGCGTTGGCGTTCCAAGCCACCTCGAGCTGGTAGCAACGGTCGCGGAGGTCGCCCGCCACAGCCGTGGCGTAAGTCAGCTCCTCGGCGCCTGTCACCTGGGCCTTGATGGCGGTGAAAGCCTCGTTGTCCTCGTTGGCTTGCAGCGCAGCGACGGTGCGGTTCTTGCCGTTGCGGAAGATCACGAATTCGATGCCGTGGAAGCCGAGCAACTCCTGTCCGAGCTTACCGGCCGCGTAGGCGATAGCGTCGTTTTCGTCACCGCCGAGCTTCTCCAGCTGGTACTTGTTGGTCAGGGCGGCAGCCAGACCGTCCACGTCGAGCGGCCAAGTGTCGATGTGCGGATCTACGCCGAAATCGGTAGCGGCACCAAAGAGGAAGGCCTCACTCTGCTCGTAGCTGGAACGAGCCTTGATGAACGTTTTGCAGATCTCGTCCACCTCGGCCTGCGTGAGGCTCTTGGGGTCTTTGAGGAACTTTTCCTTGGCAGCCTTGAGCTTGTCGTAGAGCTCAGAGGTCTCAGCAGCGAGGTTTTTGTAAGTCAGGTTGACCGTGTTATCCACATACTGCTTGGCGATCTGACTCATCTCTTTCTGCTTCTCGGTAAGCCCTTTCTCGATAGGATCATTGTTTTTCTCGCATGAGGAGAATCCCCATGTCAGCATTGCCCCTACGGTGAGGAGCAATGACGTTCTAAGATACTTCTTAATCATGTGTCTATTATTAATGATGAATGCGTGTGTGCGTGTGTAGTACCCTCTCTGGGCTATGCCCTCCGTGGCACGTCTCTCGATGTCGGATCAGAGGAAGAAGCCCTCATAGGCAATTCCGAGGGAGATGGAGGGTTCGTTATTGTATTGCTGCTTGAGCAGACGGGTGGAGTATTCGCCCTTCACCACGATCTGCGGCAGGGGGAAGTAGTTGAAGCCCACGGCCAGGCGTTGCTTGCCGGTGTACTCATACTTCTGCTGATCGCTGGAGGGGATGTAGGAGTTATAGTATTCGTACCGTCCGAAGAGGTAGAATTTCTGGTCGTCAGCGCGCAGCCGAGCCACCTGCGAGAAAATATCGTAGCCCGCTTCAAGGCCTACGGCCACGGCATTCTTGCCGACGGGCGTTTTCTTATAGGGGGCGGAGTTGGCCGTCAGGTTGCGTTTGATGGTGCTGATCGTAGCGGCGTCGCCCACGTAACCGTAGTCGGCGTTACCGCGGACGATCCAGTTGAACCGGTTAAACGCGAAGTCGAACGCACCGATGGCCACGGTGCCTTTCACATTGTCGTAACGCTTCACGTTACCATTGGCGTCCTTCCCCTCGAGATCGTGTGGGAAGGCGTTGTGCATGGCGCGGCCATAGTATCCGCTCAGGCCGATGCGCAGCCCGGGGAAGGCGTAATAGTCAAGTCGGCCGATGAAGCCGTATTTGTTGGCCACCTTAAACTCATAGGGCGATCCGGCGCCGCCACTCACCCAACCTTCGCGATCGAAGAAAAAGGCGTCGAGGCCAGCCACCACTTGCGCCTCATACCGGACGCGTCCCGTGCGGCCCCAGAAGCTGATTCCCGTGTCGTGCCATGTGCAAGGCAGGATCGTGGCCTCGCCTTCGGGACGATAGACGGTGAAGAAATGGAGTGGCTCGTGGTGCGCGTTTGTCATGCCGATGGGCACAACAATATGGCCTGCGCGAATGTTGAAGGCGCGTGAGAAAGACTTCTGGATCCAGAACTGCTCCAGCTCCACCTCGCCGCCTTTCTCGACTTCCATCTCCCACTCGCCGCCCTCGGTAAATTCCTTTTCCTGAGCGCTACCTGTACCGGTGTGTTCGAACTCGATCTCGGAGCCCATCGTCCATCCTTTCCCGAAATTGTAGTTCAGATAGATGACGGCGTGCGGCACATCGAAACGCCCGTGGCTGGGGTCGTTCTTGTACTTGGCGGCATCGCTGTAGCGATACACATTGTCGCTGTAGAAATTGCGGGAATAGGCGATCTCGCCATATCCACCGACGCTCAATCGGTTGCCCAGCACGTGATGTTGCACACTGTCCGAGGCATTCACTTGCGCCTCTACGGGCACGGTGGCGACGCCAGCCATAAGCCCGAGTAATAACCCAATCTTGACCTTATTCATTGTTCTTAATTATATGTCTGCTGCTTCTGCCGAAAGCCCCTTTGGAGTGAAAGGCTTTCGGCGGCAAAAGTAGAGGCGCCTCCAAACCATCACAATCCCAAATATTAGGGATGTAAAAAATCTTTGCGGGGAGCGCGTCGCATCCTTCGCGCCCCCTGGGGGATCAAGCCCGGAAATACCGTGGCGTCCCCGTGCGGCTCTTACCTTTGGCCCGACAAAATGGTATATCAAACGGAAAGAAAGAACATGAAGAAGAGACTTGGTAAGTGGCTTTTGGGCCTGATGGGCTGGCGTGTAGGGCCGGCAGGTAACGAGGTGGCGAAGTGCGTGATCTGCGTAGCGCCACACACGAGCAATATGGATTTCATCATCGGCGAACTGTTTTATCTCGCCATTGGCAAGCAGGCCGCGTTTTTGATGAAAAAGGAATGGTTCGCCTTTCCGCTGGGCCTCTTCTTTCGCGCCCTCGGTGGCGTCCCGATCGATCGCAGTCGCAACACCTCCATGACGGAGCAGATGGCCGCAGAGTTCGCCCGCCGCGACCGTTTCCGCCTAGCCATCACGCCCGAAGGCACACGCAAACGCGTGGACGAATGGAAGCGGGGCTTCTATTACATCGCGCTCAAGGCCGGCGTACCCATCCAGCTGGGATACATCGACTACGGGCGGAAGGAGGTCGGCATTATGGAGACTTTCCGCCCCACCGGCGACGCCGAAGCCGATATCCAATACATCCGCTCGCGCTACGAGGGCATGACCGGTAATCACAGCGAGCGATTCCAATAAACGTCCCCCCACGGCCCTGTTAAGGAACGTGAGTTCGATGTAAGAATAACGCCAGCAGAGAGCTTCTACGGGAGTCACACGATGGCCAAAACGCTTTTAGAAATACTTGCACCGGCGGTACAAGGGCCAAAAAGTGGTTTTTGCGATTTGCACCACCGGTGCAAGGGCCAAAAAGCAATTTTTTCCGTTTGCACCGATGGTGCAAGTGACAAAAAGTGGTTTTTTCTGTTTGCACCACCGGTGCAAGAAACAAAAAGAGGTTTTTGAGGTTTGCACCGCCGGTGCAAGCATTTCCAAAAGCATTTTGGCCTTTACAGCGCACTATGAAAGACATTCTCCAAGGATAAGATACCTCATTCTTACGTCGAACTCACGTTAAGGAGCGTATTTTTCCGACCATTGCACGCCCTGCATTCCCGCCGAAAGACTTATTAATCGAGGAGTTTACTTAAACGAACCTGCTGACTTCCGGCGCCCTTTATCCGGCAACCTACTTTTGCGGCCGTATTAAAAACCAGAAACAATGAAGAAACTATTCCTCCTTGCGGCCGTCGCCCTCCTCAGCCCGACGGCCTCGATCATGGCGCAGGACGACGCGCCGCGCGACACCTCGTATTGGACACACAGCGGTGCCGCCTCGCTGACCTTCGGGCAGACCTCCTTCACCAACTGGGCCGCCGGCGGCGAAAACTCCGTCTCCGTGCTCGCCGCCTTCGCAGGCAAATGGAACTACGCGAAGGATAGATGGATGTGGGACAACTCAGCCGACCTCGGCTACGGCCTCACCTATCAAGGTAGCGACCAGATCAAAAACGACGACCACATCGACCTCGCCACCCGCCTCGGCTACAAGGCCTCAGCCACCTGGGCCTACGCGGCGGAGCTGAACTTCAAGTCGCAATTCAACAAGGGCTACAGCAAGTATCCCGTGACGGACGACGCCGCCTACATCTCCAAATTCATGGCCCCGGGCTACCTGCTCGGATCCATCGGTATGACCTACACCCACCCGCGCGAAGACCTCAAGGTGCTCATCTCGCCCGTGTCTGAAAAGATGACCTTCGTCTCCGACCGCCGCCTCTCCGACGAGGGCGCGTACGGCGTCGAGAAGGGCGACCGCGTGCTGGCCGAGTTCGGCGCCCTGGTCAAGGGCACCTACTCGAAGAAGATCACCGAAAACGTCCTCTTCAACACCGAAGTCCTCCTCACCTCGGCCTACAAAACCTTCGGCAACGTGGACGTGGACTGGAAGATGTCGCTCGACTGGAAGCTCAACAAATACTTCACCTTCAAGGCCAACACCTACCTCCTCTACGACGACGACATCCGCTACGTCGACAAGGACGGCGTGAAGCATGGCCCGCGCGTACAGTTCAAAGAAGTCGTCGGCCTCGGCCTCGGATACATCTTCTAAGAGACCCTCTTAGTCATCTCTCAAGCAGTTATCGAGAAGGCGCTGTGGAACTTGTTTTTCGCAGTGCCTTTCTCTTTTTTTCTTGGCGATTGTACGATACAATCGGCCGAAGCCTGTAGTGGTGATTGTACGATAACGTGAGTTCGACAAAAGAATGAGATACCCTTTTGAGAATGTCATTGATAGCATGCTGTAACGGCCAACAGGTTCTCCGAAGCACTTGCGGGACTCCCCGCAAACGCCAAAGCAAATGCCGGGAGACTTGCGGGACTCCCGCAAACGCCAAAGCAAATGCCGAGAGACTTGCGGAACTCCCCGCAAACGCCAAAGTAAATACCGGGAGACTTGCGGGACTCCCGCAAACGCCAAAGCAAATGCCGAGAGACTTGCGGAACTCCCCGCAAACGCCAAAGTAAATACCGGGAGACTTGCGGGACTCCCGCAAACACCAAAGCAAATGCCGGGAGACCTGCGGGAGTACCCGCAAACGCCAAAGCAAATGCCGGGAGACCTGCGGGAGTACCCGCAAACGCCAAAGCAAATGCCGAGAGACTTGCGGAACTCCCCGCAAACGCCAAAGCAAATGCCGGGAGACCGGCGGGAGTACCCGCAAACGCCCAAAAGTTCTTCGAGGCACTTGCAACAGTGTTGTAGGCATTTCCAAAAGCACTTTGGCAATCGCGCGGATTCTGCGTATAGACTCTCTGCTGACACTATTCTTACACCGAACTCACGTTACAATACAATCAGCCGCAACATGTAATGGCGATTGTACGATACAATCAGCTGAAGAAGTTTGTGGCGACTGATTGAGACCATCGGAAGGGACATCCACGGCGCATGGGAGAAATTGCAACAAAAGGGTGAAAACAACTCCGGAGATTCCCCCTACAGACGGACGGGCGAAGGGGCCGAGAAGCCGCTCCCAGAGCCTTTTCCGCCAAATTCAAAACGGCTGCTTACCTTTGCCCTTGAAAATCTGAATGATTCAGAAATCATGATTTTACCGAAAGGATATTGCTTGCAAAACGGGAAATATTGTCTGACAGAGGTCATCGGACAAGGCGGATTCGGAATCACTTATTCGGGCGTTTGGAACACCGAAGTCAAGGGTGAACTGGGAGCCGTAAAGACCGCCGTACCGATTTGTATCAAGGAATATTTCTTCAAAGATTACTGCTTCAGAGACCCCGCCACGATGCAAGTCCGCGTGCATTCGGAGACGGGGCGCAGGCTGTTCGACAAGTTCCGCGAGCGGCAGATCCAGGAGGCACGCATCCTCTCGGAAGTGCACCACCCGTACATCGTGAATGTCCTCGAAGTCTTCGAGGAAAACAACACGGCCTACATCGCTATGGAGCGCATCACGGGCCGATCGCTCAAGTCGTTGCTCGAAAACGAGGGGCAGCTGACGGAGCCGTGCGCACTCAAATATATCGACCAAATCGGGCGCGCGCTAGAGTTTGTACACGCCAAAAACATCCTCCATCTCGACATCAAGCCGGGCAATATCCTGATCGACGAGCACGACGACGCCCGACTGATCGACTTCGGCGTCAGCAAACGCTACGACATCGATAGTCAGGAGACAAGCACTACCACGCTGACCCTCTCGAAGGGCTTCGCCGCCATCGAGCAGTACGACAGCGACGGCCTGACGGGCTTCTCGCCCCGCCCGGACATCTATTCGCTCGGCGCCACGTTCTACAACCTACTCACGGGCTGCGTGCCCCCCGAATCCATCCTCCGTGTGACTAAACCGCTCACCGAACCTTCGCGGCTGAACGCCAACATCACCCCCCGCACCGAACACGCCATCCTGCGAGCCATGCAGGTGAACCCCGCCGACCGCTACGCGTCCGTCCGCGAAATGCTGGACGACCTCGACATCCCGCCCTATCCCGAACGAAAAGATCAGCCCGTGGCCGCTACCGGCCAAACGACTCAGCGTGCGCCACTCACGAACGACGACGAGCGGACGCAGTTGCTCACCGCCGACGTCGAAGAGACGGCCCTCCTCACTCCGGCGGAACAGCCCACCCCGGCGCGTCGGCGAAAGGGCAAACGCCGCGTATTGATCCCGCTATTGATCGGCCTCTCGGTGCTGATCGGCTGGGCCGCGTCGTACCTGATCGGCGGCAGCAAACCGGCACCAACGAACGAACCGACGGCCAACCTATTGCTGCAAAGCGACGCAGGCAGTGATCGCTCGCCGTTCGATCCGCCCACGGTAGCGCCCTCGTCGGCCGCAGACAAACAGGCGGAAAAACATCAGTCGGAGGAGAAAAAGACGGACAAGAAGACCGAGGAGAAGAAATCCGATAAGACGGAAACTACCACGCGTGACGATGCCTCATCCGAGACCTCAAACGCGCGCTACGTCGCCCTGGTCGCCTCCGGAAAGATGAAGATGGAACGCGGCGCCTATGCCGACGCCAAGCGTGACTTTGCGAGCGCGAAAGAGATCAAGGTGACCGAAGAGGTGATCCGCCTTAGTTTGGCTTGCGACGACCGCATCGAGGAGGACAACGTCCGCGACCGCAAAGCGCTCTACGAGCAGGGCATGCCCTTCGGCAGCTACACCATCGTTCGCAAAAAGCAGAACGGACGCTACGGCGCCATCGACGCGCAAGGCATCGAGCGCATCCGCTGCATCTACCTCAGTGTGGGGCGATCGGAAAACGGGCGTGCCTTCGAACGCGAAGACCACCTCTACGACATCTACAACGCCAACGGCACGATGGTAGCCCGGGGGCTCACAACGTATTGACTAAGTATAGACGCACAGACAAAGACAATGAAGAAGTGGACGGGAATGCTGTTGCTGTGGATCGCGTGCTGCCTGTCGTGGCACGCCCAAGCGCAGCGACAGACCGAATACAATCGCAAGGGCGATGAGGCCCTGCAGCGCAAGGATTATCGGGATGCCAAAATGTGGTTCGAGGAGGGCGTCTTTGCCGAATGCGACCGCTACAGCATCGACCGACTGACGACCATCTGGCTCGAAGACGAAACCATGCACGTCTCCATGCGCACGGTGATGAACAAGTGCCTCAACTGCCTCACGGAGTGGGCCACGGAGCGCGATACGTTCGCCATCGATAAGCTCATCCTTTACTACAGTCGCGGCATCGGTACGGCCGAAAACCCCGTCACGGCCGACTATTGGCGCCGACAATTAGAGATGGTTCGCCGCCAGAATCGGGGTGAAGACGAGGCGCCGACGGCTACACCCACATCAGTCACGCCCATGCGTTTCTTCTTCGGCTATCAGGCCTCACTGCTCGCACCCTTCGGTATACGCGTGGGCGGGATCGTCGGGCGGTTAGGATGGTACATCGCGGCGCAATCCAACTTCTCCTTTCAGGGCCACACCGCGACCTGTCGCACAGCCGACGGACGCTTCATCATCGAGGGTCAAAGCGGCTATTACGGATACATGGGTCGTAAGCAGGCCAATGTACTCATGGCCTCTGTCGGGCTGATGATCCGTACCCTGCCCGGCATCTACACCTCCGTCGGCGCAGGCTATTGGCAGCGTGACCTGATCCGGCAATACGGTACGGCCGACAATGCCGGAAACATCTACCAGAGAGCGTGGGCCAAAGACCTCGACGCCTCCGAGAAAGGCCTGAAGGTGGATCTCGGCGCCACCTACCTCCTACCCCGCGGCCGATACTACGTGACGGGCGAATGCACCGTCCTCAACTTCCGATACCTCTACCCCGCGCTGGGTGTAGGCATGATCTTCTGACATAAAAACGAAACAACGAGGCTCCTCCCATGAACCAGAAATATCTCCCTTACGCATTCCTCTCTCTCCTTTTTACGCTGTTCCTCACCCTGCCGTCGGCCTGCATCGACGACCCGGAGGTGGAACCCGGCATACAGAACGCCCACACCCCGCAGATGGGCGAAACCGTAACCATCAACGCCCTCACGGCATCGTCCGTCACGCTGACGGCCACCGTGGTGCAGGCGAACGGGGCTGCCGTCACCGAACGGGGCTTCTGCTGGTCAGAGCAAGCCCACCCGACGGTGGATCACCACACCAAAGTGTTCGGGAAAGGCATCGGCGAATATCAGGGCACCGTGGACGGGCTCGTCAACGGGCGCGACTACTACATCCGCCCCTATGCCCGCAACGCCAAAGGCGTAGCCTACGGTGAGGAGCGAAAGGTGCAGACCCAAACGGGCCTGGGCCTCGTGCATACCTTTATTATAGCCGACAGCACACGCGCAGCCACCGCCGTCTGCGGTGGGCGCATCGAGATCTCGGGCGAGGGCGAGATCCTGGCGCGCGGTGTCTACTACTCCACCTCGCCCGACATGAACCCGAAGGATTCGTTCCTCAGCACATTTACGGCCGACTCTTTCCTCTGTCCTATCCGCGGCCTCAGACCGTCCACTACCTATTACGTCGAGGCCTTTGTTCGCAACCACTTCGGCGTCTACAACGGCATCCGAAAGTCCTTCACCACGACCGACGGCAGGTCCGTCGTCTCCTCTTTGGCTGTCCTCCATGTGAGCTACACCTCCGCCTCCGTGTCGGCGACAGTCCTCTCAGCCGGCGATGCGCCGATCGAGGAGCGCGGCTTCTGCTGGAGCACCCTGCCTGATCCTACCCTCACCAACTCGCCCCACGTGGAGGTCGGCTCCGGCACGGGCCCCTTCACGGGACAGTGCACCGGCCTCGAGGCCAATCGCAAATACTACGTCCGCGCCTACGCGGGCAACCGCGTCTACGGATATTCCTACAGTGCGCCCGACTCCTTCACCACGCTTAGCAGTCTCCCAACCGTCGTCACGCTGCCCGCGTCGACCCTGACTCGAGGCACGGCCACACTGGGCGGACGAATCGTCTCACCGGGCCAGAGTGCCGTCACCTCATGCGGCATCTGCTGGTCGCTGACGGACGAGACGCCGACGCTTTACAACGCCGAATCGGCCGAGCTTACCCTCAGTCCGGGAGGCACCTTCACCGGACAACTCTCCGGCCTCAGGGGGGGGCGCACGTACTACATCCGCGCCTACGCCACCAACGCCGAAGGCACATCGTACGGCGAGACCGTCGTCCAACGCATGCCCTCAATCTTCCGCACCATACCGCACAACTTCCCCGGTGCAGCCCGCCTGCAAGGCACCCCGACATGCTTCGCCACGACTGATCGCGGCTACCTATTGGGCGGTGACATCGGGCCTTACTACAGCGCCGACCTCTACTACTACAGCACCACGACCAACGAGTGGCGACAAATGCTGGCCTGCCCCGCTGGTCCGCTGAAGTGGCAAACGGCCGTCACACTCGGCGGATCGGCCTACGTCTTCGGCGGCATCGACGTGAACCATCGCACCCGCAACAGCTTCTACCGCTACGACATCGCCAGCAATACTTGGTACACCATAGCCTCAAGCCCTGCGCCTGACTCGCTCTGCCTCGCCTTAGGCGTGGCCCTAAACGGCAACATCTTCCTCATCGGCGGGCGGGGCGACACGGCCACGAACCACGTCTGGGGTTACAACGTAGCAGCCTCCACGTGGATCCGGCAGCCCGACTTCCCCACGCAACACTACGGTGGCGTAGCCCTCACCGTCGGTACGATGGTCTACGCCGGCCTCGGCCGCAATGCTGACGGCTCCTTCAACCGCAACCTTTGGCGCACGATCGACCTCTCCACTTGGACACCCGAGACGGTCTGCTCCGTGGCCAACGGCGGCATCTTAGCCGGAACCACCTGCCGCAACAAGCTCTACCTCATCGATGAATCGTTCACGATCCTAGAGTATGACCCCGCCACGCACACTTGGACACGCCGCGCGCAGCTCCCGTCCGACTTCCGCGGCATCCACTGCATGTTCACCCTCAACGACATCATCTACATCGGTCTCTCACAGCAGTCCTCTACCCTTCTGGCCTACGATCCCACGTGGGATAACTGATCCCCACGCTCAAGGGGAACGGTGGCCAACTGAGCGTTATCCTGTGCGGAGGGCCGTCGAACACAGCGACGGGTTGTTGCAAATCTGCGGCAGCCAGAAATAGTGTATTTCGGCGCCCTTAAAATCTGCGGCGGCCAGAAATAGTGTATTTCGATCGCTGCAAATTCTGCGACAGCCAGAAATAGTGTATTTCAGGCGTTGTAAATTCTGCGACGGCCAGAAATAGTGTATTTATGCCCCACAAAACATTAAGTACAACGGGGAAAACGGAAAACACTGATAGACAGAGATGTGAGAAAAAGAGCCGCCAAACATTCAGTACATTTCGCTTGGATTTCGGTTGGATTCGAGGGGATGGAATTGGGGGCCTACAACGGGCGGGTTGGATTGAGACCTCCCAAAGGGCTAAAAACGCGCGAAAAGGCGCATGAATACTGATGATCTGAGGGGATAAACAAAGGCGCTCAGAGGGCTCGAAATAGGGCTAAAACGGGGTGTTCGGACGTAGGTTCGGGCACCCCTCTTTTTTTACCCCGTTTTTGGAGTTAGGGTCAAACTGGGGTCAAACTGGGGTCAAAAGTAGGGTCAAAAAATGGGGGTAAATGGGGGCGAGAATCCCCCCCTTGCGGGTTAATAATGTGTTAAGTTGTGGACTTTTCGAGGTGAGTTTTACCCCCTATTACGGCGTAGGAGCGCAAGTTGCGACAGGTGGGACGCAACAAAGGGGGCTTAAAACCAGCGTTTTAGGCCGTTTTCAGGGGGTAAAGAGGGCTTCTTAGGGCTGAGATTTTAACAGTTTGGCGGATTCTACGGGGTTTTCGGGGGGTAGAGGTGCGTGGGCAGGTTCGAGATATTGAGTATGAATATCGGGTTCCTCTTTTTTCAGGTGATCAATGCGCATCAGCTTGATCTGTCGTTCCTTATCCTCAATCTCTCTTTGCCTGGTTTCAATCTCCTTTCGCTGGGCTTCGATCTCTTTTTGCCTGGCTTCGATCTCTCTTTGTTTGGTCTCGATCTCCTTCTGTTTGGCCTCGATGACAGCACGAAAGCGCTCATTTTCAGATTCTAAGCGGCCGACTTTGACGGATAGATCCTGTATTTACCCGGATGGTGAACATGGCTTTGAACGGTGAGTTTCGCAGTGACTTGGTCAAGCGCATCCGGCAACGGGCGCTGGATATGGGTCTGAAAGAGAAAGGAAAGGAACAAGTAACTGTATTAAACTAAGGAAGTAAAGACAATGGAAACGAGCATTTTACAATGGAAAGAAGGGGCATCCGTACGGATGCAGATGATTAAGGATGAGCCGTGGTTCATCGCTAAAGATGTGTGTGAGGTATTGGGGTTGATCAAGTACAGGGATGCTTTGTCCCGTGTAGAGGATGAGGACAAAGGGGTGTCCATTACAGTGGACACCCTCGGAGGCCCTCAGGCAATGACGGCAGTAAATGAGTCTGGATTTTACTGTCTGGCTTTTCAAAGCAGGAAGCCGCAGGCACGGGCGTTCCGGAAATGGGTGACGGGCGAGGTGCTGCCGAGCCTTCGGAAATATGGTTACTACGTGGATCCGGGGGCACAGCTGACCGACGAGCAACGAGAGGAGCTGGAACGAGTGATGATGGGGCGGATGAGGCGCTACCTGTCACGGCGGGACTACATACAGGTGGCGCGCTCGACGGGTTACCCGGTGTGGTTCGTGCAGCGGGTAGTGGCTGGGCAGGCCGGCGGGCATGCCGGGAGCGTGATGCTGGCTTTGCAGGAACGGGCGCTGAAGAACTGTCGGGAGTATGTGAATCCGCTGTCGGAGGCGCGGATGACGTCCGTCATCGAACAACTGAATGGCAACGAAAAACGACGCGATGGAAACGAAGTATGAATCCGTAATCGGCGAGCTGGGCCAGCAGTTGGAGCTGGCGCGGGCGGACGCGGAACGACTGGAAGAGGAACTGATGGACGAAGCGATCGTCCAGGCGGCGCACCCGCTATATGTGGAGTTGCTGCGTGCACAGGCGCGTATCGACGCGATGAGCGATGCGATAGAATTGATCATTAACAGCTGAAAAACGAAAAGTAAAAAACGAAATGAATACGGATAAGGGTATGAGACCAGCGGATGTCTCGGAGGTGAATAGCACGCTGATTCTGCGGGCTGATGAGATGGGAAATGAGCTGCGGAAGTTGGTCAAGGAGAAAGCCGAAGATCGTGCGGCGGTGTTGGTTACGATGGATCTGATGGACGAGGCAGCGGAGGCAGAGGCTACGCTGGCGGTGTATGGCCGGGGCTACATGCTGGTAGAGCTGTGCCGGCTGATGTGGAACGATACGCGGATTGGGCCAGCGCTGAGGGTGCTTTTGATGAGTGAAATCGAGAAAATCAAGCTGAGCGATGAAAACAAGTGAATTGAGGCCCGGGGCGTGCTACTGGTACACGAGCCGAGTGGGACGAGAGAGGGTGCGCTACCTATACAGAAGGGCGGACGGCTGCTTCGTGTTCGACTCGGACGACTGGCAGTCGATCTGCATGACGGCTGAACGAGTGGAAGAAAGGATTCGGGAGGACGAGACGTGGAGGCAAACAAACTGATCATCGGAATGCCATATGTCTACCGGGCGAAGAACGGGAAGGACATGGTAGTGACGTTCACGGATCAAACCTACGACGGGCGCTATGTATTTCACACCAGAGGATGGAAATATCGGTTCGTGTTTGGGCCGGATACGGTGAAGGACAGGGTGTCGGAATCCTATGACGAACATACAACAATCGATCGGAATTGTATATGAAGGCAAGAGAATTGAGGCCTGGCGCGTGCTATTGGTACACGGGTCGGGGGCGGCGCGAAATGCTGCGATACCGATACCGGGAGCTGGATGTCTACTTGTTCGACTCGGACGAGGGGCAGTCGGTTAGACTGACGGCCGAACGGGTGGAACGATATATCCAAGGGAGGGCGTAGGGCTATGCTACGCATGTTTTTGGGTGCGCTCAGAATGACGAGCGTGGGGATGTGGCTTCGGTTCGGATGCCTCGGGGTGTTGCTCTCGTGCACCCCGACAGAGGAATGTGAGCCGGCTGTGGCACTGGTACTGTATGCCGCTTGGGTGGTTATGATCGGGCTGATCTGGTGGCGTGACCGGGAACGAATGCGGCGAATAGCTGACCACCTGGGCGAGGATTAATTGTTGCTTTGTTCAATGTCTAAACAACCAAACAACCACCCGAAATGAGTCTCGGATTTGACCAAAAACCGGTTGGAAGCCCAAAACGTGCCAAGGATTTGACCAAAAACCGGTTGGGAGCCCAAAACGTGCCAAGGATTGCACCAAAAACCGTTTTGAAGCCCAAAACGTGCCAAGGATTTGACCAAAAACCGTTTTGAAGCCCAAAACGTGCCAAGGATTTGACCAAAAACCGATTTGAAGCCCCAAACCCGCCGAGGATTGCATCAAAAACCATTTTGGAGTCCAAAACCCGGCCTCGAATGGCTCTTTCTAACCCTTATATGCCTCAAAAACTTATCCGAGAGTGATCACTGGGCGGCTGTTATGCGCTGCCCGGGTTCCCCATTTTTAGCTTTTAGATTATAGTTTCCACGATGCCTGCTTACTCAATGATAGATGGTGTGCCCGCCCTGACGGTGAACGACTGGTGCCAGTCGGGGCTAACTTATCGGCAGTATTGTTACGATCGCCGCAACGGCGACGTGAAGATTCTGCGCCGCGGGGTGCGGGGCGAGACGGTGATCGACGCGCGGTCGATCCGCCGGGCCGACCGGCTGCGGGTGATCGAAAGGGTGATGGGGCGTGTGCCGCGTGAGGAACACCGGCCGCTCTACACCGTGGACATGGATCGGGAGGCGGAGGCCTTCTTCGCTGCTTACGAAAAAGCAGACGGGACACGCCTCTCGGAAGAGACCGTCCGGCAGCTCACGGCCAAGGCCTCAATCTTCAACGCCCTCCGCAAGGGACTCGCCCGACAGACGGAACGTCGCGCGGCCAGCGGCTCCAAACTTCGGAAAGGTGCCTACTGGCAGACGATGCTCCGTTGGCACACTGACGAGTGCCGGCGGTCGGCCGAAACGTACGGCGTGGCCGTACCGGAGTACACCAACGCACGCAGCCTCGAGCGCGCCTTCCGCGCCTATGTGGCCGAGGGATACGCCGCGCTGCTGCCCCGCAACATGGGCAACGACGCGGCGCGGAAGGTGTCCCGCCGGGCTGAAAACCTGATCGTGGCGCTTTGGCGAACGAACGACAAGCCCTTCGCAGCCCGCGTGCATGAGCTCTACATGGAGTTCGCGGCGGGCGATACGGAGCTGTTCGACCGGGCGACCGGCGAGGTGTTCCGCCCCGAGGATTACCGTTACAAAGGCCGCCCGCAGGCGGTGAGCTGCTCGACCATCCGGCGGTACCTGAAAAACGTGGTCAACGAGACGGCCGTCTATGCCGACCGCAACGGCCAGTTCGACTACGCCAACTCGCAGCGCCCGAAGCATGTGCGACACAATGGCCGGTTTGCCCTCTCCAAAATCTCGATGGACGACGCCGTCCTGTCCCGAAAAAGCACCCGCGGCTGGGTGGCCAAATACCTCTGCGTGGACGTCGTCTCGGGCTACTGGTTCCGCCCGGCCTACACCGTGGGCACGCCCACGCTGGACACCGTGATGGAGGCCTTCCGCAACGTCTTTTGCGAGCTCACGGAGCTGGGTCTGCCCATGCCGGCCGAGCTGGAAGTGGAGCATCACCTGATGCAAAACATCGACTGGCTGCCCGAGGCCTTCCAATTCGTCCGCTTCTGTTCGTCGCCCACCGAGAAACGGGCCGAGCACAACATCCGGTCGCTCAAATGGGGTACATCGAAGAAGCAAGGGCACATGTGTGGCCGTTGGTACGGCAAGGCGGAGGCCTTCAAAAGCGTGCGCAACAAGGTGCACGGCGATTTTATCGACCCCACCTTTCAACCGCAAACGATCATTGCCGACGATTTGACAGACATCGAACTACACAATAACGCCTTGCACCCGCGGCAGAAAGAGTTCCCCGGGCTGACCCGCCGTGAGGTGCTTTTGAAACACGCCAACCCGACGCTGCGGCCGATCGCGCCGGAAAGGCTGTATAAACACATCGGCAACGTGACGGAAACGACCATCCGCAACAACGACTACGTGCGGGTGGCCAGCGCCGAGTTCGCCCTTGCGGACTTCGATATGCTCAGCCGCCTCCAGCCGAACGATCGGCGCGTGACGGCCTACTGGCTGCCCCAAGAGGATGGCTCAGTGCCGTGCGTCTACCTCTATCAGGGCGACGTCTACATCGGCCAGGCGACAGCTCGGGCGGAAATGGCGTACAACGAATGCGCCGCGGAACGCACTGAGGCGGACGAGGCGCGGATGCTCACGCAACATAAGCGTGCGGCGCGCTTCGACCGGATGATCCGCGAGCGGCGCCGGGAGATCCCCCAGGTGGGCCGAATCAGTAAAGAGACGGCTGAGGCCACGGCCGCGGCGCCCGTCCAAATCGTCGAAACCCGTCAGCCGATCGGCTATGAGGAAGACGAGCTCACGGCCTCGATGGAGGATTGGGCCGCCCGCGCGATCGATCAATTATGAACCAACAAAATAGAAACTACTTAACACGAATAGGACATGTTTCGACAGGATAACATTGTAGAGAATGAGCAATCATCGCCTCGCAGACAGCATATGGGTCAGCCGGCAATTCAACTAACCAATAGTTTTCCCCTTGCACCTGCCGGCAAGGGTATTTCATCAGCCGGGAAAACGACAAAAGAACTTTGGTACTCTCGACGAACTGCTTGTCGGGCAGCTCGTCAGGGATTAAGCATTCAAGCAAATAGGACTCAGTCATAGGAATAACGTCAAAACACACAAATATGAGCCTCACGAACGAATACAAAGAGAAAATCCGGGCCGCGCTGGCGGCGCGTCGGGCCAATTTCGACGGCTCGGACGCCCGCTTTGCCGCCACGCTTGGCATAGGCAGCGCGCAATACAGCCGCATCAAGCGGGGCGAGACGGTCGGGGTGCTGGCTGATGAAAAGTGGATCAGCATCGCCCGCCGCTTGGGCGTCGGCCTGACCGATGCGCCGGCATGGCAGACGGCCGAAACGCCCGTCTTCAAATACATCACGGCGCAGCTCGAGATGTGCCAGCAGAACGGCCTCTCGGCTATGCTCTGCGACCTGACCGACATCGGAAAGACCTACACCGCCCGGCAATATGTCAAAACGCACCGCAATGCCGTCTACGTGGATTGCTCGCAGGTCAAAACGCGGCAAAAGCTGCTGCGGGGCATCGCCCGAGAGTTTGGCGTGGGTAGCACGGGACGGCTGGCGGACGTCTACAACGACCTCGTGTTCTACCTCAAAACGCTCGATCGGCCGCTGGTCATCCTCGACGAGGCGGGCGACCTCAGCTATGAGGCTTTCCTCGAGATCAAAGCCCTATGGAACGCCACGGAGCACTGCTGTGGGTATTACATGATGGGCGCGGATGGCCTCAGCGAAAAGATCCGCCGGGCCATCGACAACAAGAAGGTGGGCTACGCCGAAATCTTCGGTCGCTTTGGCAAGCGCTATGGCAAGGTCGTGCCCACGGCCCGCGAAGAGGCCGAGCGCTTCCTGCAACTGACGGCGGCGATGATCATCAAAGCCAACGCCGGGGCGGATACGGACGTGAACCGCCTGCTGCGCCGCCTGATGGGCGAAGACAATACGCCATCCCTCCGACGCATAAACATCGAACTGTCGAAGGGAACTAACAACTAACAACTAAAAACGAAAAGTCCTGCCGGCCGGAGCGGTGAATCTCATCCGGCTATACCCCGGCAGTTTTTACCTTTTCACTTTTAGATTTTAGCTTATGAAAAGAGCATTGACGGCGCGCAATGTGCTGACCACAAAGTTCAACACCCTCGGGTTCGACGGTGTATGGCGCGATGCGGTGGGCGAGCCCGAACTGACGGGCAGCTGGATCATCTATGGCGACACGAAGAATGGCAAAACGACCTTCGCGATGATGCTATCCAAGTATCTGACCGCCTTCGGCCGCGTGGCCTACAACAGCGTCGAGGAGGGCAATTCGCGGACGATCCAGATGGCTGTCGACCGTGCCGGCCTGCTCGAGGCGGGTGCCCGCTGGATACTGCTCGACCGCGAAAGCAAGGATGAGCTTTGCGAAAGGCTGCGGCGGCAACGCAGTGCGGACATCGTCTTTATCGATTCCGTGCAATTCATGGATCTGAAGTTTTCGGAATACAAAGACCTCAAGCGGCGCTTCCCCACGAAGCTATTCGTCTACATCAGTCACGTGGACGGCCGTCGCCCCTCGACGCCCACGGCCCTGCGCATCCTGCGCGATGCCAACGTGGCCTTTCGCATCGAAGGGTTCAAAGCCTTCCCCACGAGCCGTTATGGCGGCGGTCGGCCGGTAGTGATCTGGGACAAAGGCGCGGATGAATACTGGGGGCGGGAGGTAAACGGAAAAACGAAAAGCTAAAAATGAAAAGTTGCCGGGTACCCGACCGGCCCCCTCCCACCGGTAGGACTTTTAGTTTTTACCTTTTAGATTTTAGTTCAAAGAATGATGAAAGCAATAGACAACGATCACCGGAAGCGGCAACTACTGAAGCGCTTCCACATGCTGCTGAACAGGGCGCGGATCGATGAGGACGGTAAGCGCGAGATCCTCGCCTCGTATGGCGTAGAGCATTCCTCGGAAATGGATTGCGCAGGGCTGGCCGACGTGTGCAGTAAACTGGCCGTGGCGATGACCTCGCGGGCGTCCGAGGCTGACCGCTGGCGCAAGCGGGTGATGGCCGCCGTGTTCGGCTACTGCCAAGCGATGGACTATGAGGCGGATGTGAATCGGGTAAAGGCCATTGCCTGTCGGGCGGCCGGGGCGACGAACTTCAACCGCATCCCGCTGGATCGTTTACGCAGCCTTTACAACGCCTTTATGCAGCGTGTAAAAGACATTGAAAAGATCGGCCGAATGGCGGACACACCTCAGGGCGGCGGGGGCTTCCTCTATGTGATGTTCCCCGACGGACGGAAAGAGATCCCCAACGCATAAGACGAAAAGAGATCCCCAACGCATAAACAGATAAACACCTAAACGCATAAACAGAAATGACAACAGTAGAAATGACGGCCGAGGAGCGGCAAGAGTTTGAGGCCTACAAACTGGCCAAAGAGAAGAAAGCGGCGGAGGCCAAACGGAAGTCCGATCGCGAAGCCTACACGGCATTGGTGGATGAGACGATCGCGGCCGTAATGCCCGAGCTGACGAATATCAGCGAGGCTATCGCCCAGAAAAAGTCGGCCGCGGCGGAGGCCTTCCGCGGGGCATTGGAGATGAAGGCGGAGCTGTTCGGCGTGAAAGACGATCAGCAGTCGCACACGTTCACCAACTCCGAGGGCACGATGCGCATCACCATCGGGCACTACATGCTCGACAATTACCGCGACACGGTGAATGAGGGTATCGCGATGGTCAAAACGTACATCGAATCGCAGGCCCGCGACGATGCCAGCCGCGCGCTGGTCAAGGCCATCCTGCGGCTGCTGTCACGCGACGAGGCGGGCAATCTGAAGGCCTCCCGCGTGCTACAACTGCAAAAGATGGCTGAGGAAACGGGCGACGAACGCTTCATAGAGGGCGTGCGCATCATCCAAGAGAGCTACCAACCCACGCCCTCGAAAGACTACATCCGCGCGGCGGTACGCGACGAGTCGGGCGCCTGGGTGGCTATCCCATTAAGCATGACGGACGTATGATCATCGCAGTAGACTTTGACGGAACGATCCACGACGGCCAGTGGCCGAGGATCGGCGAGGCGATGCCTGGGGCGCGTGAGGCGATCAACGCTCTGCGCGCCGAAGGGCACTACATCATTATCTGGACATGCCGCGAAGGGCGCCAGCAAACGGAGATGGTGAACTGGCTGCTTGAAAAGGGCATCGGCTTCGATCGAATCAATGATCATCAGCCAGATCAGGTGGCGGCCTATGGCAGCGACGCGCGCAAGGTGTATGCGCATTGCTACGTGGACGATAAAAACGTAGGCGGGATGCTCCCGTGGAAAGATATTGCCGCGTGGATCCGCCGCCAAGAAGAGGCCTACCGGAGGCGTCTTCGGACGCCGGCGAAGTTTGGCCAGGAACATGCCTGCGAAGTTTGCCGGGCGCATGCCGCTGGGAATAACACATCGGAAACGGACGACGAGGTGTAAAACAGGATGGCGGCGGGGATGATTCATATCGGGGCGGCTGCGGCCGCCGGCGAAGTTTGGCCGGGTACGCGCGGGAGCGACTTCGAAACGGTCGTATCGTGTGAGATCGGCGCATTCGGTTCCGACGTGTTGGCCTCCCTGTTCCCCGCCGCCTATCATCATAAAGACATTCGTACACTGACAAAAACGATCATCGATGAAAGACTTATTCCACGATTCGGCGCCGACTACGGCCGCCGTACGATACTCACCGGGGGGGGCAGCCATCGGGCTTGTACCCGGCAGACTTCGCCGGCGCCCGCAGGCGCCCCGTTACCTCTGGCCGGAAATGCTGCGCATTATTGGTGACGTCCGACCGCGCTGGGTTATTGGTGAAAATGTTGCTGGCATCCTTTCAGGGTGGTACAACCCGCTCACGTCGCTACGCTGGAAAGCGAGCCCGATCTGTTCGGAGCGGGTAACGAGCTTCAAACGAAATGCGGGCAATACACCGTCCACCGGATCTGCAAAGACTTTGAAGCCATCGGATATACCATCCGGCCGGTGGTTATTCCGGCTTGTGCCGTCGGGGCACCCCACAGGCGCGACCGAGTGTGGTTCCTCGCCTCCGATGCCGCCGCGGACGGTGAACATTGGGGGGCACACGATAACCTTGCCTCCGCGCCTGCTTCCAACGCCACGAGCAAGCCTCGAGGCAGCAGGGCTGAATGTGAACAACAAGAAAATGGCAGCGAAGAAGGGGGCCAGCTACTTGGAGGAAGTCGTGGCTGGGTTCGTAGTCCGCGTGGGTGTTTCCGGGATTTTCCGAATGAATCACCGGTTCGCACTGACGATGATGGGATATGCTCCGAATCACTGCGCCGCCGGATACGAGCGGATTTTGCGGACTGTCTGTCTGATGATGAAATCGAAGAAGCTATCCACCGCGCCGATAAACGATTCAACGAGGAAGCCCTAAGAGCGGCCGGCAACGCGATTGTCCCGCAAGTGGCTTATGAGATTATACGGGGGATTGTAGAGATAGAGCGGGGGGAGCATTTTCCTGACGTCAGGAAAGAAGCAGACAAGATATAAGAGTAAGATGTTATAAATTTCTTTTGATTGGGGCGGCCGGAGTCCGGGATGGATAGGCCGCCTTTGCTGTATATAGGCGGGTGACATTGTGTCTATCTTTTCACCTGCCAAATCGTCGCCCTTTCCCTCCGCTTTTGCTTCCTTTGCAAAAGCAAGGACAAGCAATCAATGATGACCGGACAGAATCAGACGAAAGAGGGGCAGAACCAGACGAAAGAGACGGAGGGAAATCCTTCCATGTGTTTGACACGGGCGGAGCGTCGCGAGGCGCGCCGCCGGCTGATGGCCGCACGCTTCTATTACTGGACGGAGGTACGCCGTCGCCGCTTCGATGATGTGATGCACATTCTGTCCGAGCATGAGTTTTTCGTAGACGAACGGTCTATTATGGACGTGCTGCGTGGGGTCAGCCACTACCTGTCTGACCTACACACCCGCCGCGAAACGGCGGCCGCCCTCCGCCGTGCTTACCCCTCGTGGAACTGGGAGGGGTAAAAAAACGCTTTCAATACCTTTTCTTATTCACCGGCCGCGTGCCGATCGACCATGCCGTGGGGGTGATGGCGGCAACCTTACGCTGAGCCACGAAGTACCCCCCTTCTACTGCGTCTGGGCCGTCGGCTGGGGCGGGGAGTCCATCATCGAAGAGCTTAAACTGTTCCTCGAGTCGCTGCATGTGGGGATTCTCTTTTTCGGCGATGTTGAAAATCAGGTTGCCCGCCCGATTGAGCGGCTCGAGGTTGCCTTCAATTCGGGCGAACTTATCCGGTTTGGCTCGCTCGTCGGGTGCGATAGAGATGATGAATTTCCGTTCGATGGCCTTTTGCAGGAAAAGCGGCTTGAAAACCTGTTCGTAGAAGGGATCCTGTAGCTTGTTATTCTCGATGTAGTTGTAGATCGTCGTACGGTCGCGGACGTAATCCTTTTGGTAGTAGTACCAATTGACGAACTCATCATTGGTGACATGGTCGAGGAAGCCCGTAATGACATACAGACGGCCATCCAAAATGCCCAAAAGCACATTCGACTTAAACGATCCGAGCGCTTTCACGCCCTTGCGGTGCGTGGTACGATTGGAGGGTGCCGGGTCGCCATAACTAATGAGGAAGGGAAACTTATTAAGCGGGGGCACGGTACCCCATGTGATCTCTTTGAAGTACGTCCCTTCAACCACCGGGTTGTTGAAGCATTCCTTTTGCACCGAGGCGGCCGACACCTGAGCGAGTACTTCATCGATCATCGCCTCTGTATTCTTTTCCGGCCAGACCGAAACGCCCTCAGCAAAGTCTCGCTTGGGGTCGGGGCGGCGGATGTCTACCATTCGGATATTGATGATGTCCCAATTCCCCAGCGGCTTATTCCGCCCGGCCAGCTCACGGGCACGCGCGCCAGCACGGGCAATGCAACAATCACGGGCGATGATATTGCCGCACCAAATAACCAACAGGGGCTCGCTGAATGAGCGTGTAAAGTAGAGGGCTTGCTCTGGTCCAGTTCCATTTGTCGGCGATGATTCCGGGGTTACGGCATTCTTCATCCGTGTCGAAATCATCGGGGGCGGCTGCGGCCGCCGGCGAATCTGGCCGGGTACATGAGGGAGGGGGAGTGGGAACAGCTCTTTGATCCATTCTGGGCGGGATGCGCCTCAGGGGCCATTGGCGGCGCTTTTCGCGTTCGGCCACGGGCATGGCGCGATCGGGGTGGCCGTTTCTTCGCGGATGGATTGCAGGTATTGCTCCCATTCCTGTAAAGCCTGTTTGTCCGTCAGCTTCATCGGAGCATCTCTTTAATGTATTGATCGAATAGGGCACTGACTTCGATGGCCTTTGTGGGATCGAAGGCGCGCAGCGAGGGTTCAGTAAGGCCTGCGATACATTGATCACATCGCGGACACCGCTGCTGGGCCCGGTGCGCCGGGTGGCGAAGTTTGACCTGTTACCTGCATATCGGTTACGCTCCGAGCCCCTTTTTACCCCCTTCCTACACCGCTAATTGTCGGAAAAACAAGTACCGACTGGCCCGGATCCCCGCGGCAAAGAACCGCCGATTTTAACCGTTAAAACCGCCTGAATCCGCGGTTCTTTACACGCCGATTTGCGGGGCGTCTGGGTGCCCTTCACCTTTGCCGCCGAACCAACGAACAACTAACACCTAACAACGAACAACTAACAACTAACACCTAAACACCTAAACACCTAAACAACTAAACAACTAAACACCTAAACAAACCAACAACCAACGGGGCTTTAGCCCCCAACAACCAACAAACATCAGTATGGACAAAGATTTAGAGATTAAGACCGTCGGGCAGAAGAAGCTCGACAACGCGATGCACGTGACCTATCACACCGAGATGCACGGCATCCTCAAATCGGCCGATCAGGCCAAGACCGGTATCCCAGCCGAGATCATGACCGACTACAACGGCGGCATCACCGAAGAGACCGAGCTCAACCGCGAGGCCCAAGCCGACGCCCTCACGGCCGAGCTCGTGAAGGCTGACACGGCCCGCGATCGCGCCGTGCAGTACTTCTTCGCCTCCGTTCGTGCCGCCCGACTCTCGCCCGACGAGGCCGTACAGAAAGCAGCCGCCGCGCTCATGCCCACCGTCAGCGTCTACAGCGGTGCACCCACCGAGGCGGCCGACCGTGAGACGGCCCTCATCTCCGGCCTTGTGGTCGACCTGAAGAAGGCGGAGCTCACGGCCCACCTCACCACGCTCCACCTTGCCGACCTGCCGGCCAAACTCGAGGCCCTCAATAAGGCGTTCTCCGACTTGGCCACCAAGCGCTCAGACGGGCGCGCGGCCACGAAGCTGCCGCTGGCCTCCAAAGTCCGCCCACGGACCGACGCCGCCTACGAGCGCATCCTCTTCACCCTGCGCTCCAACTACCTCTTCGGCTCCACGCCCATCGAGAAGCCGGCCATCGAGGCCCTTGCTGCCCGACTCAACCAGCGCGCCGCCGAGCTGGACGCCGCCTGGAAGCAGTCCGCCGCCCAGAAGAAGCGCGCGCCCCGCAAGCCGTCCGTCCCCAAGGAACCCAAGCAGCCTAAGGAGCCCAAAGACCCGAAGCAACCGAAGCAGCCCAAGGATCCGAAGAAGCCGGGCGGTGAACCCAAGCAGCCCGACCAGCCGAAGGACCCCAAGAAGCCGGGTGGTGGCTCCGGCGAACAGCCCCAGCCGGGCGGCGAGAAACCGAAGAAGCCGGGCGGCGAGAAACCGAAGAAGCCGGGCGGCGATGGCAATCCGGACATCACCCTGCCGGAGGAATAGGCGTTTATGTGTTGGGGCCTAACGGCCCTGTTTAGATGTTTAGGTGTTTAGTTGTTGAGATGTTGAATTGTTGAGATGTTGAACCACTTGTCAAACCAACGAACAAACGCCTCAACGACTCAACGGGCCGAAGGCCTCAACAACTCAACAGGTCGGAGGCCTCAACACCTAACAATGACCATGTACCCGTGTAGGGGCGGCCTCTGCCGAGGCTGGGAAGTCTGCCGGGGGCGTCTTCGGACGCCGGCGAATTTTGCCTGATACATGTAGGGGCGAATTGCATTCGCCCTCCAGACGTCCCGACAGGGACGGGCGCCAGACGCATTCATTCGGCCCCGTTGGGGGCCGTCTAATGGGGCGAATGCAATTCGCCCCTACACGGACGCCGCGAAACCCGCCGGGAATTGCGCCAAAAACCGATTTGAAGCCCGAAACCCGCCGAGGATTGGGCCAAAAACCGATTTGAAGCCCGAAACCCGCCGGGAATTGCGCCAAAAACCGATTTGAAGCCCGAAACCCGCCGGGGATTGCGTCAAAAACCGATTTGAAGCCCGAAACCCGCCGAGGATTGCACCAAAAACCGATTTGAAGCCCCAAACCCGCCGAGGATTGGGCCAAAAACACGTTTTTGGTCTGCGGCGACCCTCATTTCACACCCCAACAACGAACAACTAACACCTCAACAACTAAACACATAAACAGGGGCTTTAGCCCTCAACACCTAAACACCCCAACACCTCAACAGATAAACAAATAAACAAACCATGAAAGTACTCTTTGAAGGTACCGGGGCCATGTTTCCTGTGGCCACCGCGTGTTTCGTATTCGTTTTAATCGCCATCATCGTAGACCTCATCAGCGGCATACGGAAGGCCAAAGAGAGTGGGCAAGAGATCCGCTCGAAACCACTCAGCCGGACGGTCACGAAGTTCGTCATCTATGAGGGCGCCGTGGTCATTGCGACCATGATCGACTACATGCTGCATTTCTCGCATCTGTTTGTATTGATGAAGCTGCACCCCATCGTAGGGTTGCCCGTCATTACCTGTCTGATGAGTGTCTTTCTCTGCATCATCGAGATTCTCAGCGTACGCGAAAAGGCCGACGAAAAGACCCGCCGCCGCTCTGAGGCTATCGTGCAAGCCGTGATTGAAGCCCTTGGAACGGATAACCTCGCCGAGATTCTACGGAAGAAGGCAGATGACACCTTGCATGGCCACCAAGCGCCCCCTCAACAACCCAACAAATAAACGATTCAACAACCAACAAATGGCAGATATACACAGATTAGGCGCCTTCATCCGGCACTTTGAGGGCGGCTTCGCTAATGATCAGGACGATCCGGGCGGCCCCACGATGCGCGGCGTGACGATCGCCACGTATGAACACTATTGCCGCCTCCGGGGCTATCCGCGCCCCACGGTGGAGCGCCTGCGCAGCATCTCGGACGAGGAGTGGTGGAACATCCTGCGCACGCTCTACTGGGATCGCTGGCAGGCGGATCACATCGTAAACCAATCGATCGCCGAGCTGCTCGTAGACTGGGTCTGGGCCTCGGGCTGGCCCGGTGTGCGCATCCCGCAGCGCCTCCTGGGCGTACGCGTGGACGGCCGTGTGGGCCCCGAGACGCTCCGCGCCGTGAACACCTACACGCCGCAGCGCAAACTCTTCGACCGCATCATGCGCGCCCGGGAAGAATTCATTGACGAGGTCTGCCGACGCCGCCCCCGGAGCATGAAGTATCGCCGCGGGTGGCTACGCCGGCTGCATAGCATCACCTTTGAAGAGCAAGCCCGATGAGCGCCGAAGAGTTCGACAGCATAGCCTTCACGCGCCGTCATGTGGTGCGCCTTATGGACGGCCGCGAGTACTCCATCGAAGCCGTGGACTTCGAGCAGCGCGAGGTGAAATATTACAGCGAGAGCGACTTCCCCCACTGGGTGAAGCTGAAGCGCATCGCGGCGGTGCTGAAAAAGGAATACGATACGACATGAAAAAGAGGCAAGACGATTATGAGGCCTTTGTGGCCAAATTTGAGCGCAAACGCACCTCCGACGATTGCTACACGCCACCCGAGGTGTACGACATCGTGCGCGGCTGGCTCGGCGAACAGGTCGACCTCGCCGACGCCCAGATCGTACGCCCCTTTTGGCCGGATACGGATTACCGCGAAGTGGAATATCCCGACGGGTGCGTCGTGGTGGACAACCCGCCGTTTTCGATTTTCGCCGAGATCGTACGGTGGTACTTAGAGCGCAGCGTACGCTTCTTCCTGTTCGCTCAGCATAAGACGATTTTGGGTCTCGATGCGCCCTACACACGCCTCGTTTGCGGCGCAGGTGTGATCTATGAAAATGGGGCAAACGTGGCCACCTCTTTTGCCAGCAACCTGTTCGGGGACACGCTGGCCATGTCCGTGCCCGATCTTTATGAGCGCCTCACGACGGCTGTGCGTAGCAAAGATCCTTTGCCGCGTTATAGCTACCCCTCGCATTTGCTGACATTCTCCGATCTGGCCCGCTGCGCCAGCCACGGCGTAGCGCTCTCAATCCCTCGCGGCGAGGCCACGTTTGTCCGCCGTTTGGACAGCCAGCAAGCGGTGAAAAAAGCTATCTACGGCGGTGGCTTTTTGCTGTCTGACCGACAAGCCGGCCGCATGGAAGAAGCCCTTCGTGAGGCCGACCGCCTTAAAGCCGAAAAGGCTGCCAGCGTGACGTGGGCGATCTCCGACCGTGAGCGCGAAATCATCGCCCAGCTGAGCGCCGGGCAGGCTTAGTTTTTCACTTTTCGTTTTCACTTCTTTCCCCATGTTTCTGACCGTCGACGAACTTTATACCCACCTGCATGACGAGACGGTGGCCGTCATTAGCCGCGACACGGAGGCCATACCCGTGGCCGCCATCGATGCTGCCATTGCCGAGGCCAAAAGCTACTTGCATGACTTCGATACGGCTGCCATTTTCTCAGCTGAAGGTGAGGCGCGCAATGCGCTGTTGCTGCTATTTGTCAAAGACATTGCCGTGTGGCACTTTGTGAACCTCGGGAATGCCTGTATCGATATGGAACTGCGCGAAAAGCGCTACGACAGTGCCATCGCGTGGCTGCGACTTGTGCAAAAGGGCGATCTCTCACCAGACCTACCCCCGCGCACCGCTGAGCCCGGCAATGAGTCGCCGATCGGAAAGATCCACTTTGGCAGCAATCCCAAGCGCGGCCAGCATTATTAAGCTGTTTAGGCCTTGCGGCCTGTTTAGTTGTTGGGGGCTTCGCCCCGTTTATTCGTTGAATTGTTCAACAACTAAACAACTAAACAACTAAACAATTCAACGATTCAACACCGATTAAACGCCATTTAATGAGCAATAAAACGAAGCATAAACAGGCCGCCGCTGGCCCTATCTCTACGCAGATCATTGTGCAGCCTGTGGTGCGCACCGTCCACGATGTGGCCGCGTGGCGTTCCGCACTGCGTATGGCCGACAACGGTAACCGTACAAAGCTCTACGACCTGTATAGTGACATCCTGCTGGATGGCGTGCTTGCCGACGCCATCGATAAACGTATCGACGCCGTCAAAGACGCCGATCTGTCGTTCACGATCGACAACAAAGACGTGGATGTGATGTATGATCTGATGGATACGGTCGAGTTCGAGGAATTGATCGGCGAGATTATGATGGCTAAATTCTGGGGTATCTCCGTCGATGAGTTCGATTTTGACGAGGATCGAACCTTCCGCTTTACGTCTATCAATCGGAAGCACATCCGCCCGAAGTTGAAAGAGATCGTAAGGCAGCAGACGGACGACCGCGGCATCTCCTACGCTGGTGATGATCGGGTCATTCAGTGGGGCAAAGACGACGATCTCGGGCTACTGCTGAAGGTCTCGCCATTGGTCATCTACAAACGCGGCGGATTTGGCGACTGGGCGCAGTTTGTCGAGCTGTTCGGCATGCCCCTTCGCATCGGCAAATACAGCGCAATGGATGAAGCCAGCCGCCGCGAATTGATCCGTGCTTTTGAGACGGCCGGATCGGCACCTTATCTCGTTATCCCCAAAGAGACGGAGGCCACGCAGGAAGCCAACGCTGCGTCTGGCAACGGACTTCTATATAAAGAGTTCCGGCAGGCTTGCACGGAGGAAATCCTGATCACCATTTTGGGGCAGACGATGACCACCGTAGACGGCAGTTCGCTGGCGCAGGGACAGGTGCACATGGCTGTTCAAGAAAAGAAGCACCGTGCCGATAGGCGGTTCGTGGAGCGCATGCTCAATCGCTATTTCGTGCCCATGCTCATCCGCCGCGGCTATCCGATCACCGGCGGAAAGTTCCGCTACATGGATGCCAAACGCGAGCTCGAGGTGCCCGAGATCATCCAACTCTCGGACATCCTACCCATCCCGCAGAGCTACCTGCATGAAAAGTACAACATCCCTCTACCTGAGCCCGGAGAGCCTATCGCCCGCCGACAGGCGCAGCCGCTGTTTGGGGTGCCTGATGGGTCGCAAGAGGATGATGAAACGGACGAGGGAGACGCGCCCGACAAAGGCAAGGCGGATGCGCCAGAGTCTGACAAAAAGGCAGCGGAGGATGATGCGCCGACAAGTCGTAAAGTGAAACATGCGGATCGCGACCGCGGCAACTTCTTTACCCGGTTGTTCGATTTTTTCGTCCCCGCCCGGTCATACGGCCGGGCGACATCCGACATCCTCACACTCTCGGAAGCCACGCTTGCGGATGCCCTGATCCGACAGACGATTGAGACAAAGGGACGTGCCTATTTCAGCGCCGACCTGTTTGCCTACACCCACACGGAGCTCATCCGCGGACTGCGAAAGGGCTATCGCCGCGCGGACGTCCGGCTGGCTGATAGTGGCTTTGTCTACAATGCCAACGATGATGCTTACATCACCGCCTTGGAGCAAAACCTGTTTCATTTCTCAGCCGCCAAAACACTGGCTGAGGTAAGTGAGTTGAACCGTCTGTTCCGCGAGAGCAAGGGCTACAGCGATTTCAGGAAGAAGGCCAGAGCGCTGCTAAAGGTCTACAATGAGCAATGGCTGCGCACGGAGTACAATACGGCCGTATCCGTGGCAGAATCGGCAAGCACCTACCGGCGATTGGTGGTACAGGCAAACATCTTTCCGTTTTGGGAATACCGCACCGTGGGCGATAATCGTGTTCGTTTGGAGCATCAGGCCTTGGAGGGGCTGACCTTGCCGACAGATGATCCACGCTGGCAAAAGATTATGCCACCCAATGGATGGAACTGCCGTTGCTACATTACCCCCAGAATGAGGCATGAAGGGGTAAACGTCGACTTTGGAGCCATGCAAAAGCGATGCGATGATTACCTCGAATCGCCCGAATGGAAACAGTGTGAGGCGCAGGGATTCGGCATCAATCGTGCGAATGAAGCCGAGGTGTTTACGGCTAATCAGATGTACATTCATAAGTTCCCGAACATGTCGAGTAAGACCCTCGAAAAAATCACTCCGCAAGAGTGGGGTGTCCGTGAATCCGTCGACACGCTGAAACGGGAGGCAGAAAATGAAGTGCCCAAATATGAAGGTTCGGCAGATGAATGGTTCGAAGCTAATAAGGTAGTCGAAGACGGAACGGAACTTTTGAAGGTGGAAGACTACATCGGCCGCGTGTGGCAGATGGCAAAGGCGGCATTTGTCACACATTCAACGAACGCAGTTAAGAAGCGTGGTTTCCGCACTGAGTTTTTGAATGCCATCCGAGAGGTTGCCGCTTCGCCTGATGAAGTATGGCTGGCACGTGAGCGGAAAGATCGGATCAATAAGGTAAAGGCATTGAACAACTACGTGATGATCAAATATTATAAGGACATCGCGTTGGCCGTAGTGGGGAAGCTCGAAAAATCAAAGTTGACTCTCAAATCATGGTATGTGCTAAGGGATAAAGCGCCGCGCCGTGGGTTGCTGATTAGGAAACGCCCGAAAACAAAATAAGCCGGATTGCTCCGGCTTATGGGGATTGGTCTGCGGGCACGCTGTGAATCCAGTCGGCGAAAGCCTCATCATCCCCGAGATGCCTATAGCCTTACCCGCGACCGCAAACTTCAATGCAAATATACAACGAAACAGGGAACAGAATATGGATATAGATGAGTTCAAGAATTATTTGAAGGCTTTACCGGAAAAGATTTTGAGCACTGCGCCTGCCATTGTGTCAGAGACAGCGGTAGAGTATTACAAAGAGCGCTTTGCGGTGAAAGGGTTCGATGGATCTCCGTGGATACTAGGCAGACCGAAAAAGAGCGGCTCCCTATTGGTGCAAAGCGGTAATCTGATGAATAGTATCCGTCCCGCCTACGTGGGGCCGGATAAGGTCGTCATCTCAGCCGGTAATGCCCAAGTGCCCTACGCACAAGTGCACAATGAGGGGTTCGAGGGGGATGTGGCTATACAGTCCTACGTGCGCAGCACGAAGGGCAAAGCGAATAAGAAAAAGGCGGATGCCGGCGACGCCCCGGGCACGGTAAAGGCGCACACGCGTCACATGAATATCCCCAAGCGGCAATTCATGGGCTATTCTCGAGACATGGCCGACCGCATCAAAAAGCGTCTCGATGAGGCCATCGATGGCATACTGTAATCAAATAGAATAGAGGCAATGAATAAGGAACTGTTTATCGCTTTATGCGACCGAATCGGGCAGTGTGTGCCCGAGATTCGTTTTATAGACTTCGACCGCGGGCAGCTGAGCGCATCCGGCGAACGCCCGCCCGTGGAATGGCCTTGCTGTCTGTTGAGCATCGACTACACGAATTGCCGTGACCTTGCCGTGGAAGTGAATACGCAATTGGTAATGGCTGACATCACCCTACGCGTGGCCTTTCCACCGGCTGGCGAAACGCACAACCACGCCCCTGAAAAGGTGCGCGACATGGCCCTGCAAATGCTCGACACGGTGGAAAAGCTACACGATGCCCTCCAAGGTGAGACGCTGGGCGATACGGTTTCCACCCTCAGCCGCAGCCGTGCCACAATGCAGACACGCAGCAATAAGATCGTCGTGTTCAATCTGATCTACTCGACGACCTTCCAAGAAGTAAAGTAGACAATCAAAAGGGGTGAAAATACCCCCCTTCGAGGTGTGAAAGGGATACAAAAAACGGGGCACGAAAAACACGCCCCGTTTTTGTACTTTTTGATTGGAAACCTTGTACTTTTTGATTGGCGGATTATATATAACGACGTCCTTCAGAACATAGAGGGAAAACTGGCCTTTCGGATCATTCAGGCCATCCGCCGCCAAGTGGGGGACACAGACGAAAAGGAGGCAAAGCCATGCAGGTAGTTAACCAAGGCGCATCGGCCACCTTCAACCTGAACTTGAAGAAATGCAAGCGCTTCATCGACTTCTCCAAGGTAACTGACCTCACCGTGGCCCTGCTATGCGACAACATGAACGTCCGCACAGAGCTGAACCCCGGTGAACATTTCCGCGTGAGTGGTGACTGCCTGACGCTGCTCTTGGACAAGACGCTGACCGTCCGCGTGGGGAAATACAAAGTGCTCGTGCGTGGCAAGTATGAGGGAGAGTGGATCGCCTTCGATCCCTACGCCTTCGTCATCGTTCGCACCCCCGCGCCTTCCGTCTACGAGACCACGCGCTACGGCATGACGGGCCATTTCGAGGTCAGTGTGGCCTTCGGCGACAGCGCTGGTGAAGAGGTCGACCCCGTCTTCCAGAACTCCCCCGCCGGCAACATTCGGCAAGAGGACATCGACGAATGGAACACACCGCCCAGCACCCTCTCTGACGCTGAGATCGACGCGATATGTAAGTAACCAAGGCAACGGTTAATATTTGGTGAGTAGCTGGGGCAGCTTCGGTCGCCCCCTCCCTCAACAACCCAACAAATAGACGATTCAACAACAATGAACACTCCAACAAAAATTACCATCCCGCCGGAGTTTATCCCGGCCTATGCCCCCTACAGCTATAAAGGGCAACCCGTCAAGGGCGCCTTTGGGCCCAACACCCGCCCCGACTTTGTCAAGGCCAGCGACCGCGCCTACTTCGAGGCTGACAATACGCTCAGCAACGCGATGCGCCAGCTGATGATTGCGATGGACGTACTGGACACCGGCGCAGGCATGAAGCCTGTAGGCGACTACAATTACTGCAACATCAAGGCACGCCGCGGGCAAAGCGGGCGACTTGGAGATGACAAAGTAGAGGGAAGTCTCGATCCGTATGCCAACTACACCAGTCATGTGGACTTTGCCCGGGCTAAATTGCAGCTCATTCAGCACCCCCGATGGGGCGTGAACCTTGCAACGGATACCCCCTCGGAGGTGATCGACAAAATCGAGGGCACGCCCATTGTTTGGGGCACCCTCTTCAGCCCCGCCGCACAAAGGGCGCTGGAGAAGGGCCTCGGTATCGATGATTTGAAGTTCGACTACGAGAAGGCCATCGTGAAGCGTTACCGCGCCCTTGGGATCACAGACATCCAAAGCGCCCGCAAGAAGTATTATTGTGAGAAGATGACCGCCATCGGCCGGCAGGTAGGCCAGATGATGGCCGGCGGCGACCCGAACGTGACCTACACGCCCGACTTCGAGCGCAAGGCTACCCCCATCGAACCGCCTGTGGTACCACCTATCCGCCCGCTGGATCCCGCGGCCCCGGTCGTACCGCCCCAGCCTACGTTGGTGCAAGGACCCACGCCGATCACCCCCGAAGCCTTCGACGCTCTCGCTTTCACACGAAAGACCAGGGCGCGGCTGATGGATGGGCGGACAGTCTACGTGACGGCCGTCGACTTCGAGCTCCGACAAGTGAAGTTTTACAACGAGAAAGACGCCCCCTACTGGGTGAATCTGGACAAGGTCACGGCCATCGTGTAACCAATCAACTAAATACAAACAAACAAGGGAGACGGCTAACTGTAGGGGCAAAAAAGAAGCCCCTGTCTCCACCCGGGATAGCTCTCACACAGGCCCGGAATGATAAAGGTGCTGCTACACCACGACAGAGGCTTTTTATGGCCTTTGATTCGGTGTAGCAGCACCTATTTTTATGTGAGAGAGGCCGCAAAAATAGAATTTAAACGATATACGAATACTGATTAAACAACGACTAAATGACTAACAACAAACCAATCATGAAGACGCCGATTACCTATTACGGCGGAAAACAGAAAATGCTCGGCGCCATCCTGCCGATGATCCCTGAGCACAACATCTACGTAGAACCCTTCTTCGGAGGCGGTGCGGTCTTTTGGGCCAAGCAGCCGGCACCAGTGGAGTTCATCAACGACATCGACGGTGAGGTAACAAACTTCTACCGCGTCCTTCAGACGGACTACCCGGCCCTGAAACGCGAAGTCGACAGCACGCTCCACAGCGAGCACGCCCACCGCGAGGCTCGCGCCATCTACCGTTCCCCTGAGGGACACTCGCCCGTCCGCCGCGCATGGGCCGTGTGGACGCTCTCGCACCAGTCCTTCTACGCCATTCTCGGCAGCACATGGAAATGTAGCATGACGCGCAACGTGGCCGGGCAGATCCAAGGTCGCAAGGCATCCTTCACAGCCGACTACACCCGCCGACTCGAGCACACGTCCATCTTCAGCCGCGACGCCCTGACCGTCATTCGACGGGCCGACCGCCCGGAGACATTCTTCTATGTCGACCCGCCCTACTTCAACTCCGACATGGGACACTATGGTGGCTACACCGAGGAGGACTTCGGGCGCCTGCTTGAGGTGCTCTCCGAGGTCAAGGGGCGATTCATGCTTTCCTCCTACCCCTCGGAGTTGCTCACCGAGCGTACCGCAACACACGGCTGGCACACTGTCGAGGTAGAGCAGCAACGCTCAGCCGGCGGCGGACGCAAGATAGAGGTGCTCACGATGAACTACGACCCGTCCACCCTGACTCCAGCGCCCGACCCGACTCTACCCTCGGAGGATAGTCCTACGGGGGACAGCTCCGCGCCGACAGCATAACACCCGCCCATTATCCAAGGCGGCCATGAAAAGGAAGACCCCGCACCCCCAGCCATAGGCAGAGGAGATGCGGGGTCAACCATATCTGGACAGCAGCGCACCGACGCCCCACCGGGCGAACCGTTAAGGATATACAAACCACCCAAAAACGACGCGTCCGAAAAAAGCGGTGGTGTCACCCCAATCTTCGGACAAATCGTTTTGAGATTTCGGACAAATCGTTTTGCGGATTATAGGTGTCAATCATGCGCTGAGTGACATCGAACAACAATTGAATGCACTCTATGAGCGCACGCTCCGGGAGGAGCGATACATCACGGCCGAGTATCTCAAGGAGCAATACCGGCTTCAGGACAAGCCGCGGCAGACGTTCGCCGACATTTACTCGGCTCTTTGTGAGGAGAAGGCGGCCCATAAAAGCAAGGCCACAGCGCGGGGCTTTCGAGACAGCTACAAGAGTCCTTGACACACGCGGGCTGCAGCGCAGTTTGCCCCACGAGGTGGACAAGGCGCTGATAGAAGCCTATCGCCTCTACATGTTGCGCGACTTAGGCTATAAGATGAGTTCGGTAGCCGTCTACCTGAGGCGTCTGCATCAAGTCTTCCGGCGGGCGATGTTAGAGGCGGGGCTGAGAGAGGATCCGTTCGACCTGATCGACATCGAGACGCCGGCCTACGAACGCAACGCCCTCAGTGCCGAAGACCTGCAACGGCTTTTGGCTTATCGCCCGCATCGCTCCGTGGACAACCATTTCCGGCTGATCTTCCTCTTGGGCTGCTTTACCGGCCTGGCATTCTCCGACCTCAAAAAGCTCCGCATAGAGGATGTTTACACGCTCAGCGACGGGCGCCGATACCTCTCCATCTGTCGCACCAAGACGCAGAGCGGCAGCATCGTGCCCCTGCTTCCCATCGCCGAAGAGATACTCGCCTACGTGGGACAGGGTCGTACTGAGAGGCTATGGTTTCGGGAGTTTCCCGTGAACAGCCACTTCAATCGCAAGATACGCGAGCTGCTCGTCAAGGCTGGTTGCTCGCCGCACACCGAGGCCAGTTCGCACACCGCGCGCCACACTTTCGCAACCACCATCTGCTTAGAAAACGGCCTGCCCATCGAGACCGTGAGTCGGATGTTGGGGCATCGTTTTATCTCCGCCACGGAGTTATATGCCAAGGTGAGCAAGCAGAAGATCGCCCAAGAGATGCGTCCGCTGATGGGCAGCGAGCAGACGCAGAAGCTACGCCGTGCCTTGCGAGTTTGTCCGCCGAGGAAGAGGGCGTTCGATCAAGAATGACTCTGGCAGGCGGCCTGCCAAAGTGGTCCAACACTCCGGTGACGTTGGCAGGCCGCCTGCCAGGACTATCGGACACTTTGGTGATGCTGGCAGGCCGCCTGCCAGGGCTATCGAACACTCAGGTGATGTTGGCAGGCCGCCTGCCAGAGTCATCGAACACTCCAGCGATGTTGGCAGGCCGCCTGCCGGAGAATTTCTCACGATTAAGCCCGCCTGTTTCCAGCGTTCTCCCTCCTTATCCTCAGTGTTCCATCAATCCATGGCGCAGCGTGTCCTTTCGCCGACTTTTGCTGTCAAAAGAAACAGCAAGCGCGGGCAGTCGCACTGGCTTGCTTCAATCCAATTACGCAACCTCATACTTATCAAAGCAGCATGCAAATCATCCTGTTAGATGGCAAGGCTTGGGAGCGACATCGCTCCGCCTTTGCCGACTTCATCCACCGCATCGAGCGGCTCATTGGCAATCCGCCCGAGGTCGACGAATGGCTCGACAACGACGCCGTATGCCGCCGGCTGAGCATCAGCCCTCGCACCCTGCAAACCTTGAGAGATACGGGCAAAATCCCCTTCTCCATGGTCGGGCATAAGTGTTATTACAAAGCCGGCGACATCGCTGATTTACTGAATTCAAACGCTGAATGAACGATGGCAGAGCATGCAATCATTACGGAAGAAAGCCCTCAAATGCAACTGTTTGTCCAGCTCATGGCGGGCGTATTGAAGATGCTGGAGCGCTATTGCGCCTCGGCCCGCCCCACGCTCGCAGGGGAGGTTTATCTCACTGGCGAGGAGGTTTGCGAGCGGCTCAAGCTCAGCGCCCGCACGCTGCAGGAGTACCGCGGCCGCGGCCTCTTGGCCTTCTACAAAATCGGTGGCAAGATCCTCTACAAACAGAGCGACCTGCAAACGATGCTCGACCGACATTATAATCCCATTCAAAAGCCTTCGGTATGACGATAGAAGAACTACGGCGCGCCAGATTAGCCGCTAAACAGGAAGCGATGGGCGGCATGGGCGGCAATGCCGAAACCAAGCGCAAGGCGGAAGTGGAGGCGGAGGCCAAGGCGGAAGAATCGCTATTCTTTGATCCGCCCGCAAAGCCGACGGAAGAACAGCGGCAAGCCGTCTTGACCGCCAAGCTGAAAGAGATGGGCGACATGGGCGTCAAACGGCGCACGGTGGAAGAGTCGCCTTTCTTCGATCCGCCGGTAGAGGTAGCGCCGACAAAAAGCGCGTTCGATCCTTCTCCGGCGGAGGCGGAGGAGGCTAAGGAGGCAGTCATTCATCCTCAGACGGAGGCGGATAAGCCCAAGGAGGAAGTCATAGCGGCCCCACCACCCGCTCCGACTCCTCGAAGAGTCGGCAAGCTCAAGAACCACAAGGAGGATTTGGCGGCGTTCCGAGAGACGTACCTCCAACCCGCGCGCATCAGCCACCGCAGGGCGGTCTACGTCTCTGACGAGACCCAGCAGAGATTAGACTTTGTCGTCCGCCGGATCGGCCTGCGAGGCGCCAGCATCTCGGGCTATGTCGAGCGCGTGCTTCGCGAGCATCTCGACGGGTACAAGGACTGCATCGAAGTCTGGCGAAAGCTCTGAACACATGCACACTTTGCGTTCCGTGTCCATCCGAACACCTGCATGTGTTGAGTGCAAGCATTCAGGCTACGGACAGGGCCCGTTCCGGGGCCGGGCAAGGTGTGTTTTTGTGACACAAAAACCGTTTTGTGCTACAAAACGCCTTGCGCCCGGAGCGGTCTCTCCGCGGCGGTTCGGCTCCAAAGTCGCCATCTGATCTTATACGACCCCCCCCCTATGAATCGACCCAAGCTCCCCGTGCGCCCCCTCGAAGTGGAACGTCCGCACCAAAGCCGACCCGAAGCTAAAGAGGGCGATGAAAGGGAAGCGGAGGGGGCGTTGCCGTTCGTCCATACGAAAATCGGGCAGGCCCGAGGGACTTTCATCCCTTCGGCCTGCCCGATAACAGTTTGCTTGCATGCTGCTTTTACACAGCGATCCTTTCGAGGCTAATTCTTGATCAACTTCTCGGTATAGGTCTGTCCGTCTTTGATCACACGCACGAAATACAACCCTGCCGGAAGTCCCGCGATCGGGATCTGGAAAGTCGGCTGATTCGTCTTGAACGATTTCAATATCGTTAGCCCATTCCAAAGCTGAATCTCATACGTACTTGTAACGCCCCTTGTGGTCAAAGAGCCTTGACCTTGGGGAGACAAAATGCCATCGTCCGGTTCCGTCAGTTTGAGTGTCACTACATCCGTGGCGGGGTTGGGGGAGAGAGAAAACGTGCGGCGATTATCAACTCTTACAGTATAAGATACGGTTTTAGAACGGCCACAATCATTCACACCGGTTGCAGATATAATATAGATACCGGCTCTCTTAAAATCATATACTGCACTTGATTTGAAAGGGGTAATTTCACACCACGTTTTGTCATTACACTCCCAAATACAACTTGTATTACCGGAAACATGCGCTCTATAATATTCAGCCCCTGGAGCAGGCAACGATTCATATCCATCAATACCCCGAATTTCCGGTCGTTCCCCAACTAAAATATCTTTTTTTTCCACACTAATCGAGCTTCCATTGATGGTTATTTGAGCTTTAATTGCGCTTTTCCCATTGCTCCTTCTTGAAAATACGGCCTCTCTTGTTCTTTGTCCGGAGACCAATTGCAAATTACTATTGCTCGCATTCCATCGTACAGATGCTCCAGCTGGTAAGTTTTGAATAGTGTATCTCTCTGAATTATTACAAAAAATAAAGGAAGAGCCAGAGATGGAGCAAGTAGATAAGCATGTTGCCTTTCTTACACTATTTCGTATAACACCACCCAGCTGTGGGCCAAATCCCAAACTGAGATTAATACCGCAATCCTGCAGATGACAATAACTCATGATTGTTCCTCCATTGGTTGGTATAGCTGGCTTTGTGCAATTCCCCTCTGTTTTATAACAGCCATCTATAGCCGTATTATTTCCATTTCAAGCACACGCATGCGTATGCTTAGAACCTAATAGATGACCGAGTTCATGCGCCATAACATATACAGACCAGTTAGAACTTGAGGGGAGGTCATCTCCAGAACGGCTTATACCTGCTAAACTTAACTTTCTACGTGCATCTGGATTACATAATCCATTATACCCTCCAGCTGCTAAACATCCAATGTTTTCGAAAGTCAGCAGCTGTCCAAGATCTCCATCAAAACCATCTGTTCTTTGATCTTGAAATTGCGACAATAGACGTTCTTTGTCACCACTATTAGTGTAGGGGTCTTGTTTGTTCCAGATGTATATTTTTGATATATTCAGCTGTATGCCTTCTTTTTGAAAAAGAGCGAACAGTTGATTGACAATACTAGAAATATATTCTTCAACGGCATTAATGCTGCCCCTTGATTGATATATATTGTATCTGGTTTCAAGATAAACCCAAACGACTTTTCCCTAAATAGCCGATTGAAAGCTTTTTGAAAAGCTCTCCATTAATATATCAGATGAATAAGATATGGGATACTCATCTGTAGTACCGCAGATGAAATCTAATTTTGAATTTAGATTTTGAGCGTCATAAACAACTATTTTATTTAACCTTCTTATTGGTGCGATATTGTAATTACCCTCATTGGTAGATACAATGCCAAACATCTTGTCCTTATTGAAGGATATAGCAACAAAGCTATTGGGCACCCCCTCTATTATACCTCGGAAATGCCTTATACTTCTATCTGCTTTACGAACCTCTCCGTCCGGCGTTTCAACTTCGTAATCATAAAAAGGGTCCGAAGCCTCCACCAATTCCAATGCCCTGTCCCTCCCTCCAATAGGAATAGTTAATCGTATGGCTCGATTTTCAGAATTTAATTCCATGGGTGTATAATGGAAATAAGAAACACTTTCAGGATGCGTAAAATATTTCCGCATAGCAATCTCATCCCTTGCCTTGGCAAGAGATGATGAAATGTCTATAAATTCAACATTTAACCCCTTTGTTTGATACACTTTTTTCACATAGACTGTTCTCTTGCCCCAATACATATGTTATAAATGCAAAGGTAAATAGCAACACTGTCAAAAATCGCTTTTCCATAATCGAGTTCTTAATTAGTCCGTATATATATTCTATTATATGTTCCCAAAATTGCATCCGGTTTGTTTAGTCGTTTGATATCCATTGTACTTATCCCCACGAAACAAAATAGGTGCGTAGACTTTCCCCAAGCATCTATTATTGAAAGATTGGCGGCCGGAAAACATGTTGGGCAATCCGAAATCTCGCTGTATGTATATCGGTACGTGCCCAAAACAGGAGGGTACGATTGCCCCATCTCGCTCTCACCGGATACGATGAGCGTACCGTCATCGCGGAATTCGTAAATAAGATCGTGGCATGAACAGTCTGTACTATCCTCCTTATCGTACACCATCGCTTGCTTCCATTTCCCTACAATAGCACACGTTCGATCACGACGCATTGGAGCGCGGCATAAGATGTGATCCAATATTTGATTCCGTTGTGCTTCCAATTCATCCCGTGTTTCACTCTCTGCGAACAACAGAAAATGCCTCCCGGCTTCGTCATACAGCCGTAATTGTTTTAATGTAGCTTCATACCGTGTCATCTTGCGTATAGCAGCTACATAGGATTTCCCCTCGTTTGATTCGTCTATTCCTAATTCAGACCAATTTCCAACGTTTATCCTCGCATTTATCACTTGAAAACTTCCCCAAATCATATTTTCGGACGAAATCGCCGTAAATATTCCATCTCTCCGAAACGTTATCGTATAACACTTTTTGCAATCTTTAGGCTCAACTTCCCGAAATGTATTGCCGATCGCATCTCCAAAACCGATCAATTTCCATGTTCCAAGTATTTCGGAAGGCGGGAATGAGTTCAATCTATTATCGTCATGGGGTCGCAACGCACCTGTATCGGGTCGCGTCGATATCGTATCCTGATCCACTACGACCGGAACATCCTCCTTCTCTTTTCCACACCCCGCCCCTGCCAACAGCAAAAGAAGGGCTCCGATCCATGTGATATATTTTGTTGTCTTCATCTTGTTTTGTTTTTAGGGTTAATCACAAGTCCGCTGTCCCGGAAAAGATTTTTCTCGCTGCGCCTCCGGAGGTGCGGTTGCTTCAGGGCGCCCTGATGGGGCTGGTGGAGTATTATCTATGGCTTTCATAAGACTTACCTATTAAATGTTCGACGCAAATATGGCGTATATAGTTGTGATATGAAAGTTGTTTTCTGTGCTTCTTGATATTTTATTTCTAAAAGATCTCTTTTCCCTACAAACCAAACTTTCCAATCGAAGAAGAACTTCGCTCTTCCCCTATTCTCGCTTCTCGCATCCTATAGAACTTTAGCGACATCTCCATTTGCCTGACAAACGAGGCAGCGCAATGCCTCTGCACCTCGTTAGCCGAGTGCTGCTACGGCCTGTAACTCGATACCTCCCTCGACCGCATCGAACATTGCAGCATCTTCACCGTCATCGATACGCACCGTCTCAAGCTCGGCACGTATCGGATAGGGATCATTATCTGCCGCCTCTTCGACAGATACACCTATAGCATCCCCTACCGAGTGAGCGGTGGAAGTGAAGGTTCAAACGTGAAATGGAGGACAGTTGTGGAAGTTTCGCAGGCTCTCAAACTTTTGCTGTGACGTTTGCTGAAGATTTTGGCACCTTTGCGGACGAGAAATGAGATGTCTTATGACTACTGCAAAGTGACGAAAGCAGGAGTATCTCGCTCGTTTCCTATTCGTTCCCTTTGGGTGAGTAGAGCAATCCGTATCCACTCACTGGCAAGCACTTAAATCCCTCTTCTTTTGTTTTATGGGGAAAACGTATGTGGAATTCGGCTTAAATTGAGATCCTTCCCTCATCCCTTCAATATAATCGACTCGGGATGGCACCCCTGCCCAAACGCGATATGTAATGGTAGATGATGCAATTCTTGCTCGAATCATACATTCCCCTGAACCGTTTTTCCTGAACACAGCGGTTCTCGCTCCTTGCCCTGAAAATCAATTGCAAGTTTCCGTTACTCGTACTCCATTGCACCGAAACTCCAGACGGAAGATTTTGGATGGTGTACGTCTCCTGATCGCATACTACGGTGGGGCCGGAGATGGAGGATGAAGTATTTATAACACCAATCCCATTCCATGTTTGAGGATTTATATTTGCTATATCAAGCCATCTTTTTAAACTACGACGTTCGTCTGGGTCATTCTTTCCAGTCCATGAAACGTGGAAATAACCATAATAGGCATCTTTTCTCGGATTATAAGTCTCGTCACAATAGCACGTTCCCGCATATAATTATCCAATAATCCTGTGCTCCGCATTAAGAAGAGGTGACCCAGATGAACTCTGTTCTATCATTCCTTTGCTCCAATTAACTTTCCAACATCTCGCAACATGGTTATTCTCAGGTTTATAGTCGACTTCTAATGGCCTATCTTTAACAATGCTGATTTTCATGGTTGAGCCAAAAGGATGATGGATAGAAGCACCTTGCCCTCCAGGATTTCCAGAACGATCCCATCCCAAATAATAAGGTGTTACTTCCACTATACGTGAAGGATCCTCTGCCAATCTTAATAGAGCAAAATCAGATCCAGGGTTATTGGCAATAACCTCTGCTCCAGATGTCGAAAATTTTGGCTTTATCGCCGATACATATTTACAATTTGGATCTTCATAACGCCAATAGAACAACCAATCGGTTATAGCCCGATTTCCTCTAGCATCATATTTGTTGTCAAGACAATGGTTCGCTGTTAAAAATAGAGGTTCGCCATTGTTCTTTGTATTATTTATCAGAGCACCTGTTCCGATAGCCCTCTCTCCTTTGACAATCATCGCTATCGCATTTTTTTCTTTTTGCCAATCACGCTCTTCCGGACAACTTATTTCCACAAAGCAATAACCAGGTGGAACTGGAGAATTTGAATTGGTGAGCTTTTTATCGCTTGCAATCCGCACGTATTTATACCCATGAATTACAGATGACACAGATATAATTGCCTGTTCTGTTACTTGCTTAGGTTGGTAATATTCCAGCGTAACCTCGTCTCCATACAGCAATCCCGTAGCAAAGCCCTGTACATTATCTCGACCACCTTTATTATTTATCGAAGTAAAGGCACCGATCGAATGTTTTCGGTCAGTCGTATAAATAAAAAACTTTCCTCCTTCCGGAAGCCAAAATCTATCGTAAAGCAGGTTTATGAAAAGCGCTTGTGGACAGCGTATAGTCAATTGCCACAATCTATCTCCATTGGAAAGTTCTTGCCAGTGACCGGAATTTTCCAAATCGAGGATAACCTCGTGAGGATAACCGAAGCGAGGAGGAAGTCCGTTTGCCTCGTCTTTCGCATCTTCCTGTTCGATGCGGTTCATATCCAACGCTGGCATGATCCTGATATCCTGCGATACCGAGAAGCGAGAGGGTATATTACCTTCCCTAAAGCTCACAGGCTCTTCATCGGTACTTATCTGCGCATTAACCGAAAAGAAAACGCAGATGAATAAGCTCATTAATAAAATAGTCTGTCTCATCATTGTATCTTTTTAAACAGTAAATAATCCCTATCATTGTTGTAATATAATCTCAACCGACCTGAGACGAGTTCGTAGCGGGTGGATTGTTTTAAGGCCTTCACGTAAGTATCGCTATCACCATATTCGCCCACCATGGTCATCCCAAAATCTCTGATGCGTATGTTGTGGCCATTGAATTGGTAGCGTGCCCATGCCTCGTTGTTGATTGTCCGTCCTGTCAGATAGCCGTCTTTTAAAAACGAGATAGTGTAGCACCGATCGCAATCTTTCGGATCCGCCTCACTCAGGATGCCGTCCGCGCTGACGAAGCCGACCAACTTCCATACGCCGGACAGCCCGGGCGGAACCCGATCGAACGACAGCGCCTTCTCGTCGCAGAACAGCAGATGCCGCCTTTGATCTTCGCTGTAAAAGGTCAGCCGATCGCCGGACAGAATGTACGTAGATATGCTGTCCAAGGCCCGGATGTATTCCCGCCCGTCGGCCGACGATTCGGCGGATTCGTTGGCGGAAAAGAGCATCACAAACGTGCCGCCGCGCACCTTGTACTGCCCCGAGATTTCGCGGGATGAGGTGCGGCCTTTCATCGTGCCGTCTTTCGAGAACGTCAGCGTGTAGCACACCCGGCATTCCGTCGGTTCGGGCTCGCGCACGGCATAGTCGAATGGGCCGCCGAAGCCGAGCAGTCGCCACGTCCGGCCCAGTAATTCGGCCGGTGGCGCCTCGGGGATGATCTCCTCTTTCGACTCTTTCCATGCGCGGAAAAGCAGGTAGTTTTCATCGTCGTTGTAGTAGAGTTTCAGCTGTCCGTCTTTGACCTCGTAACGGGTGACTTCGGGCATGGTGGCGATGTATCGCTTACCGTCGGTAGGTTCGTCTCGGGTCGGTTGGACGGCGAAGAAGCGGTCGATCCGGATTTGATCGCCCCAGACTTCAAAATTCCCGTGGATCTCGTTGGCCGACGTGCGTCCGGCGATCACGCCGTTCGAAAGCATCTGCATGCTGTAGCATCGTCCGCAGTTCCCGGACTGCACTTCCTGCACCACGCCGTCCGCCGTCCGGACAAAGCCCGACAGCTTCCACATATTATCGAGCAGCGCGGCCGGAATCTTGCTGTCCGCCTCCCCCCATTCACGAAACAGCAGGTAATCCTTCCCGCCGTTGTAATACAGCCGCATGCGTCGGGCGGAGAGGATTTCGTAGCGAACCGCCGTGCGCAAGGCCTCGATGTATTGCTTGCCGTCGGGCTGCTCACCGTCTGCTGCACCGCCGATCCCTTCGAGTGTAATGTCGCCGTTATGCACCCGATAGGAGCCGGCAAACACGGTGAGGAAACCCTGTCCGCTGATCGTCCCGTCCGCTCCTAATGCCAGGCTGAAGCAACCTTTGCACGCCATCCGCCCGGGAGGCGTCACTGTGCTGTCTGCCGCGTGGACAAAGCTGACCAAGTGCCACTGCTTGGATAATTCGGTCGGGGGAGGCGTCGGTGTCGGGGGAGGTGGCGCTGGTGTCAGCGGTTCCTTACCGCATCCCGTCACAAACAGGAGCAGGGCGGTGATCCATATCATGTATTTCGTTTTCATTTCTCATCAACGTTTTTGGGGTTAGTCAAAAATCCGCTTGTCCGGATCGATTGATCTCGCTGCGCCTCCGGGGTGCGGTTCCTAAGGGCGCCCAAATAGGTCTGGCGGAGTATTCTCTATAGTTTTCATATAAATAACCTGTTGAATATTCGACATAAATATAGCATATATAGTTGTAATACGAAAGTTGTTTTCCATAATTCTTGGCGTTTTACTCTCAAAAGATCTCTTTTTCCTGCAAATCAAACTTTTTATTCGATGAAAAACTTCGCTCTCCCCTGATTCCCGCTTCTCGTATCCTATAGAACTTACAGAGAGGGAAAACTTTCTGACAAGTGATCATTCGTCAGTTACTTGTCAAGTCCGATATGAGCGCGAAGGAAACACCCTCCGCCATCGACAGCATTTCGATAAAAGGAAGCTACGTAATCATCGAAGGGTAGGCCTCCGTAGCCGTTGCGGAAGTTTCGCAGGCTTCAAAACTTTTGCTGTGACGTTTGTCGAAGATTTTGGCGTCCTTTGCGGGCGAGAAATGAGATGTCTTATGACTACAGCAAAGTGACGAAAGTAGGAGCACCTCGCTCGTTTCCTATTCGTTCCCTTTGGGTGAGCAGAGCAATCATTATCCACTCACTGGCAAGCACTTAAATCCCCATTCTTTTGTTTTATGGGGAAAAAGCACGCGGCTCGGACAGCGCCATGACCTCACACATCGAGCGGACGTCGCATCCGAAGAATGCTGACGAAAGTCGCACGCACCTCAATCGGACACTCATCGAATACCCCGAGGGAGTGAAAGATCGCACGGCCGCCATCCAACATCGCTTGGAGCATGCCGGACTGAAACGAAAAATCGGCAGCAATCAGGTGCGAGCCATCCGTATCAACCTCTCGGGATCGCCCGAGGATATGGCACGCATCGAAGCCACAGGACAGCTCGACGCTTGGTGCGCCGACAGCCTCCAATACCTCTTCGACACCTTCGGGCGGGAAAACATCGTCTCAGCTCACCTGCACATGGATGAGAAAACACCACATATCCACGCCACCCTCGTCCCCATTGTTCAGGCGGCACGCACACGCCGAAAAAAAGAGGATCAAGTCAAGAGGCATTATCGCAAGAAATCGGCCGACACACCCCGCTTATGTGCTGACGACATCATGACCCGCGGGAGGCTCAAATCCCACCAAGACGGATACGCCAAAGCCATGAGCCACCACGGGCTACAGCGAGGAATCGATGGCTCGGAGGCTCGACACATCTCCACTCAGCAATACTATCGCGACCTGAAGAAGCAAAGCCATGAACTGCAAGAAGACATCACTCAGCTGCAGGCCGACAAGACCGTCGCAGATGAAGCGCTCCGACAAGCGAAAAGAGAAGTTCAGGTCGAACGTCTGAAGGGATCAGCCGTAACGGCTGCCACCCAGATCACAGACAGCATTGGTTCACTCTTCGGCGGCGGCAAAGTCAAGGCTCTCGAGAAGGAGAACGAGGCGTTGAAAAAGCAGATTGAATCCCTCGAAAGTCAAGCTCAAAAGCGTGAACAACATTTCCGTCAGATGGAGCAAGCACATCGAGAAGAGCGTTCGCGACTGGTTGAATACATCGAAAAGGTGAAGCGCTATTTCCCTCAGGTGGAGAAGTTGCTGCCGCTCGTTGATTTCTTTCGGAAGACAATGCACTTCTCCGAAGAACTATGTCGGAAACTGTGCGGGCTGAAACCGCTCAAAGTGTCCGGAATGCTCTATTCAGATGAATTCGACCGCAAGTTCCCGGCAGAGAACACATCCGTCGCCTTTGGCCATGAAAAGGAAACCGACGAACACTTCACGCTGCTTCTTGACGGCGTGGATTTCGTCCGATGGTTCAGACAACGCATGGATCGGTTGCGTGAGGATATGGGCATCCCTCGCAAGCAAAGCCGCGGTGTGAGGCGGTGAAATTCCAACTCATTAGACGGCTTATTCCGAGCATATAGAAACAAAACACCCGACTTCACATTGTATGAAATCGGGTGTAAACTGTGCAACGTGTTGATTATTGACGTTTGCTGCGGTATGGACGGGACTCGAACCCGCGACCCCCTGCGTGACAGGCAGGTATTCTAACCAGCTGAACTACCACACCATATTGGGAGCAATCTCTTGTTTGAACGTCTCTTCGTTTCCTTGATTGCGCTGCAAAGATAATGGCTTTTTCAAACGCGCAAAGCTTTCACGCAAAATTTCTCGAGAAAAAATCTCGGGAAAGAGGAGCATGCGTACATTCCGAGAGGAATACATCGCATATTAACCCCTTACCTACAATTTGAAAATGAGTGATTTAACAGTCAATTGAGGCCTGTGCGGAAGCACAGCTCCCTTTCCCGCTGCCCTCATTCATTTTTTAGACTGTCCACCGGATTAGCATTAGCCGAGCACCAATTCTGGAACGTTACGGTGATAAAAGTGATGGCCGAGACTGCTACAAATGCTATCGCAAATACCCACCAACGAATCGGGGTACGGTAGGCGAAATGTTCGAGCCATTTTGTTACGCCGTAATAAGCCACGGGCGAGGCTACAACAAAGCAGATAGCGACAATACGCAGATAAGTGCGATTGAATAGGATAAGAATTTGTCCGGTAGACGATCCGAAAACTTTGCGGAGGCCGATCTCCTTCCGACGGTACTCGCTGTCAAACACCACAAGGCCAAATACGCCGACGAGAGACAGTAACACGGCCAGCAGACCAAAAAATGTGATGAGCGTGCGTAGTGTCGTTTCGCGGTGATAAAGCTCGTTGTAGATTGTGTCGTAGAAGGTGATATCGATCGGAAAAGAGGGATCGATGGCGGCTACGGTCTTTCGGATGTGTGCTGTAGCGGCGCGAACGTCGGTGCCGGACTTTAGGCGGATGTAAGAGACGGGCAGACGGGAACCGAGCGGACTGGCAGCAAGGCATATGTTGGTCGATTCTTGTCGCAGCGAAGCGATATGCAAGTCGCCCGTGAAGCCGACAAGGTCGCCCGAGTTGTCACGCCAATATTTGAAAGGACCGACGGACATCTGCAGACTGCGCCGAGCGTGATCGTTGAAAATAAAGGCTGGCCGGTCACTGCGCGCATCGGCCTCGGTGAAATCGCGGCCGTCGACTATGTGAATGCCCATTGTCCGGAGGAAGTTCCACGATACGTAGATTAGATTGTAGGAAAAATTGCGGCCGTTGTAGTCTGACGATTCCGTCATGTAGACATCTTTCGCGCCGATCTTCTCCGAGGCAAACGCCACGTCCTCAATACCTGCGTAAGATTTCAATCCGTCGACATACTCACGGGCATGATGACCAGCGATGGCTCCGTTGAGCTCTACCACGGCGATTTGATCGCGGTCAAAACCGATGATGTGGGTGCGCAGAAAACGGTTTTGCAACTGAACGAAGCCCGCGCCAATGATCAGCGTCATCGATATGACGAATTGCAGGCTGACGAGCATGAGCCTGAGCCTCCTTCCGCGAGGTGAGAGGCCGAAGCTACCCTTCAGCACCATCGCAGGTGGGAAAGAGGTCATGTAGTAAGCCGGATAGACGCCTGCTGCGAGGCCGACGAGTAACGATACAATGGCGGTAACCAATAAAAGTACCGGGTGATGAAGCGGCAATGTGTCGGCCTCAACGAAAGCCAGCAAACGGCTCTGATGCATGCCCCAAACAAGTATTACCGCGAGCAAAAACGCCGTGAGACAAATGGCACAAGCCTCGATCAGTAGCGAGAGGCGAAGAGCGGAATTTGTACTGCCTAAAACTCTCTGCGTATTGATGCTCTTCATTCTCAGCGGTGTCATGGCGGTGCTGAAATTGGTGTAATTCACTGCTGCAATGACAAGTATCAGCAGTGCGATGCCCATAAGTAGATTTACAACATCGGCGTTACCACTCCGAAAAAGACGTCCGTCGCCGCTCTCGTTCATAAAATAGATACTGGTGAGGGGCGTGAGCTTCATCTGCTCAACCGGATGGCCGATTTGGCTAAAGTTGAAATGTCGATTGAAGTTTTCCTCTACGTCGACGGCTGAGGCGGCATTGTCCAAGCGAACGTAACAGATGAAGTTGCTGGCGTCGTAATTCTCCTTCAGAAATGCTCCATCGATGGCGGTATAGATGACGTTGCGCAGCTGCGTATTCCCCGGAAAATCACGGTAGACGGCACCCACCGTAAGCTCCAACTGCGTGCTATCGTCGTCGCGGCTTTTGCTCCAGATCGATTCTTCGGCGCGCAATGGACGCCCGACGGCCGACACGGATCCAAAAAGTCGGCGAGCCATGCTCTCGGGGATCAGCACCTTATCCGGACTGCGGAGACAATCGGTGTCGCCTTCCGTAATGGGGAAATTAAATGTTCGGACGAGCGTCGGGTGACACGTCTGCACTGTTTCGCGGAAGCCATGACGGGTGCCGTCGTTTCCCACGACCGTAAAATAGACCTCGCCGACGAAGGGGTTGATCAGCGTGCCTGCTTCAATATGTGGGGACGAGGCGATGACGGCCTCCACGAAGGCACGCGGCAGGACAGTGGAGAACTCGCCGGGTTGCGAGAGATCCACTCGAAAAATATGTTCGGCCTCGGGGTGACAGCGGTCAAAATTTCGCTCGTAATCGACCTGCATGAGAATCGTCATGAAGGCTGCAAAGGCGAATGAGAGGCCGAAGACGTTGAGCACGGTCGCCACACGGAAGCGGCGGACGATGCTGAGTAGGTTGCGGGATATCGTTTTCATATCGGAGAAACTGTATTTGAATTGCTTGGATCCTTTCTCCTTTTCTTTCCTTGATGCGAAAAAAGGCGGCTCCTCTTTCTCCTTTTCTTTCCTTGATGAAAGAAAAGGAGGCAAAAGAAAATCAAGGCATCAGGGATGCCTGCCAAGTTAGCCGGGTACTTCAAAGGCGACAAAGAGGCTCGTGCTAAGTTGCATGTATCCGGCCAAAATTCGTTGGCGGCCGAAGCCGCCTTGATCTTCTTTTGCTTTCTTTTCTTCTATCAAGAGAAGAAAAGAAGGGACTCTTTTTGCGAGAAAGTAGAGACCTCTGCCAAGTTGCGGGAGACAATCATGCGCTCGAAAAAAGCACCCGGCAAACTGCTCCGCTCTCGATTTCAGGCTTTTTCTTGATGTGAGAAATGGAGGATCCTCTTTCTCCTTTTCTTTCCTTGATGAAAGAAAAGGAGGCAAAAGAAAATCAAGGCATCAGGGATGCCTGCCAAATTGTCCGGGTACTTCAAACGTAACAAAGGGATGCCTGCCAAGTTGGCCGGGTACTTCAAACGTAACAAAGAGGCTCGTGCCAAGTTGCATGTATCCGGCCAAACTTCGCCGGCGGCCGAAGCCGCCTTGATCTTCTTTTGCCTTCTTTTCTTCTATCAAGAGAAGAAAAGAAGGGACCACTTATGCGAGAAAGAAGGGATGCCTGCCAAGTTGGCCGGGTACTTCAAACGAAACAAATTGACCTCTGCCAAGTTGCGGAAGACAATCATGCGCTCGAAAAAAGTACCCGGCAAACTGCTCGGCTCTCGACTTGGGGCATTTTTCGTTCTTGCCGTTTCGCTATACCTTTTTATTCGCTCTTGAGGCTGTCTACCGGATTGGCATTGGCGGCGCGCCAGTTCTGAAACGTTACCGTGAAAAACGTGATCGCTGTCACGGCGATAAATGCGAGTGCGAAGATCCACCAGCGGATCGGCGTGCGGTAGGCGAAGTTCGTGAGCCATTGCGACACGCCATAATAGGCGACGGGGGCGGCTATGACGAAGCACACGATCACAATCTTGAAATAGGTGCGATTAAAACGAACCAGAATCTGCCTCGTGGACGAGCCAAAAACCTTCCGGATGCCGATCTCCTTCCTTTTATACTCGCTGTCGAAGACCACGAGGCCGAACACGCCTACCATCGAGATGAAAATGGCTATCGCGCTGAACAGCGTGATCAAAGAACCGACGGCGCGCTCCTTCTCGTAGAGTTGCTGGAGGACTTTATCGAAGAAAAATACGTTGAACGGATAGTCCGGATCCAATTCTTTCAGCACAGACTGTACATGCTCCATTGCGGCACGCATATCTGTGCCCGCTTTCATACGGATATAAACGTAGCGGGAGTTGTTTCCCCAATTTTCCTTTCCCCACACATAGAATGCCATCGGCTCGACTGCATTACGGAACGATGCAAACTTCACGTCTGACATAAAGCCGACGATTTGGGTGCTGTCGATCATCGCGCCTAATTCCAGCCCATATTCTTGCTTTGCGCGTTCATTAAATACATATGCCCCATGCCGTGTAAGGGCATCTTCCGTTCGGAACGTTCGCCCCTCGCTGACCGAAATGCCCAAAACATCGAGGAACGAAGCTTCCACGGGGATGACTACGTAATCTATCTGTTTGCCGCGATAATCCCGGCCCCAAGTCATGTATGAATCCGCACTGGATAGGATTTGTTCGGAGCGCGTAATGCCTGAAACACCTGCGTACGACTTGATTTTGTTCATAAAAGTCTCCGGATGCAATCGGCCCTCATCGCTCAGCTCGGCAATAATGATCTGATCACGTTCGTAACCCAACGGTGCGTGCTGCATAAAGTGATTTTGCAAATACATACACCCCGCCCCGATGATGAGCGCGAAGGATGCAAAGTATTGCACACCAATCAGGGCGTTGCGCAAGGCCCGTCCGCGTGTGGATAGGCCAAAACTGCCTTTCAGAATGAGTGCGGGCGGAAAAGACGTCATATAAAAAGCCGGATAAAGGCCCGCTGCAAGTCCGGTGCATAAAGCAATGAACGCCGTTGCTCCTACAACGACTTTGTGCGATAAAATTCCGAGGTCGGTAGTGACTAATGCAGAAAGCGGACTACGCGCAAAGAGCGCAACAAGCCCTACCGCTAAAATGTATGCGGCCAAACTGATCAAAGTAGACTCTGCCACCAAAGCGCGGCGGATATTCCCGACCGAACTCCCGAGTACTTTCTGCGTGTTGATGCTTCGAATGCGCATGGGCGTGAGTGCGATGCTGAAGTTGGTGAAATTTATTCCCGCGATCAGGAGCACGACGAATGCGATGGCCGTCAACACATGCAGGGCTTGGGCGTTGGCTTTCGGCATGTTGTCAAACTGCACATTAGAAACGAAGTGCACATCCGGCAGGGGAGTAAAACGCAGGTCGGCACCTACCGCTTCCCACTCCGCGACACCTTCCGCTCCGAATTGTTCCTTCAAGACATTCGTAAAATGCTTTTTGAAGTTCTCTTCAATGGTCGGGAGGTTGGCCGCGTCGTCCACCCGAATAAAGGCGGTGTAGTTCCAATTGCCCCAGTTCGTTTTATTCTCTTGCTCTGAGATGGCGTGATAAATCACGTTACTCACCAGCGTGTTATCGGGGAAGTCGCGATACACCGCACCCACCGTCGGCGTGAGATATGGGTTGATGAGCTTTTTCCCGACTGCTGATTCCTGGCCAAATATCTTGCGGGCCATACTCTCGGGGATCATCACTTGATCGGGAGTCTTCAAGACATCTGGCGAGCCTTCTACAAAATCAAAGTGGAAGACGTCGGTAAATCCCGGAGAAACGGTTTGATACAGTTCTCGAAATTTCTTTTTGTCAGCACCATTTTCTATGGAAAAAACAAAATCATAATCCATGTTTTGATACGTTCCCGCCTGAATATGAGGTGATGAAGCAATGAGCGTTTCAATCATGGGCCTACTAAGGATTGCTTGCACTCCGCCCTCTTTATGCACAAACTCCACACGGAATATCCGCGAATAGTTTGGGTCAAAATGATCAAAAGTATAATCATATTCCACTTGCATGAGGATTGTCATGAAGGCAGAAAAAGCCACCGCCAACCCGCATAAATTAAAAAGGGTCGCCATCTTGAATCGGCGAAAAATGCTCAGGAGATTTCTGTATATCGTATGCATAGAAAATCAATTACAGGGATAAAAAATGAGGATAAACGGGGGCGAAACAGCATTCGCCCCAGCCATCGTCGTCCGATACGCCTTATAAACGCGTTGTATTCACAATTTGTCCGTCGAAAAGGTTGATGATGCGATTCGCAAAGCCTGCATCATGCTGCGAGTGAGTCACCATGACGATCGTCGTGCCTTCGTCATGCAGGTCGTTAAGGAGACGGATCACTTCCAAGCCATTTTTTGAGTCCAAATTTCCTGTCGGCTCGTCCGCCAGGATCAATTTTGGATTCGCAACAACGGCCCTGGCAATTGCCACGCGTTGCTGTTGGCCGCCAGAAAGCTGCTGCGGGAAATGTCGCCCCCGATGACTGATGCTCATTCGCTTCAAGATGTTCTGCACGCGTTCCTTTCGCTCCGATGCTTTGATGCCGAGATACGTCAGGGGTAATTCTACGTTCTCAAAAACATTCAGCTCATCGATCAGATTGAAACTTTGGAACACGAAGCCTATCTGCCCTTTGCGCACTTCGGTGCGTTCCTTTTCGCGGAGATGTCCCACTTCGCGGCCGTCCAGATAATAGTTACCCTCGGTCGGGTTGTCCAGCAGGCCTAAAATATTGAGCAAGGTGGACTTGCCGCAACCTGACGGGCCCATAATAGCCACAAATTCTCCGTCCGCCACTTCTAACGAGACCTTATTCAGGGCGATGGTTTGGATCTCTTCGGTCTCAAAATACTTTGTCAGATTCTCTACTTTGATCATGATGTTTTGCGTGTTATAAAAATGAATGTCTATTTGTTGTCGGTGAAAATGAGAGCACGTTTTTCGATCTCGAGAAAGGGTATTGCAAAAGTGCGGTATGATTCTTTTCTCCCCTATGGGAATCATGCCAAACGGCAACACACATTTTCGATTTCGAAAAGGTCTCCTGTAAAACGATTTGCCTCTTGCTCGGCTTGAAAATATTAAACCGCATGAATCTTATTTAGTTGCTCGGCTGAAGCAATTAAGCCGCAAGAATGTTTCTTAGTTGCTTCATTAGAGCAATTAAGCCGTGAAAATGTCTCTTAGTTGCTCGGCTGAAGCAATTAAGCTGTGAAAATGTCTCTTAGTTGCTCGGCTGAAGCAATTAAGCCGCAAAAATGTCTCTTAATTGCTCTGATAGAGCAACTAAAGAAGATTTATACGGATTACTATTTTCTCCAGAAATCCTCATTTGAAACCTTGCGTGTGAAGATCTCTCCTCCAAGCGCCTGTCTCGCCAAATGGCAACATGCGCTCTCTGCTCCAAAAAAGTATCTCGCCAAACGGCGTCTCTCTTTCCGTGGCGCATAAAGGGCGTATGCCATTCGGCGCCACTATCTATCGATTGCTTTATTCTCTCTTGCATCTTCGTTTCTATCCTTTCGCAATCCGTGTGGAGATTATGCCATTCGGCGCCACTATCTATCGATTGCTTTCTTCTCTCTTGTTTCTTCTTTTCTTCCCTTGATGGAAGAAAAGAAGGCAAAAGAAGATCAAGCCCCCTGCCGGGGGCGGGGAAGTTTGCCGGGTACATGATGGATTCTATCTGTCCGCCGGCCGATTTTGCCTGATGCGTAATGGTACGTGTGATGACTTTCATCGGAAATACGTTTTTCGTTTTTACGAGTTCGTTTTTTACTTCTATAAATGCAATATGCAAAGGAGATGGATAGCGTAATGGGGGAGACTTTATAGCGTGGTGCAGATGCAAGGCGTCCAAGACCGAGGTGGAGGGAGTGTACTGAAGTACATGACCGAACACCGAGTGTCGAAGGCAACGCCGCAGATGCGCTGCGATATAAATGTCTCCCATTATTCGCTCTTGATACTCTTCACGGGATTTTCCGCCGCCGCGCGTCGCACATGCAGCGCAACAACAACGACGATGAGGCACAGGAGAAGGAGCCCGGAAAGGGCAAAGAGGTACCACGCGAGCGAAATTTTCTCGCTGAATCCTGTTTGCCATAAAGTGGCGACGTAGGCGGCTGCGCCACAACCTACAACAAGGGCGGGCGCCGCAATGCGAATGATGTCGCGTTCAAAAAGATGCAATACTTCGCCCAGGGTGGCCCCGTTGATTTTGCGAACAGCGATTTCCTTGCGCCGGCGATTGATCTCGTCACCTGTATAACCCATTAATCCGACGAGGGAGATGAGCAGCGTAATCACAACACCGATCATGACGGCATTGCGGAAGCGCTGCGTATCAGCATAACGGGCGGCCATCTCCGCGCGCCAATCGCACAGCTCCACTTCACGGTCGGGCATCAACTTTTGAAGCTCCTGCCGAACGTGTTGCATGGCTTCGGGCGTCATGTGGTGGAACTTCAGAAGCAAATAGTTCGATTCTTCCGGATCAGAACTATAAAACAGAATCGAAGGACGCTCGTCTTCCTCTTGAATCGTTCCGATCCGAATGTCATCATAGACGCCACAGATCGTAAAAGGCTCGTCGTTGTTTGCACCACTATGTTCCGTGACTAAAATTTGTTTGCCCACAGCGCCATCCCTCCAATCTGCAAACGCTTTCATCTTATCCACAAAGCGCTGACTGACCATCACTTCGTGCGACCATGCGACATCTTCTGTAAAGCTCTTTCCCGCGATGATGGGCACTTCAAGTGCTTCTAAAAATCCGTTTCCACACTCGTAGAGATCGGCTATGTTGAACAGCTCGCGGCTGTCATTGGGCAGATAAACATTGTTGCCAGATGTCCCGGTAAAAAATGGCTGATAAAATGTAGACACGGCGGACAGCTCGGGCAGCCTCTGCGCCTCATCGATCAGCTTGCGGCGCAGCGTGGAGTCTATCCCGCCCATACTGACATAGGCGAGGTTTTCGTAGCGATATCCCGGATCGTCGTCGATCATGCGGCGGTATTGCAGGGCAATCACCACGAGCAGCGAAAGGAGGAATCCGACCGCCATGAATTGCACCGCCAGCAGGGCGAGCTTCCAGCGGCGCCGATGGGTCGAAAAATGGCGGAAAGCGGCGGCCACGGGGATCCGCGCGAAGAGTCTACCGGGCAATAATCCGGCCGTGAGGAAGACCACGAGGCAAATGGCGAACAAAAAAATAAGGCTGCGCGTCGTAAAGAGTGCCCCCAGCGAGGCGTCGAGCAGCTCTTCAACCGTCGCGCGAAAAGCCAGAATGAGGGCGACGGCAAGCAGCAGTGAAAGGATCAAATGGAGGAACGTTTCGGAAAGGATCATTCGGACAATATCGCGTCCCGAGGCGCCATAACATTTATGCACAGCCACTTCCTTCGTTCTCGACACTAAGGAAGAGACGACGATCAGCACATAATTCATGACCGCCGTAAAAACAAGCGCAAACGCAAGCAAAAGAAGCAGCCACGTCATCCGGCGCACTTCGGGCAGACTGTCGTGAAGGTCGTTCAGGGGCGTGAGGGAGTAGCTCAGCTCCACACCGGCCTTTTTTAACTGCTCCAGATCCTGATGTTTTTCCTGCATAGCGTGCATGGCGTCGGAAAGGCTATCTGCCGAAACGCCCGGCTGCAATTTGACGAAAGCCATATATCGATCGTTTCCGATCCAATTCATCGTGCCGTCAAAATCGGGCGTGCGAAGCAGATCGATCGAAATCACGGCGTCATATTTGAGCGTGGCGTTTTCCGGGATCGTCTCAAACACGCCGCCGATGGTCAGCACCTCTCCCCCCCAGTTTTCCGCCCGGAGGATTTTTCCCACGACATCTCCCCCGAGCTTATCCGCCAACGCTTTAGAGACCATGATCAACCGATCGCCCCTCGGCGCGCTAAGGATTTTCTCCGCGTTGCCTTGCAGCATCGGCCTCGGGAGGACATTAAAAAAGGAGTCGTCCGCCGCGATCATATTTATCGAGATTTTTTTCTTGTCGTCGGTGTACACGTTCCCGATATAGATCCAGGTGCAACGCGTGGCTTGCTGCACACCCGCCACATCCTGCCGCATACCTACGGCCACACCGCCACTAACCTGTTCATGATTTTTGAGCTCTCCGTTTATTACATATATCTCATTCATGCGATAAATACGGTCTGCATCCGGATAGAACGTATCGTACGACTGCTCAAAAAAGACCTTGGCAATCAGCACCAGCCCCATCGCCAGCCCGACACCGAGCGAGAGGATTTTCATGCCATGATTTCGCCCGCGTTTAGTCAGCGAACGAAAAGCCGAGAGGAAATAATTCGTCATCATAGAGGTATTGTTGAACTAAAAATGAAAATCTACAAACTGAAAAAGGATCATGTAAAACGGAACAACCCATTCAGACCAATCCGTGGAACTGTTGTTGAACTAAAAATGAAAATCTACAAACGGAAAAAGGATCATGTAAAACGGCACAACCAATTCAGACCAAACCGTGGAACTATTATTGAACTCAAAATGAAAATCTACGAGCGGAAAAAGGATCATGTAAATCAGCACAAATGATTCAGACCGAACCGTGGAACTATTGTTACACTCAAAATGAAAATCTACGAACGGAAAAAGGATCATGTAAAGCAGCACAACCAATTCAGACCGAAAAAATAAATACGAACCTATCGGAAGGACAAAAAACGAGGGCTAAAAATTTTTCATGCAGACCGGAAGCACCGTTTTCGGCTCTCTGTTTTTTACGGTTCACTTTTCCAGGATCAGCACCTCGCTGTCTTTATAACTCTCGTAGCCCGACACGATCACTTTTTCTCCCGGTTCGAGACCCTCGGTAACTTCATAGTATTGAGGATTCTGCCGGCCGATCTTTATGCGGCGTCGATACGCCTTTTTCCCGTCCCGATCAAGAACGAAGATCCAGTTCCCACCCGTATTCTGGAAGAAGGTTCCTTTCGGGATAACCACCGCCTCCGTCGGCTGACCGAGTTCGAGATTGATGTAATACGTCTGCCCACTCCGAATGTTATCCGGACGTTCGCCGGTAAACACAAAATCCGTCCTAAACTTCCCGTCACGAACCTCGGGATATACCTTACGTACCGTCAGCGCGAAGTGAGTCCCCTGGCGATCGAACGTAGCCGGTAACCCAACGCGGACACGATCGATGTAATGTTCATCGATCAATGCCTGAACCTTGTAATCAGAGAGGTCGTTTATCTGCCCTATTTTCTGTCCCGGTTGAACGTTCTGGCCAAGCACCACGTCAAGCAAACCCAGCTCGCCATCGATCTGGGAACGTACTTCAAGCTTGTTTTTCCGCTCGCGAATGAGCAGCACATTGCGGCGCATATTCATGAGGTTATCTTCCATCTGATCCATTTGGATAGACCGATAAAGTGAGTCCTGACGGAGCCGTTCATTAATAAGCGTATGTTTCCGCCGCGCCAATTCGTAGTCTTCTTTTGCCTGCACATAATCCTCCCGGGCGGTGAGCTTCTCGTTATACAGCTTTTCCTGTTGCCGATAATTTCTAAGGCTCCGCGTAGTTGCAAGATCCAATTGTAGCTCCTCGGTTTTGTTGCGCAAACGGTCTTGTTCCATAGTTACTTGCGTGTTTCGAAGCAGATTTTGTTTTTCAGCTAATTCCGCCTCCGCATTAAGGATCTGCAACTCCAAATTAGCGTTGCTCAGTCGCACAATGACGTCGCCACGATGCACACGAGCGCCTTCCTCGACCACAAGTTCCTGAACAATTCCTCCTTCTTCGGGGCTCAGCTGCACAATTGTGATCGGCTGAACTTGTCCATCCACGCGGACAAAGTCGTTGAACTGATCCCGTTTTACATCACCGATGCTCAAGCTCCGGGCGTCTACGCGCAGCGTTGCAGCATGATTTCCGAACACAATCCACGACAGCAGCAAAACGACAGCAGCCCCGCCCGCAATGTATGGAAGGTGTTTCTTCCGTATTCCTTTCTTTTTTTCCAACAGTATATCCATGATCAAAACCTTAATTCAAAAACCTAAAACAGAAAATCGTCTGTGGAGAAGCGCAAAACGAAAATCCAACCGCCCAAAACAGTCAAGCACTTTTTCGGGATAATCATTTTCAAGCGCCCGACGCTGTTCATTTTTCATTTTCACCGATTAGCTCCCAAAAAATCGTCTGTGGAAAAGCGCAAAACAAAATTCCAACCGTCTAAAAGGGTCAAGCACTTTTTCGGGATAATCATTTTCAAGTGCCCGACGCTGTTCATTTTTCGTTTTCACAGATTAGCTCTCCCTGATTATAGTATGCCACCAAGCGGCGTTTAATTTCGTACGAGAGTTGTTTTTGTAGCAAGTTGGCCCGGGCTTCAATGAGCGTATTCGCGGCCGTTTGCAAATCGATTGCGGACGAAAGTCCTTCCTCATATTTACGTAACGTAACGCGGTAAGCCATCGAGTCCGCGGCCACCTTCCGCGCCATCTGCACAGCCTCTTTTTCAAACCCATCTCGATCCGCTACAGCCTGCTCGACAGCCGTCCGCAGCTGGCGAAGCGCCTCGTCACGTTGCACATCCGCCACCCGCATCGCGTTTCGTGCTCTGCGAGCCGACGTGTACCTTCCCAAGCCGTCGAAAAGGGGTATGCTGAGCGTCAAGGCCAAATATTCGCCGCGATTATTGTCGAAGAACTGTCGGCTGAAAGCCGTCGTATGTGGGTCGGCCAGGTTGCGGAAGTAATTCGTCGAAATACCCGCCTCAAAAGTCAGCTGGGGAAACATCGCACCACGCGCCACACGGTACAAATGTTGCGCTGCCAACCTGCGACACTCTGCTGCGCGCATCGTAGGGTTATCTGTCACTGCGCGGCTAAAAATTTCTTCCGCCGAAAGGCTCGCTGCATTTCCTCGCCACACCGTCACGGACGTATCCATCATCAATGCATCTTCGGCCGGATAATTCATCGCCTCTTTCAGCGTCCGTATAGCTGCGTCGTACAAATTCTGCTGGTGGATGAGGTTGTAATCATCCGCCGCCACAATCGCCTCCACCTGGGCCACGTCCGCGGCACCCTTCAGGCCCAATTCCTCCATGCGGCGCGTCTTGTGCAAAGTCTGCCGACTCTCGCCCAACTTTTCGATAGCCAGCCGCACAGTGCCGCCATAATAAACCGCATTCGAAAAAGCCTCCATCACCGCCAGCGCAGCCTCGTTCTGCACCCGACGCACCTCATGCGCACCCAGCTGACGGTTGATCGCCGCCGCTTTAGCCCGGTTCACAAGCTGTCCACCGTCGAACAGCGGCAGCGAGGCGTATGCCTGATAGGAATTATTAAAAGTGGAGACATTATTATATGTGTTCGTTTGCGGGTCGATCGACCGCCCGTAGTTGAGTTGCCCGCCAATCCGCATCCCCACCGAAGGGAAGAAGTCGGCCATGGCGGCGCGATACTCCGCCCGATACGTATCGTCTTGATGCTTCTCGGCGCGCACCTTGAGGCTATTTTCCGCGGCGTAACGCATGCAGTCGTCCATCGTCCACGTTTTCGCCTCCTGGGCACGTGCCCCGACGAACGCCACGCAAAGCCACCCGCTTAAGATCCATCTCTTGTACATCATTTTCGTGATTTCGTTTTGCACTTATTCATGCCAAAACTATGCCGCCAAAGGCAAGAGCATTGCTTTCAATCAGTTGCGGAAATGCACGCCAATAGTCCTTGTCAAAAACTTAGACGGGAGCGTCAACGTATTAGACAAAACGAAACGCAAAACGGCCGTACAAACTCTCAGCACCCATTTTTTTCGGACTAAGAAGCTGTTTTGAATTTATTTCGGAGACTATCGGGAGGATGTTTCTGATGATTTTGTTTCATCATTTGACGAGCATAGCCGGCTATGTGAGGATGAATGATGAAACAAAAGGGCAGAAACAGGCCCTGATAGACCCGAAACAGAAAAGAGAAAGATCCGCCCAAACAATTCCATCAAACAATCATCCAATAAATTCAAAACAGCTTCTTATTTCCTCCTGTCACGCTGCAGCTACGCCGCATGGCTCCGACCGCGATCCTTGTACTTTTGCAGCCGTCCCAAACGCCTGTCGACATGAGAGGATGATCCCGCCCGGACACCGCGCAGCGGACGTATTTGAACGATGTGGAATAAAAATATGCTTGTTAGCCGGAGGCCGCTCTTCGCCTCACCGTCCGAACGGACAGAACGACGCCGTACGGCGTTGTTGTTTGGGCTGTTGTGGTTCAAATTCTTGTGGTTTGACGTCTGTTGGTGTGCCGCCTCCACCTACCGCCCCTTTTCAATGGTCGAGACATACCTCAGCGCTACGCTCGCCGCGCTCATTTTGTTGCTGCCACTCGTCATCTGGCGTATGGAGCGGACGACATGGGCCGTGGCGATCCTCACGGACATATTATTGGTATGCAATCTGATGTATTTCCGCACCTACTACACCGCCATCCCGCCGGATAGCTACCTGCTGGTGGGCAACCTCCGAGATTTTACGGATAGCGTCTGGGGGTCACTTAAAATCACCGACGCCCTCTTCCCGGCATCGACCGTCGTAGCCGCCGCACTGCGTTATCGCCGACGGGGACAAGCCTCGCGACTCCGGCGATCGGTCTTGCTGCGACGTTATACCATCGCGACGACCGTCACGACCGCCGCACTGCTGACTTTGACCCTGGTGAAGGGTGGATTCCGCGCGGCTTACGAGTCGATGCAAGGCTCGTACACCCACACGTGCGTGACGCCGATGTACACGGTCTTCGGGACGTTTTACTACGACTGTATTCGCGGCGCAGAGACGTTCACGCCGGAGGTCGGGCAGCGGATCGAGGCCTGGATGACGGCCGATCGCACCGCCCGCATGGTCGCCGACGCCGATACGTTGCTGCCGGACACGGTCGTGCGCCAACACGTCATCATTATCCTGGCCGAATCGCTCGAAAGCTGGGTCTTGGAGCGCACGGTGGAGGGGCAGGAGCTAACCCCGCGCCTCAACGCCCTGCTGCGCGACTCGCTGACGATCTACGCGCCACATATCCTCTCGCAAGCTAAAGGTGGACGGTCGATCGACGCCCAACTCATGATCAATGCGGGGCTGCTACCGATCGCCAGCGGAGCCTACAGCCTGAAGTATCCGCACACGACGTACCCTTCGCTGGCCGAAGCCATGCGCGCGGAGTATGGTGTCGACGCGGTGCGGGCCTACGCGTTGACAGGCGACAAGCCGATGGTGTGGAACCAAGCGGTCATCGACCCGGCGTTGGGCTATGACAGCTTGATCGCAAAGGGCAGCTTCGTGAACGACGAGCCCGTGGGCCCGAGGTACCGCCCACAGATCGGCGACGTCTCCCTGCTGCGTCAGATCGCCGAAAAAATCGTCCGTGGCGAGGTCTGGGATGCGCGCCGGCACATGCTCCTGCAATGTGTCACCTACTCGGGCCACTTCCCCTTCGCTCTGCCCGAGCGGCTGCGAGAGGTGCGATTCTCCGATCGTTACCCCGAGCGTATGCGCGACTACATGGCCACGGCGCGCTACACCGATCGCGCCATCGGCCTCTTCGTCGACCGACTCCGGGCGGCCGGCGTTTACGACAACACGCTCGTCGTGATCACGGGCGACCATGAGGGACTCGGTGAGATGCGTCGGGCGTGGTGCGAGAGCACTGGCGGACGCGGTCTGGTCGCTGACCGGCCGATGGTACCCTTCATCGTCCTGAACGCACCGCGGGGAATGCGCGTGGAGGCAGTCGGCGGGCAAGTGGACATCTACCCCACCCTGCTCCGGCTACTCGGACTGCGACGCTATGCCTGGCGCGGCATGGGCCGTAGCCTCACCGACCCCACGCGTCCGCCCGTGGCTGTCGATCCATACGGTACGATCTACGGTCGGCCCGACTCCATCGCCGCCCCGACACTCCAGCGGCTGAAGGAAGCCTGGCCCGTATCGGACGCGATCATCCGATACGATTACTTCAAACGGAAAGCTAAGAAGGGATAGCTAAAAACGTGTGTTCGACGTCAGAGAATGCTGTTTTTGAGACGCCGTCATGTCGCATGACGAGACCAAAATGGCCGTTGAGACGCCGTCGTGTCGCATGACGAGACCAAAATGGCCATTGAGACGCCGTCATGTCGCATGACGAGACCAAAATGGCCATTGAGACGCCGTCATGTCGCATGACGAGACCAAAATGGCCGTTGAGACGCCGTCATGTCGCATGACGAGACCAAAATGGCCATTGAGGCGCCGTCGTGTCGCATGACGAGACCAAAATGGCCGTTGAGACGCCGTCATGTCGCATGACGAGACCAAAATGGCCGTTGAGACGCCATCATGTCGCATGACGCTTGTTCCCTCAGGAGAGACGAGGGGTGTCAGCGCAAAGACGCCCCGCCATCTCTGGGATAACGGAGCGTCTTTTTATCGTTTCGACCTATTGCAGGGCGCGTTCGGCAGCGCTCACTCCTTGCGCAGGGCGCGGACCACTTCACCGATGTACATCGTGTGGAGGCCGGCCTTGCCGCGTTTGTTGTAGAACTCGCGGGGCACATCGTCTTTGAACGCGGCCGAGTCGAAGGGCGCGGCGTAGAGCAGGCGGCACTCTAGGACAAGGTCGGCCTCGGCGTAGTAAGGCGTGCCGTTCTCAGTGTAAAGCGTGTGGAGGCCGAGCGCAGCGGCCTTGTCGCCGTCGCGTCCGCTGTGGTGGCCCATGTAGCGGAGGATGCTGTCGCCCTCGGCAAAGGCCATGACGGTGAAGTAGGGCGAGCGATCCATGAACGTCTTCGTGTAGCGCTTTTCGGCCACGTAGACGGTGACGGTCGGCCGTCCCCAGAGGCAGCCCATCGCGCCCCAACCGATGGTCATGGCGTTGCTCTTCTCACGGTCGCCAGCGGCCAAAAGGAGGCCCCCACGGAAGTAGGTGAAGGGATTGAGGGTGAAATCTTCGTTCACGGGAAACGCTTTGAAGGTGCCGGTCGGAACAGCCGTCTTCGGGGTGTCGGCCAGCATGGATAAGGTAGGCAGGGCGAGCAGCGTCGCAACCAATAGGAGGTGAAGGAGGCGGGAGACTTTCATCGTGAATACGTATGGGGGATAATGGATGGATAAAAACGGCAAGCAGTCCCGCCGGGTCATGTGTAGACCGACAGGACTGCTTGAATACATACATCTGCGCAACGAGGCATCAATTGATCACCTCGGGCGGAGTGGCTACGGTGGCGTCTTTGCCAATCTCTTTGAAGGCGGCGATCATGCGCTTGGTGTCCGTCTTGGTGGGGTTGTAGGTGACGGTCACTTGCTGCTTGGACTGGTTGACGCGAACGTCCTTCACACCTTTCTCATAAGCGAACTGCTTCTTGATATTCTTTACGCAGCTGCTGCACACGATCTCGACGGCGAAGGTGACGCGCTCGTCTTTCTTAGGCGCCTTCTGATCCTGCGCCATCGTGTGGGTTGCACCCATTGCCATTATCAGCAGGGCAACGATCATTGATTGAATTGCTTTCATACTCAGTTTTGTTTTGAGGGTGAATAATCGAATGCGCCAGTGTGGCGCGGTAGTTATAAGTCGTCATTGCAGGGGCGAGTCCGATGCTTGCCCCGAGGAGAGCGACGCCGGCAAAAATAAGATAACCGATTAACCCGCCGGCGGAAAAGTCCCCATGAAGAGAGGTTAGAGCGACCAGCGCAGCCCCGCGTAGATCTTCCGACCGTGCACCGGCCCCCAGACCATCGTGGCGTCGAAGTCGTTACCCCAGGGGTCGGACGAGGCGACGATCGGGTGAGCCTGCTTGAAGTTGAGCAGGTTCTCGGCGCCGAGGTAGACGGACATCTTTTTGAAGCGCTTTGTCACCTGCGCACCGAGCATCGTGTAGGGGTCGAACGTCGGCTCCCAGAGCGGGCGTGCGGCGTCGGGGGTGGGCATCGAACCGGCGCCGTTGAACTGTGCCGTGGCGTCCAGCTGCCAGCCGTAGCGCGGCGTCCGGTAGCCTACCGTGAGGAGGCCTTTGTAGCGGTTCGTGAGTGGCTTCTCCATCAGGCGCCCGTTGTAGGTCTCCTTCGCGTCCGTCCAGCGCCAAGCCGCGCGCACGTCGAGGGTCTTAAAGAAGGTGTAGGCCGCCTCGAGCTGGATGTTACGCGCATAGGCCCGGCCGTCGAGGTTGTAGAAGCGCACCCCGTGGGCGTCGGTCATCACGTCGGCCACCACCTGGTTCTGGAAATCCGTCTGGTAATACTCCGCCGAGAGCGTCAGCTCCTGCCCCGCGATGGGGAGGTAACCCGTAAGGCTTGCGCCCCAGTTCCAAGCCGACTCCATGCGCAGGTCAGGCGCCACGCTGAGGTTGCGCACACGGTTGGAGGCGAAGAGGAAGTTGTTCTCCACAAAGACGTTCACCGAGCGGTAGCCCTTGCCCACGGAGGCGCGCACGCTGAGGGCTTCGATGGGGGTGTAGTGGAGGTGCAGGCGCGGGGTGACAAAGGCGCCGTATTCGTTGTGGCGATCGGCGCGCAGACCGGCCATGAGGTCGAGGTTGCGCATCGGCTTCCACGTGTATTCGGCGAAGGCGCCAGCGGTCCACTCCGTGCGCAGGCGGAGGAAGGCGGGATCGTCGGCGAAATAGTTCGACATCTGCTCCGTGCGATCCATATTCAGGCTGAGGCCGGTGCTGATCTTATGCTTGACGCCGAGGTCGGTGTCGAAGAGCAGATTGGCGTAGACGTTCGACTGGCGCAGGTCGTAGGGGAGGGCGCCATAGGTTGCGTCCTGCTTGTGAAACGACCCAGCCAGGATGAGGGCCACGCTGCGGTTGGCCTCGTCGTCGAGCACGTAACCATTCTTCGTGAACACCTCACCGCGCAGCGTACGGATGTCGATGCGATACAGCGGATCGCCGGGGCGAGCCGGCGTGGCATGCGCCGTCTGACCGTTCTCACGCGTCTCATGGATCAGCTTCACGCCCACCTGCGAGACGTAATTCTTGCGGTTATAAAACCAGCGATTGAAGACGTTGAACTGCTCCGTGAGCGGCAGATCGAGGAAACCGTCGCCGTCGGCGTCGTGCGACTGCTTGTCGCGCGAATAGTGGGCGAAGAGGCCCGTGGAGAGGTGTTTCGAGAGGCGGATGGCGGCGTCGGCATTGCCCTCCATGCGGCCGGCGTCGGAGGCGAAGAGGTTGAGCGTAAGGGGCGCCGCCTTCATGGGCTTCTTGTACTCCACGTTGATCTGCCCCGTGACCGACTCGTAGCCGTTGCGCACTGACGCGCTGCCCTTCGACACCTGGATACTCTCCATCCACGGCGCTGGCACATAGTCCAGCCCGAAGAGTGAGGCGGCGCCGCGGAAGTTGGGCACGTTCTCGGTCAGCATTTGCACATACGTGCCGGGCAGGCCTAAGAGGCGGATCTGCTTGGCGCCCGTGGCCGCGTCGGAATAGGAGACGTCGACCGAGGCGTTCGTCTCGAAGCTCTCCGAGAGGTTGCAGCAGGCGGCACGCGTCAGCTCCTCATAGTTGATCTTCTCGGTCTGCACCGTGGCAATACGCGACTTGAGCGTGTTGGCCACGCGGCCCTTGACGACCACCTCGCTCACCTGCTGCACCTCCTCGCGGAGGACGATGGCCAGCGCGTTCGCGTTGGCCGCGGTGACGTCGATCGTGTCCGAACGGAAGCCGATATAGGCCGCCACGAGTCGATCGGTGGCGTGGCTGCTGTGGAGCGTAAAGTTTCCGTCGGCGTCGGTCGTGGCCACTTCGCCCGAACGGAGCAGGCGCAGCGTGGCGCCGATGGCTTTGTCGCCGTTGTCGAGGGCGACGTTTCCTTTCACATTGAATTGTGCCCGGGCCGCATTGACGCTAAGCGCGGCGGCAAGGACGGGCAGGGTGTACTTGAATCGTAACTTCATAAACGTAAGTCGTGTGTATAGAATCTTCGAGGGACTTTTTGTCACCCTCACTTGTCATTTGAGGGCGGCAAAAGACGTGCAATTTCCTGTGGAAAGCGCATGGATAAACGGTTTTTGAGTCTTTTGTAGAGACTTTGGGCAGGGGAAATGCGAGCTTCAAGGCCTCATCATGGAGGTTATCTCGCCGAACACTTCGACAGCCTCTCGCAGGTTTGCATGGCCTTGAAATACATTATTTCTGGCCGCCGCAGATTTTACAATGCCCGAAATACATTATTTCTGGCCGCCGCAGATTTGCATGGCCTCGAAATACATTATTTCCGGCCGCCGCAGATTTGCATGGCCTCGAAATACACTATTTCTGGTCGCCGCAGAATTTACAACGCTCGAAATACATTATTTCCGGCCGCTGCAGATGATAAGGCTCCTATTTTTGCGGCCATCAATCACCCATTAAATCCCATTCAAATGATTACGCATGCACTCATCAACCCGCGATCAATCGCCGTCATCGGCGGCTCGAACCACATACACAAGCCCGGCGGGCGGTTAGTAAAAAACCTGATCGAAGGCCCGTTCACGGGCGACTTATACATCGTCAACCCGAAGGAGCGTCTGATCCAGGGGCGCCCCGTGACGCGCAGCGTAAACGACCTGCCGACGGGCATCGAACTGGGCGTGCTGGCCGTCTCCGCGGCGCACTGCACGGAGGCCGTGCGCGTGTTGGTGGAAGAGAAAGGTGCGCGCGCCATCATCATCATCTCGGCTGGCTTCAGTGAGGAGTCGACCGAGGGTGCGGCCATCGAACGGGAGATCTGCCGCATCTGCACCGCGGCCGGCGTGGCGCTTATCGGCCCGAACTGCATCGGGCTGGCCAACCCGCACCACCATGCCGTCTTCACATCGCCCGTGCCTACGCTCGGCCCCGGCGGCATCGACCTCATCTCGGCCTCGGGCGGCGTGGCGCTGTTTATCATCGAATGCGCCCTGACGAAGGGGCTGCGGTTCCACTCGCTTTGGTCGGTGGGCAACGCTGCGCAGACGGGTATCGAGGAGGTGTTGGAGTATATGGACGAGCACTTCGACCCCTCCACCGATGCGCGCATCAAGGCGCTTTACATCGAGGACATCCGCGACGCCGAGAAGCTCGTGCGCCACGCCGTATCGCTCGTTCGTAAGGGGTGCTGCATCGCGGCCATCAAGGGCGGGACAACGGCCGATGGCATGCGGGCGTCAGCCATGCACACGGGCGCGCAGCCGACCAGCGAAGAGGAGGTGGCAGCGATCTTCCGTCGGGCGGGTATCGTGCGGTGTTACAGTCGGGAGGAGCTGATCGCTGTAGCCTGTGCCTTCGCGCTACCACGACCGCAGGGAAAAAGTTTTGCGGTCGTCACCCACGCCGGTGGTGCAGGCGTCATCCTGACCGACGCGCTCGTGCGTTGCGGCATGAAGGTGCCAGCCTACCGTGGTGCGATGGCCGACGAGCTGAAGGCGCGTCTCTTGCCGGGCGCGTCGGTGGCTAATCCGATCGACATCCTCGGCACGGGCTCCGCGGCGGACTTCGGTCTGGCGATCGACTATGCCGATCAGCACTTCCCGGAGACAGACGCCATCGCCGTGATCTTCGGCAGCATCGGTCTGGGAAAGATCACAGCGGCGGTGGACGTCATCCTTGAGAAGATGCAGACGTGCTCCAAGCCGATCTACCCCATCCTCCCCTCGGTGCTCAACACGGCAGAGGAGATCGCCCACTTCGTCCGCCACGGCGGCATCACCTTCCCCGACGAGGTCACACTGGCGCAAGCGCTGGGGCGGATGGCAAGCCTATGAGTTATGTTTGCCCTATCAATCCATTAATAAAAGACGATCATGACAACGATAGAATTGGGCGCCGCCATCCAACGTGAACTGGACAGAATGGAAGGCAATGAAACGATGATGAAACAAGCGCTTCAAGCCCTGCGCCGCATCGGCCGTGAGGTAAAAAAGAAGGAATACGCCGGACAGGACGACGGGGAGATTATTGCCGGCTTACGGCATGCTTTCTCGGAATGGAAAGACGTGAAAGAGGGTAAGCTACAGACCCGATCATTAGAGGAATTGCTTGATGAGCTATAAGCTGCGAACTATCCGCTCGTTTGATCGAGATGTCAAACGGTTAGCCAAGCACTATCACTCTCTACGCGACGATCTCCGGCAATTGGCCCGGCAACTACTGGAAAACCCGTTGCAAGGTGCAGACTTAGGAGGCGGCATCCGTAAAATCAGACTTGCTATCACTTCCAAGCAGAGCGGTAAGCGGGGCGGTGCAAGGGTGATCATCCATATCGAGCTCTTAACCGGAATGCACGAGGGCGCGATCTGTTTCCTCGCCCTTTACGACAAGTCTGCTCAGTCTTCCATCTCTGATAAAATCATCCGCGAACTACTCAAAGAGGCCGGCATCATTTGATACCGACCTTAATCCCCTCCTCCCCACCGGCCAGGAGTGGTCATAACCGCTCTAACTCACCGGTGCCCGCGCCCGTGCCCTTGTATTTACTCTTGGCCGCGTTGAACCGGTAGCGCAGAGTAAGCTCGAACTCCTGCGAGTCGTAGCGGTCTACCTGATAGGACTCCATGCGCGGAGAGCGGTAAATGGCGCCACCCCCCTCGCCGCGAAACACGTCCCAACCCCGCAGCATCACACTCAGGCGATCGCTGAAGAACGATCGCGTCAACCCCATGTTGACCACCCACGTATTATCCGTGAGGTGCAGATTGCGCTCGTCGCCCTTGCTCCGGTAACGCACGTCGAGCGTGAAGAGTAGGCCAGCCGGCAGCCGGAGTGAGTTGTTCAGCGAGATGCGAAAAATCGGCCTGTCATAGCGCACCGGCTTCCCGTCAATCTCCACCTCGGCCCACTGCTTGACAAACCCCGCGCTGAGCTGCGGCGTCCACACTCCAAACGTCGGCGTGACGGTGGCAAAAGCCGTCAGCAAAGGCAGCCGATCGAGGTTGGTGTAGGTGATGAGAGACACCTTCGGATCTATTCGGCTGCGCTCCGTGCGATCAATCACGGCGTCGCGTTCCTGCCGGTAACTTGCCGTCAGTTGCACGATGCGCCACGAAGCCGTGAGGCTTACGTCGTGCGTTAGGGTTGGCTTCAGCAGCGGGTTACCCGTTTGCAACGTGAGGCGGTTGGCGTAATACACGTTGCTTGTTAATTGGCGATACGACGGGCGCTGCGTCTTCGCCGTGTAAGCCAGTTGCAAGTCGACGCCCTTCACCCGCGTGCCGAACGAGACGTTGGGGAACCATTGGTTGTAGCTGCGGTTCAAGCCGTCGAGCGGTCGGCCGTCGCTGAGGTAATCGGAGCGAACGTGCTCATAGCGCAGCCCCGCGCCGAATTGCCCGATAGGCGTCTCCCGTGCATACTCCGCAAAGAGGCTACTGTTCCATTCGTCCGCGGTCATATCAGACGACGGGACAATGCGCTCAGTGTTGCTGTACACGTCTGTGCGATGCGTGCGGACATACTCTCCACCGACGGACAGCTCGCCACCAAAAACGGGGTACGACAGGATCAGCTTCGACGCTGCGAGCCGGTTGCGCACACGATTTTCTGAGTTCACCACGCGGTCTTCCTGCATGCGACTCGTCTCCACGGCATGCGAGCGCGACGTGCTGCCACTCGTGTAGAAATCGATGTTGAAGTCGATCCCCAAGCGACCCACCGTGCCGTTGTAATACGCATTGAGACGGTGTGCAGGGTCGTTCGTCGTACGGCGCGCATTGTCGCTATGCCATTCGTCGTAAAAGGCCGAGTCGGCGTGAACCATGCTGTTGAAAGTCGTGTGGTTGATGTCGTCGCGTAGGGTTGGCGAGAGCGTGTAGCGGAGGCCGACGTAATGCTTAGGCGAGATCTCCCAATTGGTGCCAGCCGTGATGCGCATCCACCGGTCGATACCCGTGGCATAAAGCGCATTCTCCTGTTGCCAAAGTGTATCAAGGCGCGTCTGCTGCGTGATGCGACTGTCGATAAGGTACGCCCCGCGGCCGTAAAGGACGGTGCCGAACACGTCCCAACCGCTCTTGCGCCAATTCACATTCAACTGCTCGCGCAGGTCGGTCGTTTCGCCCTCGTACCAGCTCGACCGTGCATCGAATCCGAAGCCATCTCCGGCATGCCGCACCGTGTTGATGCGGATCACCGCCTTCACCGAAGCCTCGTAGCGTGCGCCAGGATTGCGGACGATCTCCACGTCACGTATGTCGGCCGAGTTCAGCTGATCTAACTCCGACAGGTCGCGCACCTCACGGCGGTTGATATAGATCTTGGCCTCCCCCTTACCGAAAACGGAGATGTTGCCCTTGTTATCCGTCGTCAGCGAGGGTAACCGGCGCAGCACGTCGTTCGCCGTGCCCGCTTGGCTCAGCATGGAGCCTTGCACCGACGCCACAAGCGCATCGTTCTTCAGCCGGATAGCTGGCCGATTCGCCCGTACCGTCACCTCGGCTAACTGCGTGGATTCGGGCTTAAGCGTGACGGTCACACCCGGCCGCGCCTCAACCGTCTGCGTCTCGTATCCCACGAAGGAGATCTTCAGAAAAGCTCGCTTCGTCATACCACCTTCTAACGTAAAATCCCCATCTGCGTCGGTGATCGTTCCCGTCACAAGCGCCGAGTCAGGCGGCGCATACAGCGCCACGTTGGCAAACTCGATGGGTTGGTTTTGCGTGTCCACCACGCGTCCGGTCAATTGTTGTGCGTAAGTCGCACATGCTGCGGCCAGTGTACCGATCAGCAAGATGTAGTATCGTCTCATGTTTGTCTGGGTTTGATGTTTCTACAAACAGGACGAAGAGGCAGAGAAAATGCTACAGGTCTATCGAGGTTGGAAGAGAAATGGGTCTATAAAACTTGATTGCTTGGGACGCATTCCCCACCCCCTTTTCTTGTGTCAAGACAAGAAAAGGAGGCAAAAGAAAGTCAAGGCGCCAAGGGGCGCCGGCCAAGTTTGCTGGGTACGCATCAAGCATGACGATACGGGATATTCCCGTCTTCGTCGATCAGCAGGATGGTGAGATGACCGTCGGGGAGCAGGGGGGCGCAGTGGCGGTGGCAGAGGCGAAGCAGGGCGGGGAAGAACCGATCGCGGTCGTTGTCGGTGAGGGCGTGCCACAGCTCGCGGGCCAACGTGATGCCCGTGATAGCTTCGCTGGCCGACGGCGAGCAGCCCGACTCGGCAGCGACCGTTTGCAGAAATGCCTTATTCATCACCACCTTCTTGCTGTGCGTATCCAACGAGCCCTCGGCCAGCTTCACCGCCTTGCCGACCATGATGCCCATCGTCACGTTCGGGATACCAAGTTCCGCGGCGATCTTCAGCGTCTCGCCGATGAAGTTGCCGAAGTGGACGAACGCTTGCGCGGGCAGGTCGGGGTATTCGGCCTTGACGAAACGCTCGCTGCGAGCGCCGGAATTGATGACCAAGCGCTCAGGACTGAGGGCACGGCAGACCTCCACTTCGCGGCGGATGGAGCGGACGAAGGCGTCTGACGAGAAAGGCATGACGATGCCTGACGTACCGACGATGGAGATACCGTCCACGATGCCGAGCTTCGGGTTAAACGTCTGCCGAGCAATCTTCTCCCCATCGGGCACGGCGATCGTCACGTCCAAGGGGGCATCGCAGAGCGCCGTCAGCTCGCGGGTGATCATCTCGCGCGGCGTGCGATTGATGGCCGGGCCACCGATCTCGAGGCCAAGGCCGGGCAACGTCACACGACCCACGCCCTCACCTTGTAGGAAGCGGATCCCCTCCCCTTCCTCGTCACGGAGCGCCACCGTTGCGCAGATCTTGCAGCCGTTCGTCACGTCCGGATCGTCGCCCGCATCCTTGATCACTGCGGCCGTTGCCTCTCGCTCGCCGAGGTGCGTCTCGGCTATGGGTAGCGTCATCACCTCGCCGTCGGGCAGGGCATACGACACCTCGCTTTGCTCCTCGCCCGTGAGCAACGCCATCAGCGCCGCCTTAGCCGCAGCCGTGGCACACGATCCGGTGGTGTAGCCGCTGCGCAGCGGGAAGAAGCCGGGCACGAAGCGCTCGATCTGTTTGCGAAAGCCGTGGCGCCCCGTGACGGTGACAAACCCCGCGGGCATCGGCGGACGGCGGACAGCGTACACGGCAATGCCCAGCTTATGCGCCGCCTCGACCTTATCGATAAAGCCTCCCGACTCGCCACTCTCCTTCGTCAGTATGGCCTGCGGACGCACGCGCTCAAGCAGCGCCTCGTCGCCGCCGGGTTCGTAATAGACGATCCGCTCACGCGGGAAACCCTGCCGCTCGGCCAACGCGAGCGATGTGGGCAGGTCGAGGATGCGGAAGATGCACGCGTCGTGCGCCTGCCAATACGCCCGCAACCGGCCGATGGTCTGCACGCCGGTCAGGGCCAGCAGTCGGGTGACGCCGTCCGCCTCCATCCGACGGATGGCATCGTCGTAATCATCGCACCAAATGATGTCCGCACTGCGCGGCGGATAGACGCGCTCGTAACGTACCACCGGCAGCGAGAGCCGTTCGGCCACGACGGCCACCGTTCGATGCAGCACCTCGGCAAAGGGATGGGCGGCATCGACCAGCAGCCGGATCTCCTTCTCCCGACAGAACGCCTCCATCGCCTCCTCATCCATCGCACCCGTGAGGCGGGTGCCATGATGACAATCCACCTGCTGGTGCGCGTCGCGCGTCGAATAGAAATACGGACTGCCCGCCTCGTCGGCCGTCTTCACGGCGGCGCGCCCCTCGGTCGTCCCCCCAAGGATCAGGATCATGGCCGGAAGAGGTGCTTAAAGTCCGACGCGTAGAGGTGCGACAGCCCCTGCCGGTTGTCGATCGCCTCGCCGACGACGAGCATCGTGGTCAGCGTAAGGTGATTCTCCTTGACGATCTGTGCCAGGTCTTTGAGTTGCCCGCGATAGATGCGCTCATCGCGCCACGTCAATTTATAACAAGCCGCCACGGGTGTCTCGGGCGGATAAGCCTGAAGCAGCTCGGCCTGCACGTCGTCCACGATGGCGGCGCTGAGGTAGATACACATCGTGCTCTGCGAGCGGGCCAGGAGGTGCAATTTCTCACGCTCCGGCATCGGCGTGCGCCCCTCGCCGCGGGTGAGGATGATGGTCTGCACGCGCTCAGGGATGGTGAATTGCGAGCGGAGTGCGGCGGCTGCGGCCTGGAAGGAGGAGATGCCGGGCGTGATGTGGTAACGCATGCCGTAACGGTCGAAGAAGGCCATCTGCTCCTGGATGGCGCCGTAGATGCAGGGGTCGCCGGTGTGGAGGCGGACGATGAAGAGGCCACGGTCGTAGAAGGCTTTCATCGTCTCAAACTGCTCCTCGAGCGTCATACCGGCCGAGCTACGCACCGTGGCGCCGGGCTTGGCGTACTCCGTCAGTTCGCGGGGCACGAGACTGCCGGCGTAGAGGATCAGGTCGGCCGTCTCGAGCAGGCGTTTGCCGCGTACGGAGACGAGCTCTGGGTCGCCCGGCCCAGCGCCGACGATCTCGATGAAGCCACCACGCTGCGCATCGGCGTCGAGGGCCACAGCCAAGGTGAAGTCGCTCGAAGCGCTCAACACGCCCTTCTGCTTCTCCATGACGAGTGGCCCGAAGCCGGAAGCCCGTTGCGCGGTGCTCTCGGATACGCCCCAAACGCCCGTCGTGTCGAACACCTTCTGCGAGGGGTTGGGCACGGTGATGTCGGCCAATTCGTCTGCCCGATAAACGTGCTTTTCAGCCTCCCAAGCCTGCGCCAGCGCGTGGAAGAGCGGCTCGTCTTTCTTCAGCTCGATGGTGGCGACGGAGCGGATGGCGAGCGGCGAGAGTCGGTGCGCCTCCATGACGGCGGCCATGTGTTCGGCCACGCCCTCGGGCGCACTGTCGCGGCGGCAACCGATGCCGACGTGCAGCACGCGCGGCCGGTAATAGAGGATGGGCACGTCGGCGGTGTAGATAAAGGGCGTGACGGCGATGATGAGCCGAAACGCCTCGGGGCGGATGTTCTCAAAGCGGTAGAAGACGCTGACGTGCTCGGGCAGGGTGCGCTCCAGATAGTCCGTGCCGCGATCCTTCACATCGAGCAGCAGGGCGGTGGGTTGGTTGCCGACGAAGAGGGAGATCATATTATTCATCTCTGCATGCGACATAACCGGCGTATTGCTGCGTTGCCTGCGACATTCGGGATCGGTCATGTACTTCTTGTACACTCCCTCCCCCTTAGTCTGGGCGCCTTGCACTCCATCCGGTTCTGCACGCATGCAGCCCGTTGTTATTTCCGTGCGCCAGTCGAAACGTCGGGCCAGGGTGTCGAGTGCCCAGAGGCCGGTGTTGTCGCTCTGTGTGGTGACGACGGCCTCGCCGCCGGTGATGGCGGCCACGCGCCGTGCCCAGTCGTTGGCCCCACCGATGTGGCCCGACAGGACGGAGATGACAAAGCGCCCGGTGCTGTCGACACAGAGGATGGCCGGGTCGGTGTACTTATCCTTAATAAAGGGGGCGATGCTGCGGATGCAGATGCCCATCGCGCCGATAAAGACGAAGAGATCGTACTCCCGGAAGTGCGCGGCCATGAATTGCGCATACGAGGGGAAGGTCTGGCACCCCTCGAGGGAGTGGGTGGTGAACACTGGCGCATCCCCCAGCTCGTGACTGATGAGGCGCGCCGTCGGAAGTCCACCTTCCGACACTAAGATGATGGCGATGTTTTCTTTCATTGAATGATGGTGTAATTAGAGGGTGGAATCATTTATAATGACTCAAGAAACCTAATGGCTTCCTTGGCATCGCGGCAAGAGGTGAACTCGCCTCTGTTATGTTGCTCCCTCGAACGTCTGATTCTTTCTTCTGCTTCAATAGATAGGGCGATATCTTCTTTCATATGATGATTTCTATGCCATGAGAACAATCAAACCTCTTGATTTGATTCGAAACACGGACGTGTTTTGCTTCGCGCAGTATGCGCGGCCTCAAACGAGCGCTCGATTGACTTCGCGCAGGCCTCTGCCGAGGCCGGGGAAGTTTTGCTTGGTACCCGGACAAACTTCGCTGCCCCCGCAGGGGCCCTGTTTGGCTTCGTGCAAACTGGATTGACCTAAACAGGCGCCTGTTTGGCGTCGCGCAGACTGGATTGGCCCAAACAGGCGCCTGTTTGGTGTCGCGCAAACTGGACTGACTTAAACAGGCACCTGTTTGGCGTCGCGCAGACTGGATTGGCCCAAACAGGCGCCTGTTTGGTGTCGCGCAAACTGGACTGACTTAAACATGCGCCTGTTTGGCGTCGCGCAAACCGGATTGGCCTAAACAGGCGCCTGTTTGGCGTCGCGCAGACTGGATTGACCTAAACAGGCGCCTGTTTGGCTCCGCACAAACTGGAGTAACCTAAACAGGGGCCCTGTTTGGCTTCAGCGCAAAGTGCAGGCCGCCTTCATCACGTCGATCGCATTGTTCGCGTCGACGGTCAGGCGGACGCACTCCGTGATGCGACGGCCGATGGCGGCGAGTCCGTCGGTAAATAGCTGCCGACTCTCCTCGCTGACGGAGTTGAAGACGATCACGCCGCCGGGGCGCATCACACCGTCGATCTTACGCAGCATGTCCGCCAGTCGCCCACCGTGGCCGCCGATAAAGACGGCGTCGGGAGCGGGCAAGTCGGTCGTGTCGGCCTCCATAAAGTCGCCCATCACCGGCGTGATGCCCGGCGTGCCGAACCGTCGGCAGTTGGCGGCGAGGATCTCCCGACAGCCGGGGCGGATCTCGAAGGCCGTGACGCGGAGGTGTGGGAATTGCAGCCGCGCCTCGACGGACACCGAGCCGGTGCAGAAGCCGACGTCCCACAGCGACGTGCGGTTGTGCAGGTCGAGCATGCTGAGCGAGAGCAGGCGCACGGGCCGCTTGGTGATCATCTTCACGCGGCCGTCGAGCAGGTGGAACTCGCTCTCGGGGATACCGAACGGGCGTGGCCGCCGGCGGATGCGTTCCAAGATCAGGTTGTTCGGGTGCGTGAACGTGGCCGCGGCGGCTTCGGAGAGCGTAAGCGTACGGATGCGCTCGTCCGTCTCGTTGCCGAGGCGCTCACCGGTGTGCATGCGGTAATCGTCGCCGTAGCCGTATTCGATCATCCGACGGGCGATCACGGCGGGCGTCTTCTCGCGGTCGGTGAGGATGCCTAGGAGCGGCCGCCGCTCGATCAGCGCCGCGTCGAAGTCGTCCCACGGCCGGCCGGTGAGCGATACGGGGATCATCTCGTTATACGGCATGCCGAGCCGATGGACAAGCAGTTGCAGCGAGTTGAACGAGGGGCACGTCTCGATCGCGGCGTCGGGGAAGACGCGGCGAAGCGTGACGGCGTAACCGAAGAAAAGCGGGTCGCCGGAGGCAAAGACGATGATGTCGCGGTGGTCGCGGTACTGCTCGAAGACGCGATCCAAGGGCACCGTGATATCGATCCACACGGCGCCCTCGGGGAGCCACCCACCGACGATCTCGCGGTGACGGCGTCCGCCGGAGAAGACGTGTCCGCGGGCGATGCGTTCGCGCACCGCGGCGGGCAGTTGGACGTCGCGCTCGTCGCTGATACCGACGACGTAGAACGTGCGTCGCGGCTCAGACATCGCGTCCCGGGCGCAGTTGCGCCGCGTCGTTAAAGGTGAGGGCGGAGTTGACGAGCGTCGCGGCGAGGTTGCTGCCGCCCTTGCGTCCCTCGATGATCACCTTGGGGATGTCCGTGAACGGCTTCACCATCTCCTTGCTCTCGCAGACGTGCACGAAGCCCACGGGTGCCGCCACGATGCCGCTCGGCCGCGCCTTGCCGCGACGGATCAAGGTGCACAGCTCCATCAGCGCCGTGGGCGCGTTCCCGAAGGCAAAGAGTGCGTCGGGATGTTCCTCTACGGCCACGCGGATGCCGGCCTGTGCGCGGGTGATGCCCTTCTCGGCCGCCATCTTCACGGCGCGTTCGTCAGCCAGGTAGCACTTGGCCTCGATGCCCATGCGTTGCAGCGCGCCCTTGCGGATGCCGGACATCACCATCGTCACGTCAGTCACGATCGTCCGCGTACGCCCCGAGCTGAGTCGCTCGTACATCTCGGCCACGGCGCCCGGATCAGTCCAGAGCAGGCGCTCCATGTCGAAGTCGGCCGTCGTGTGGATAGCGTGCAGCATCGCCCACTTACGGTCGAGCGGGATGTCGGGATGCTTCAGCTCACGCTCGATGGTACGGAAGCTCTCGATCATAATCCCCTGCCCGACGTTGACGCCCTCCTCACGCTCCATCTCGCGGTAGTATCCGCGTGGCGTGACGAAGGTGTTGCCTACGGCGTACGATTGCGAGTTGCCGATCAGCACGACGGTGAACATGTCCGCCTGCTCGGGGTCAAAGTCGGCCAACGTGGTGACGGTCGTCGTCTCGCCGTCTCGCCCAGCCTGCCGCACGATTCCCACGGGCGTCTCCGGTGCACGACGTGCCAGGAAGAGTTCCTTCAGGCGATAGAGTTGCCAGTATCGGCTGTCGCTTTTCGGGTTATACACGGCCGTAATGAAGTCGGCCTCTGCTGCGGCAATGATGCGCCGTTCGATGAGTAGCCACGGCGTCATGAGATCGGAAAGGGAGATGACGCAGAAGTCGTGTCCCATCGGTGCGCCGAGCAATGCGCCGGCCTTCTGGAAAGCGCTGATGCCGGGCAACACCTCCACCTCTACGTGGCTGCCGCGCTTGTGTTTCATCTCAAGAATGAGGGAGGCCATGCCGTAAATCCCCGCGTCGCCGGAGCTGATGACGCAGACGGTACGCCCCTCCTCAGCCACACGGAAGGCTTCCTCGGCGCGGCGTCGCTCCTGCTTCATGCCGCTGTCGATGCGGAGTGCGTCCGCAGGCAAATAAGCCTCGATAAAAGGGAAATAGTAATGATAGCCGACGACCGCGTCGCAGTGTCGGAGTGCATCGATGACGGCCGACGTGATGTCGCCTGTCGATCCGGGCCCGATGCCGGCCACAATGATTCTTGCTTGATTCATTTAGGTGTAGTGAAAATCTATAATCTGAAAACTAAAAACGGTGGAGCGGCCATCCGAGGTCTTCGCCCATCCGTAGCTGATGCTAATTCAATCATCAAGGCTCTTCAGCCATCGCTTGCCAGAGGGAGTGTAGAGCCAAAGCCATATTCCAACGGCGATAACATCGATCACTGCAAATACTATTATTAGAGAGGTCATATCCTTCTACTTTAGAACCTTATTTCCTATCGATACGAATACTATGGTGCCGGAGATTCCTAATGCCACCGCGATAATGACTGCGGGTATGGAAACTTCTCCTTCGGCTTTTCCTTGAAATAACGGCGACAATCCGCCTAATACAAACGCGGCAAAAACCAACTTGGCAAAGTCGAAAAACAACTTGCCCAACAGCTCGCGGCGCGTCTTTTCTTTCTCCCGTTTGTCCTTCTGTCGTTGTAACGCCTTCTCCATGCGGTGCTAATTGCCTTCGCCCCGATTCTCCGCCACGTCTTCTCGCCTCTTTCGCTTGTATCCGAAGGCCTGCCAACGCTCCTCAGAGGCTCCGGCGAGGTGTAAGTCGTAGCGCGCCATCGTAAAAAAGAGGTCGGAGAGGCGATTGATGTACGACATGATCTGTGCGGGCAGCGCATCGAGCTTATTGAGCGTGCACAGGCGACGTTCAGCGCGTCGAGCGGCTACGCGCGCTTGATGACAGAGGGCAGATATTTCTGTGCCGCCAGGAAGGATAAAGTAACCTTCGCCGTCAGCCATTAGCAACGTCATTGCATCTATCCACGATTCGCATTGTGCCGAAAGATCGTCTGGCAACACGTTCGGGTTGAGGTGTCGCACGGAAGACGGAGTGGCGACGTGTGACATAACAACCATAAGCGTCCGTTGCACGTCATGCAACATGAATTGCCACTCGTGCGAGGCATTGAGTCGGGCGCGCAAAAGGCCAATAGCCACGTTTAACTCGTCAAGACAGCCATTGGCTTCGATACGTGGATCGTCCTTGTCGACACGGGATCCGCCGTGAAGCCCGGTACGTCCGCGGTCGCCATTTTTCGTGTAGATCTTCATTGCGTGGGTCGAGAATAGAGGGATGTATATATAATGTGTAGCCAAAAATCAAAACTCGCGGGCAAAGATAGGCTCGGGGGCATGAGCTGCAAGCATGGGGGCGGAAAGTTGGGCCTCCTGACAGGTTGCACGGGAATAGCTATCGGTTTTCGGCCGTGCCGTACTTTTGTCCGCTGAAAGAATCAAATAAGTAGTTCACAATGAAAGAGTGCACCTATCCTCCAAAGACGAAACAAGGCCACGTGAAAGAACCCATGGCTGAATATGAAGTGGATACGAGGGCCGATGAAGATGACATCGCCCCTTTTCTTCGTGTGCCTATCGAGGAACTCCGGCGGCAGGTCTACGAAAGTTATGAAGGATGGCTGCGTGGCGAACGCACCTATACGACCGATGAAATAAAAAAGATGAGACCTGAATGGACATAAAAGTTCGTTGGACAAAAAGGGCTTGGATCACTTTGAATGAGATCTATTCGTATCATGCAGCAATTAGTGAACAAGGTGCGAGACATTTATTGAAGCGATTATTGAATGCTGCAAAAACGCTTTCCATCTTCTCCACCGCAGGACGAATAGAAACCGATCTGAAGCACCCCATCTCTCCCTATCGATCGTTGCAGACAAGCGCTACAAATTAATCTATCGAATAGAGAATCAAGGTTTGGAAGTCATTATTCATGACGTTTGGCCGTGCAGAAGAGATCCCGAACGCATGTCTTCATCGATCAAGCAAGACTTATGACGAATAGAGCTGAAAAATAGTCTCTTAAAACGTATCACATACAACCCCTAACTATATAATAGAACAATCAAATGGAGAATTTGGCAGACATCGGGCTGATCGGACTCGCCGTGATGGGCGAGAATCTGGTGCTCAATATGGAAAGTAAGGGCTATACGGTGGCCGTGTATAACCGTACGACGGAAAAAGTGGACCATTTCGTGAACGGGAGAGGGCGCGGCAAAAAATTTATCGCCACGCATACGATCGCGGAGTTTTGCAGGGCCATCCGAAGGCCGCGAAAGGTGATGATGCTGGTCAAGGCGGGGCCTGCTGTCGACGATTTGATCGAGCAGCTACTCCCCCACCTCGAATCTGGCGACGTAATTATTGACGGGGGAAATACGCACTTCCCCGATACGATCCGAAGAACGAAGTATGTGGAAAGCAAGGGCTTATTTTACATCGGAACAGGCGTCTCGGGCGGTGAAGAGGGTGCTCTTAACGGCCCGTCGATGATGCCGGGAGGTTCCACGGCCGCATGGCCGCTCGTGAAGCCCATCTTTCAATCCATCTGCGCCAAAGCCGACGGCATGCCTTGCTGCGATTGGGTCGGCGAGGACGGCGCTGGCCACTTTGTCAAGATGGTGCACAACGGCATAGAATATGGCGACATGCAATTGATCTGCGAGACGTACCAAATCATGAAAGATTTGCTCGGAATGTCGAACGCGGAGATGCACGACGTGTTTGCCAAGTGGAACGAGGGAGATTTGGACAGTTACCTGATCGAAATCACCCGAGATATTTTGGCCTATCGCGACGACACGGGCGCATATACGCTCGATTATATCCTCGACGCGGCCGGCCAGAAGGGCACCGGCAAGTGGACAGCCATCGCGGCCCTCGACGAGGGTGTCCCCCTGACGCTAATTACGGAGGCGGTGTTTGCCCGCAGCCTTTCTGCGATGAAAGAGGAACGCGTGGCGGCCTCCGCAGAACTTTCTGGGCCGAAAAAGACGTTCGCGGGCGATCGCGCGGCCTTCCTCAGCGACCTGCACGACGCCCTGTACGCCGCCAAGATCGTTTCTTACGCCCAAGGTTATGCCCTGATGCGTCAGGCGGCCCACACTTACGGCTGGAATCTCAACAACGGCGGCATCGCGCTCATGTGGCGCGGTGGATGCATCATCCGGTCGGTCTTCTTGGGCAAAATTAAGGAGGCATTTGACCGCATGCCGAACCTCACGAACCTTCTTTTGGATCCATTTTTCAAGGAGAAAGTTCTCACGGCCCAATCTGGTTGGCGAAGCGTGGTGGCGTCGGCCGTCACGAACGGAATTCCTGTGCCATCGATGAGCGCGGCGCTTTCCTACTTCGATGGTTACCGCACGGAGCGTCTGCCGGCCAACCTCTTACAGGCGCAGCGCGACTTTTTTGGGGCGCACACTTACGAACGCGTCGATCGTGAGCGCGGAACCTTCTTCCACACCAATTGGACAGGAAAAGGTGGCGACACATCGGCCTCAACCTATACGGCGTGAAGAAATATAGCTAAAAAATGACCGTCCTGCCAGATGTGGAGCTTCATTTTCTCCCTCTGGCAGGACTTTTTTTGCCCCTATCGTCCCTTTTTCCCCTTTAATCTAAACTATTTCCACCTCACAACAAAGAAAAATACTCCCTCAAAATAAGTGCCTCAAAAACACCTCTCAAAAACATGTTCCAGAAATCTTTTCCTGCCGTTTCGCATACTCCTTTTTCGATTCAAATAGAGGTATAATCGATTCTGCATAACCATTTTCCAGATCAAAAAAATGGTCATGCCGTTTCGCATAACATTTTTTCGATTCAAATAGAGGGATAATCGATTTTGCATGACCATTTTTTAGATCAAAAAAAGTGTCATACCATTTCGCATAACCCCAAAATTGATCCTAGGAATAGACCTTTTTGTCCGTCAGGGTAGGGGCGTATTGCATACGCCCCACATGTACATAGATTTCTAATCATACGTTCCTTTTGGGGACATCCTAAGGGGGCGTATGCAATACGCCCCTACAGAAATATCTGCTATATCGTTTCACATGACTATTTTTTAGATCAAAAAAAGGGTCGTTCTATTTCGCATAACTATTTATCGATTCAAATAAAAGGTCAATACATTTTGCATAGGTCTCTGTTTGATCAAAAAAAGGGTCGTGCCATTTCGCATAACTCTTTCTCGATTCCAATAGAGGTATAATCGATTCTGCATGAACATTTTTCAGATCAAAAAAAGGATCATTCCATTTTGCATAACCCCAAAATTGATCTTAGGGATAGATCTTTTCGTCCGTCAGGGTAGGAGCGTATTGCATACGCTCTACATGTATCTGGATTTCTAATCATACGTTCCTTTTGGGGACATCCTAAGGGGGCGTATGCAATACGCCCCTACAGAAATACCTGCTATATCGTTTCGCATGATTATTTTTTAGATCAAAAAGAAAGAGATGAAATTTTTCATGATCATTTTTCAGATCAAAAAAAGGGTCGTGCCATTTCGCATAACTATTGTTCGATTCAAATAGAGGTGTAATCGATTCTGCATGACAATTTTTCGATTCAAAAAGAAGGTCATACAATTTCGCATGACCATTTTTCAGATCAAAAAAAGGGTCATACCATTTTGCATAACCTCAAAATTAATCTTAGAAATAGATCTTTTCATCCGTCAGGGTATAGGCGTATTGAATACGCCCCACATGTACCTGGATTTCTGATCATACGTTTCTTTTGAGGATGCATTGAGGGGGCGTATGCAATACGCCCCTACAGAAATACCTGCTATGTCGTTTCGCATAACCCTTTTTCGATTCAAATAGAGGGATAATCGATTTTGCATGACCATTTTTCGGATCAAAAAGAAGGTCATGTTGTTTCACATGACCCTTTCTCGATTCAAATAAAGGGTCGATACATTTTGCATAGGTCTCTATTTGATCAAAAGGAAGTTCATGCCGTTTTGCATGAACTTTGCTTTGATTCGGGCAAGTCTGAATAGGTTTTGCAGGACTATATCTTGGATCGAAAATACTAAATCACATTCATGTTATTTAGTTGCTCTGATGAAGCAATTAAGAGACATTTTTACAGCTTAATTGCTTCAGTAGAGCAACTAAGAGACATTTTCTCGGCTTAATTGCTTCAGTAGAGCAACTAAGAGACATTTTCTCGGCTTAATTGCTTCAGTAGAGCAACTAAGCAACATTCCTGCAGCTTAATCGCTTCCGGAAGATACACTAAAAAACATTCATCTCGCTTAGTATTTTGAGCGATGGATGGCTTCCTGAAGAGGTGCATGACCCTTTCTATCGGCAAAACGAGGGCGCTGCATTTTTTCGGGGGTCATATATGGGCAAATGAAATTAGTACGCCATTTTTGCAGTCGCCTACATCGGATGATACAAAGGCATTTCATTTTTCAATATCCATTTTTTACTCGCCCATGAGCCATCTTATACTTTCCATCTATGATTTTTTCGCCCGACATAGGGCGCTGCTTTTTGTGCTATTGCTCTTTCTCACAGCTTTTTGCCTCTTTTCGGCTTACCGGTTAGGATTTAAGGAAGACATTGCACGCTTTCTGCCTAACGACAGCGAAAATGCGCGCATAAATAATGCCTATCGGGACGTGATCCTCTCCAATCACATCACGGTTTATTGCAGCGCAACCGACACGACCGACGAAGCGCGGGCCGAACAGGTGGAGGCAATCGACGCGCTGGCCGAACGGCTGCGAACAATGCCCGACGCGGATCGCATACAGCGTCTTCGCTATCGAATTGACCCCGCGGAAATGATGGAGGTGGCTGAATTTGTGACAGATAACATGCCGTACTTTCTCACCGATGAGGATTATCAGCGAATAGATTCCACGCTGAACCGCACGGCCATCGCTCGTCGCTTGGAGGCGGATCGGGACATCCTCACCTCGTCCGTCGGCATGATTTTAAGGCCGCAGCTATTGGCCGACCCCCTCCGATTGACCGAAGGGGCGGTGGATCGGCTTCGCAACATGCAAGCTGGCGGACGTTTTAGCCTCTTTCAGGATCACATCTTTGCCGATGACGGGCGTGCATTGCTCATGATCGAATGCAGCATCCCCGCCAGCGAAACATCTGCGAATGAGCGCTTTATCAAGAACCTCAAAACGTGCATGGCGGAGACCGAACGGGAGTTCAAGGGTGTCTCATTCCATAGTTTTGGAGCCGTGGAAATCTCCCTCTCCAACGCCAATCGGATTAGACAAGACGCGCTGTTCACGGGCATCCTTTCGGCCGTCATTATTCTTGCGCTCCTCATTTATTCCTTCCGGAGTGCGCGAGAAATAGGTCTTGTGTTTGCAGCCGTCCTTTTCGGTGGACTTTTTGCGCTTGCTGCGCTTCATCTTATTCGCGGCGAGGCCTCTACAATTGCCGTTGGCATTAGTTCCATCATCTTCGGTATCGCAATAAACTATCCGCTGCATTTCATTGGCCATCACCATCATACGCCCGACCCCCGTGCAGTAATAAAAGACATCGTCCGGCCCCTAACCGTGGGTAATGTGACTACGGTTAGCGCCTTTATGAGCCTTGTTTTTATCAATTCAGATGCGATGCGAGATCTCGGTTGGTTTGCATCGCTTCTGCTCGTTGGGACGATCCTTTTTGTGCTCCTTTTTTTGCCCCATTTACTTCCGCATAGGGCCGTCCCACGCCCTGATTATTCGCCTTTTAGATGGTTTACGTCTCGCCCGTGGGGAAGTAATCGCGTGGTGATCGGCGCGGTGGTCTTTCTCACCATTTTATTGAGCTTTTTTTCTGACGGATCGTCTTTTGAGGCCGATATGGCACGCATTAATTACATGACGGACGCCCATCGGAAAGATTTTGCGCACCTGCGGGCCATGTTGAGCGAAAATCAACACATTCTTTATTACGTGACGGAAGGCGCCACGCCCGATTCGGCCTTAGAAGCCAACGAACAGAGTCTCGCGGCCCTCGCTGACCTGAAAAAAAGAGGCGATATCAGTCGCGTGGGAGGCATTGACGGCCTGATTCCTTCGCGCGCTCGTCAAGCAGAGCGTCTCGGCCGGTGGGAGGCTTTTTGGAAAACGCGGCGAGACTCTGTGCTACATATTTTGAATGAAGAGGCTTCTCGGCTGGGTTTTCGTGCCGACGCATTCGGTGCTTTCAATGCGTCCGTAAGCCGATCGTGGTCGATCGAAGGGCTTGAATTTTTCAATCCCCTTCGCCAGACCGTAGGCGGAAGCTATGTATTTGAGCGGCCCGAAAAAACGATGATTGTCAACCTCTTGTATCTTGACGCCGACCGTGCTCCGGCCGTAGAAAAGGCCCTGAACGATCGCAACACCGCCTCTATCGCCTTTGATGCTGAGTCGATGACCCGCCGCATGATCGCCTCCCTGTCGGATAACTTCAATTATGTCCTCTACGTCTGCGGTTTCATCGTTTTTATCTTCCTGCTGTTCTCCCTGGGTCGGCTCGAACTCAGTTTGATAGCCTTTCTACCCCTCGCGCTCAGTTGGGTTTGGATTCTTGGATTGATGGGCATTTTCGACATGAAATTCAACATCGTAAATATCATCCTGGCCACGTTTATATTCGGTCAAGGCGACGATTACACCATCTTCATGACGGAAGGACTCATTTATGAGTACACTTATCGGCGCCGCACTTTGGCATCATACAAAGACAGCATAGCCCTTTCTGCCGCCATTATGTTTGTGGGCATGGGTGCGATGATTTTTGCCCGTCACCCAGCGCTTCGTTCCCTCGGCGAGGTAACCGTGGTGGGGATGTTTTCCGTGGTAGTTATGGCGTACATTTTTCCGCCCTTTCTTTTTGGTTTCCTGACGTCTACGCGCGGGAAAGCTCGCCGCATGCCTGTAACACTCCGCAATTTGCTCATAAGCATCTATGCGTTTACGTATTTCCTCGTCTTGAGTTTTGGATTGACCGTTGTAGGATGGGTGATGTTCACTTTGGGCAAAAAAACGAGTCGTAAAAAAGCGGCTTACCATCGCATGCTTTACAGCGTGGCCCGTTTCACCATGCACCACTTCCCCCAAGTGCGTACTACGGTGGAGAACACCTGCGGCGAGGATTTTCGCCGGCCATCTATCATCCTGTGTAACCACCAGTCTCACCTCGACCTCATGTGTTTACTCATGCTCACCCCCAAGCTCATCATTTTGACGAACGATTGGGTGTGGCATTCTCCCTTCTATGGCCAATTGATCCGTTACGCAGACTTTTATCCTGTCACGGAGGGACTCGACCGCACTTTGGAACACCTGCGCGAGGCCAAACATCAGGGTTACTCCATTGCAATCTTCCCGGAGGGCACCCGCTCCCCAGATTGCTCGCTATTGCGCTTCCGGCGAGGTGCATTTTTTCTGGCTGAACAATTAAATATGGACCTGCTACCCGTCGTGCTTCACGGTACGGGACATGTTTTACCCAAGCAAGACTTCATGCTTCGCCGTGGCAGCATTCACGTTCGCGTGCTCCCTCGCATCACCCCCGCTGACACGCGTTTTGGCACGGACCACATCGCACGGGCCCGCCAGCTTCGCCAATTCTATCGTGCGGAATACGAGGCCCTTTGCCGCCGCGTAGAAACGCCCGCGTACTTCTCCGACCTTGTCCTCCACAACTATATTTATAAGGGGCCATCCGTCGAACGAGCTGTTCGCTACGCATTAAGCCAGCACGACAACTACACGGCCGAAATTTCCGCCCTGCCCGACAGCGGCGAAGTGACCCTACGCAATACCGGCTACGGGGAGCAGCCCTTACTCGCTGCACTCGTCAAGCCCCATCTACGAATCACCGCCGTAGAACCCGACGACGATCGCCGTGCCATCGCCATGCATTGCGCCGCCCGCCCCGACAATCTCCAGTACGTCAGCGAGACCTAATCCGCCCCGCACCCTTCCCTATCGCCCATAAAAAAGTCCCCCGCGCTAAGGATTGCTCCTTGCCCGGGGGACTTCTTTGGATATGCCGAATGGCGAATGGCCAATACTTAGCCCAATTCAAGCGTTGCCATTGGCCATTAATCGTTAGCCGTTAAAAGATTACTCCACGGCAACCTTCTCGGTCAGCGATCCGACGCGAACGATGTAGATACCCGACGGAAGCGATACAGACGTGTCGCCAGCGGGAGCAGTGAAGGAGCGAACGAGCGTACCCGAGACCGCGTAGATCTGTACGTCATCCGACGCGGGCAGCGACAGGTGCAACTGGCCAGCGGTGGCGTACACCTTCAGGCCGGAGAACTCCATGTTTGCTTGCGGGATAAGTACGTCGATGATGCTGGTGGCCTTTACGCCGCTGCCGTCAGCTGCGGTGGCGGTGATCGTCACTTTGCCCTTCTTACGACCGATGGTGACGAGTCCCTTGGCGTCAACTTTGGCGATCGAGGTGTCGCTGCTGGCCCATGTCACGTTTTTGTTCGTCGCGTTGTCTGGCTTGACAGCTACCGAGAGCTGTACGTTCTTCTCTCCGTTGATGGTCACGTTCGGACGGTTCATTGTCAGGGACGTTACCTTGACCTCGGCGGCGCGCGGCGTCATTTTACCGCTGACGTTGTACTGCTTGATGACGACTGTGTCAAGGGCCACGCCATTGGTGGTTTTGAGGATCAGCAGCGCCTCACGAGAAAGCTGTGTCTTGTTCGGCTTGACGACGATCTTGACAGTGCCGTTGTAGCGGGAAGGTCCTGCCTCGCGGTCGTAGTTAACGGTGAGCCAGGTGAGCGTTGTGTCCGTGCCGGATACGCCCACGCGAAGCAGCTCAGCAGTTGCAGCGGGGGCAGCCGCCACTTCGCTCAGCGTAGGCAGCCAGGGTTGTTCGCTGTTGACGGTAACGGTACGCTCGCCACCCTTTTCGGAGGTCGACTCGAAGAGATTCTTGTCGTAGACGGTGGAGAAAGTGCCGTCCTGGGTGAGGGTGAACGAGGCAGCTTCTTTTCCCAGCTTGGTGAGGACGGTAACGGTGGCCGTACGCGGCTGGATGCTGGGGTTCTTTCCGGCAGCGCGGAAGGTGATCAGGGTGTCGTTGACCGCCCCCGTGGCAGCCTTCTTCTTATCGACGCGGAGCCAGTCGGCTGAGATGCGAATGTTCCACTTGGCGGAGCCACTGATGCGGACCTCTTTCGTACCGCCGTTGACGGGGATTGTTCCCGGGGTAATGATTTGGACATTGATCTGGTTGCCCGTCTGGGTGACTTTGCGCGTTTGGACGAGTGCGCCGCCGTAGTAAACACGGACGTAGCCTATGCGCGGACCGCCCGTCTCGTTAGCCTTGACGAGGAACTTGAAGGTGCGCGTGCCGCCGGCATAGCTGATGGAGTCCTTCTCCACCTCGGCTTCTTTGATCTTTAGCCAATCTGTGTTGCGGGTGGACACGGCATAATTTGCGCTGCCGCTGAGGGCGAGGGCGAACTCTCCGCCAGCAGCGTCCACGGGCTCGGGCAGACCGTTGATATTGAAGCTAAAATCGGTGGCAGACTGGCTGACGTTAGCCGTCCGCGTGATTTTGGGCACGCCCGTTTGCTCTGTCTCGACGGTGATCTTGGCCGTGCGACCGATGGTGGCGAGGTTCGGCAGGACGCGCACGGTAACGGTCTGGTCGTTGCCGCCCTGGCGGGCTGTCTGCGGGTTGCCCTGCGTGTCGAGGAACTGGATCCAGGGGCCGGCGTCGGACGTGATTCGCCAGCGGACGTTGCTCTTGACCTTGATCGAGATATTGCTGCCGGTGAAGGGCACATTCCGCAGCTGGGCGGTGTCTTCGAGCTCGAGGACGGCGCTTCCCGCGGCCTGATTGACGGTGACGGTGACGGTCGTGTCGTTTGCGGCAGTCTTGAGTGTCACGGTGGCCGAGCGGGCGGCGGAGGTGTTGGTGGTGTAGGTGAGGGTCACGCTACCGTTACCCGTTCCCGTCGTGGCACCCTCGGCGCTGAGCCAGTTTTGTCCGGCTTGCACGGTGGCCACCCAAGCGACGTTGGAGGCGATGTTGATCGTGTCCCTACCCGATCCGCCAGAAGCGGGGTTGGAGAAGGTTGTCGGGGTGACGGTGAAGGTGCGAGGCGTGCCAGCGGCGGGTTTGATGTGCAACCGGTAGTTGCTTGTAAAGTTTCCATCGTCTGTCTTCACTTGAATGACGGCATCACCCACAGTAAGCGGTTTTACCGTGGCCGTAAGTCCCGAGCCCGGCTCGACGGCGGCCACTGTGGGAGTCAGACTTTCCCAAAAAACAGTCTTATTTGTCGCCGTGTCCGGGGTGATGGTCGCCGTGATTGTGCGATTACCACTGTTGAGGACAACGGTGTCCTTATCCGGAGAAAAGCTCACGCCTGTAACGGGCACTGCGGCGGCATTGACAGTTACATTACAAGAGGCCGTGAAGTTACCATCGGCCGTCTTTACGCTAATCGTGGCTGAGCCTGCAGTGAGTGGAGTAACCGTAGCCGTAAGACCGCTTCCGGAGACGGATGCTACCCCTGATGCAGAGGTTTCCCAAGTTACGCTCTTGTTCGAGGCGTTGATAGGAGCGACGGCTGCGGTCAGCGACAGGGTGGCTCCGCTCGCGGTAAGCGTTTCGTTAGATTTGTTCAGAGAGACTCCCGTAACGGCTATCGTGGCCGGCGCTTGGGCCTTCTGGCTGATCGTAATTATCTGCTTCAAAGCGGAACTATCCGTGGCGTAAACTTCGATTGTAGCTGTACGTGGGGAAGAGGTCGTGTTGACAGCGACATCTACGGTCACCGATCCTACACCCTTAGACCCGCTGGTTTGGGAGAGCGTAATCCAAGCGGGAACGGTTGACACTGACCACGCGGTATCGCTTTGGATAGTGAGAGTCACCGTGCCTCCAGTGTCGGCCACGCTGTCGGTTGGGGCGGCCGTGACGGTCAACTGCTTCGGTGCAGGCGCCGGGGCCGGAGCGGGGGCGGCCCAAGGTGCGAGATTCATTTCGCTGGCGGCCCAGAGGGAGCCGCCGATCGTGGTGAGGCAGGCCAGCGCCACGATCCAAGGGGTTGTTCTTTTCATTTTCGTAGATATTTTGTTGTGTGTGTAATACGTGATCTGTGATGCGAAAAACGCAGCCAAACGCTGCGTCGGGGAAGCTAAAAAATGAAAAACGGAAAGCTAAAAACAAGTCGGGGAAACGGATAAGTGAAAAATCAAAAGCTAAAATCAGTAGGACTCACGCGTAAACCACAAAACGAATAGCTAAAAACAGTAGGGCTCACGCGTAAACCGTAAAGCGAATAGCCAAAAACAGTAGGGCCCACGCGTAAACCACAAAACGAATAGCTAAAAACAGTAGGACTCACGCGCAAACCACAAAGCGAATAGCCAAAAACAGTAGGGCACACGCGCAAACCGCAAAGCGAATAGCCAAAAACAGTAGGACTCAAGCGTAAGACGCAAAACGAAAAACGGCCGGGCACCTGCGGGGTGAACGCATGCGCACGGCGTTTCTCGCTCTTAGACCATTGTCTCTCGTCTCGTCTTACTCTTCCGGAAGGTGGATGTCGGGGCCTCCGTCGCTGCCGCCCGGTTTGGGTTGTTCGCCGCCCGGTTTGGGCTGCTCGCCGGGGCCGGTGCCGGGCTGCTTGGGGTCCTTCGGATCCTTGGGCGCGTCGGGCTTTTTCGGGTCCTTGGGGTCTTTCGGATCGGCCGGCTTTTTGGGCTCCTTCGGCTCCTTGGGTCCCTTGGGATGCTTCTCGGCGGCGGATTTCTTCTGGGCCTCACTGACGTTGTGGCGCGACTTGTAGCGGAGGGTGACCTGGTTCATCTGTTCGGCCAGGGCCTCGATGGCCGTGCGTTCCTCGTCCTTGGTGGTGGTCAAGTAGTTGGCTTGGAGCACCTGGCAGGCCACCAGATGGATCTTGTCGATGGCATCTCGGACGTCCCGAATGGACGGCAACTTGCTGCGTTCGATGATTTCGGCGTCGCTGGCTCCGCCCAGGGTCATGTATTCCGCGTTGACGGTGTGCAGTTGGCTCAGGGTGTCGGTGAGTCCCACGGCTGCCACGTCGGCCGGGGCCTTACCGAGGTCTTTTTCCAGCCCCAGGATGAGCCCGGATTTGATGTCGCAGCGCTTGTCGCGTGCTCCCAGATAGGGGGCCACGATGATGCTGAGGCGTTCGGCGGCTTCGATGGTCTCCTTCTTGGGCGCGTACTTCTGCTGGCGGATCATGCCGAAGAGGTGTATCAGCAGGCGGTCGCGCTCCTGATCTTTCTTCTGCTTGGCTTTGGTAAGGCCCGAAGTGGCGGTGACCTTGTTGATCTCCATCCCGACACCGTTCAGGCGATCCCACTCCTCAGCCATGCCGGCCGGCAGTTTGATCTTCGTTTGGTCGGCTGCCTTGACGTGCTTGAAAAGCTCTACTTGATAGGGTACATACTCCTCTGCGGAGAATCTCGAGGTGTTGGCTACGATAAAGTTTACTGTTTTTGGGAGCTCGTAGCTGCTCACTTTTTCTTTCGACATAACATTACATGGTCTAGAATTGTGTGCAAATATGGTGAATTTTACTCGAACAAATCTCTCATTGTCTGAAGCGCGAAAAAACGTCTCTTTCGGGAAGCCTCTCCCACCTCAGACAAGGGGCGATCTGACGGCCCCAAAGGTACAACCATTTCTGACATAGAGAAGCTCTGCATGCAAAAAACTTTTACGGTCTCTGTCAATAAGAGATTTTAGACCCCCAAAGGTGACACTTTTTCAGACATAGAAAGGCTTCACGCATAGAAAACCCTTACAGCCTCTGTCAATAAGAGGTTCCGAGCCTTCGAAGGTGACACTGTCTCGGGCGCGAGGAGACTTCACCCCTCGGAGGGAGTCATTGTCTGAGATAATAATAAACAACTCATGCAGGTATTCAATGTTTCCGGAGACGATAATAAATATCGACGCTCTTATTTATCGTTGATTCGATCAATGATAGATAGTTAGATTAGGTATTTATCATTGTCTCAGACAATATTGAATACCTTAATCAGGCATTTAGCATTGTCCGAGACAACGGGTCTTTCCAAGCCTTCGTATCTCCCACCGACAGCGACAAGCTCGCGTCCCCGCACGTCTATACCTATATATATAGGCGCAAGGGCTAAACCTCGACCAATTCACGGCCAATGGAGCGCACCGTTCGCACGATCTCCTCAAAGCCCTGCTCCGACAGCTGTCGCGCCCCGCTGAGGTACTGGGCGAGGAGGCTCTGCGGCATTTTCATCCGCCGGGCTACAGCCGAGGCGTCCAGCTCCGGGTGCGCCATGAAGAAATCGTACAGCGGGCTGTGCGTCTTAGGCGTAAAGAATCCCTCGTAACAGAGGTCTTCATCCAGCTCCGGCCAGTGTATCCCCGCCCCGTCGGCCAGATAACGGGCGCGCTCGTCGGCGGTAGCGCGGGCCAGTCGCGGGTAGTCGACAAAGCGTTCGGCGGCCTCGCGTCCGTCCGCAGTGCGTATCCATATGGCGTCGTCGGTCAGCCAGATCTTTTCAATGTGTAGCATATCCATTTTGTTTATCTTGATTGGTTAAAGAACCGATTCCAATGCTCGGCAATGATTTCTTGATTCTCACGGATCACATGCTCTACGAGCTTGAGCTCCGATGGCTTCAGTCCGTGATTCTGCACCAGTGTGACGGGAAAGAGGTTGAATTTGGCTCGGATGTCTCCTTTTGTCACATGCACATGGATGGGTTCGTGGTCGTTAGAGTAAAACATGAATCGGAATCCGAAAAGGATGAAGATGGTGGGCATACATGCAGGGGATATTTAGTGGTAGGGCAAAGATACACGAGGAATCCCGATCGGCCTTCCCCCGCTCCCGGCCCTCCCCCACCCTATTCGGCGCGACAAGGAGAGATCTTTTTTGCATTCGGGCTTCATTTTTTCGATTTTCATCCCCTTCTTTGCCCACGTTTTCAATAGACATCTCCACTTTTATACCACACAAGATGAAATATCAGTACTGGCTCCCGATGATGCTGTTCGCTGGAACAGCGGGGCGGGCACAGGTCGAGTTTCGACCGCCGGCAACCCCCCAACATGCCGTAAGAGACACGATTCACAATGTTGTCTTTACCGACCCCTACCGATGGCTCGAGGATAAGGACGATCCGGCCGTCGTGGCCTGGTCAAAAGCGCAGCATGACTATGGTATCGAGTACCTCCAGAAGACACAGCAGGTGCATCCGGGCGTACGTGAACAACTCGCAGCCTATATCGACCGCGATTATGAGGGACCGCTGACCAACGTCGGCGATCGCGTTTTTCAAACCGTGAAGATGAAGGGCGACAAGCAGTATCGCATCTACACCATCCTGAACGGCAAGCGTGTACTCATCTGGGACCCGGTGGCCATCGACCCCACGGGCAAGACGTCTACCTCCGGCGTGGCCTATACCTACGACGGCAACCGGGCAGCAATCAGCGCTCAAAAGAGTGGCGCGGAGATCTCAACGACGTATTTCATTGATACGCGCACGGGGAAACAGATCGGCAAACCGCTCGAGAATACGTTCGACTTTAAGTGGACCAAGGACCAGAAGCACGCCTATGTCACCTTCCGTTCGCCGGAGGACGTGGCTGCCCAGCGCCCCCTCAAGACGTATCTCTGGGAGTTCGGCACCCCAGCCTCCAAAGCGCGTCAGATTGGCACCACGGACGACGCCAAAAACAGCTTTTTCATCTACGATAACCGATACGGCGACATGACGGTCTATGGCGAGAGCGATTTTTACTCCAACAAGGCCTACATCCGTCGCACGGGCACGAACGAGAAGGGACGACTCATCTATGAGAGCACCGTATCGAACGCCTATCCGCAGATCATTGGCGACCGCATGTATATGTTCACCAACGATCACGCGCCCAACTTCCGCCTAATGACGGCCGACGTGGCCCGACCCGAATACAAGGACTGGCGGGTGCTTATCCCCGAAGGCGAGACCGTGATGCAGAACTGCGTAGTGACGAAACACAACATCATCGTCCAGGACAAGAAGGACATCCAGAGCCGCCTCACGCTCTACGACCTGGAGGGCCATCGGCAGCGCGAAATCGAGCTGCCCGAGCTGGGAAACGTGGGCGGCATCAGCTATGACCGCGAGAAGGATTCGATCTACATGACCCTGAACACCTTCACCACGATGCCCAAAACCTTCGTGGCCTCGCCCAAAGACTTCAAATGGAAGCTCTATTTCGCCCGCGAGACGCCGATAGACATGAGCGACATCGAGGCTAAGATCATTTTCTACCCCTCAAAGGACGGCACGAAGATCCCCGCCTTCATCTACCACAAGAAGGGACTCAAAATGGACGGCAATAACCCGGTGCTGATCGACGGATACGGCGGATTCAACGACGGTATCGCGCCCAGCTACATCGGATTTTACCGCTCACTGCTGGAACGCGGAGTGGTCGTGGTGGAGGCCGGTATCCGCGGCGGCGACGAGTATGGCGAGAGCTGGCACCGCAGCGGTATGCTGGACAAGAAGCAGAACACCTTCGACGACTTTAACAGCTGCGCCGAGTGGCTCATCCGCGAGAAGTACACCAACCCCACCCGCATTGCGGCTAAGGGAGGCAGCAACGGCGGCCTGCTCATGGGCGCGATCGCTACGCAGCGGCCGGACCTCTACCGGGCCATCGTCTGCCAGGTGCCACTGCTGGACATGCTCCGCTACCACCGCTTCCTCATCGCCCGCTACTGGATCCCCGAGTATGGCTCCTCGGACGACGCCGAACAGTTCCGCTGGCTCTTCCCCTACTCGCCTTACCATAACATTCGCTCGGGGGTCAACCTGCCGACCATGCTCGTCACCACCGGTGCCAACGACAGTCGTGTCGACCCGCTCCACGCCAAGAAATTTGTGGCGGCCCTGCAGAACAACCCCGGTCAGCTGAACCCCGTCATCCTGCATATCGACTATGATAGCGGCCACGGATCGGGACAAAGCACCGAGCAATCGATAGCTAACTGGTCATTCATTTTCGAATTCATCCTGAACCAGTTAGGACTCTAACAGAAATTGCAATTAGGGCGCGCGCCAGCGTGTGACATCTGGCGTACGCCCACTCATACTACGCTATCATAAGGCTCCATCGACCAACCGACTTGCGATAAGTCCGTCCGGAGTTGTTTCATATACTATAAGCGATCATTTTGGGGCGCTCATCTTCCATAGGACTTGCGAAAGTCATCCCCGAGTGCCTCGACTGATGTCAATCATCAATGAAGTGCTCCCCGCGTAGGGCTTGCGAAAGCCATTGGGGGTACACAACATTGAATACCAACAAGAGGCTGCCTGCCGGGGAGATCCCGCCGGGCGGCCTCGCTCGTTTTGGCCGCTACCCCTCGCCTGCGACGGACGGTTTGCCCCGCTCCTCGCACGGGAGCACATAAAAAATGCCGGGCATCCGCGATCGGGATACCCGGCATAAGCGCTAACGACGGACAACTAACGGTCCGTCATTCCGTCATCAGCCCTTCCGCAGCTCCTCCAGTGCGTCCGCATGGCGCAGGATCTTCTTGCCTAAGAGACGCGCACCATCGGCAGTGATCAAGTAGTCCTCTTCGTTGCGGATACCGCCGAAGTCTTTGTAGGTGATCACCTTGTCGTAGTTGATGAAGTCTGCGAACCGCTTCTCTGCGTGCCACGAGTCGATGAGCTGCGGGATGAAGTAGATACCCGGCTCAATGGTCAGCACAAATCCTGGCTCCAGCTCACGGGCCAACCGCAGCGACTTGCGTCCGAACTGTTTGCTCTTCGGTTGGTCGCCATAGCCGACGTAAGCCTCGCCTAAGTTCTCCATGTCATGCACGTCGAGGCCCATCATGTGGCCCAGTCCGTGGGGGAAAAAGAGCGCATGCGCACCGGCCTTGACAGCCTCCTTGGCGTCACCCTTCATCAGCCCTGCGCTTTTCATGCCCTCGACGATCACCTCGGCCGACAGGTCGTAGACTTCCTCGAATCGGATGCCGGGACGAAGCGCCTTGACAGCTGTCTCGTGGCTGGCCAACTGGATCTCGAACATTTCCTTCTGGCGTGCGGTGAACTTCGGATCGGCAGGCACTGTGCTCGACATATCGCCCGCGTAGCCCATCTCTGTCTCTGCGCCCGCATCGAGCAGGAAGAGTTGCCCGCTACGGATCACGTTGCTGTGGTCGTGGTTGTGGAGCGTCTCGCCGTGCACTGTGGCAATGGTCGGGAACGAGAGCATGAAGTTGTGCGCAGCCGCCACTTCCTGCACAGCAGCCGCCACTTCGCACTCCCGCATTCCCGGACGTACCATCTGTAACGAACGTAGATGCATGTCGGCCGTCACATTGCACGCCCTTTCGATCTCTACAATCTCCTCGTCCGACTTGTAGTTCCTCATATTCACCACTGCCTTGATGAACTCCACCGACGGCTGCTCTGCACCCGGCATAATACCCAGCAGAGAGAGCAGTTTGATGCGATGTTCGGGGCGGTAAGTCGGCAGGTAACGCACGGGCTGTCCCTTGCGGGCGGCTGCCTCGAGGTAGGGTTTCAGCTCGGCCGACGGACGGACGTCTTTAATGCCGGCAGCTTCGCTCTTTTCGTGGAGTGTCGGCTGCACACCCATCCAGACGATGGCGTCGATCGTCAGTTCGTCGCCGAAGATGATCTCGCGGTTCTCATCGATGTCAATGACGGCCATTAGCCCCGCATAGGGCAAGCCAAAATAGTAGAGGAACGTAGAGTCCTGACGGTAGGGATAGAGGTTGTCCTCAAAGTTGCAACCCGCTTCGTCGTTACCCATGAATAACAACAGGCCCGTGCCAACAGCCTTCTTCAGGGCCTCACGCCGCTGAATGTAAGTTTCTTTCTTGAACATAGTAATTATCGTGTTTTGAAATCAGATGGAGCAAAAGTAAAAGGAAAGCGGCAAGGCCGTATCACATTGTACACTTGCCTTGCCGCTTTATCATACCTATACACAAAGTTTCGGGGAGGATTACTTCTCGGCCAACAGTTCGTCCAGCTTCTTATTCAGCTCCTCGCCAAAGAGGTTGTGACCGACAATCGTACCGTCCTTATCCACCAAGAAGGTGTTCGGGATTGATCGTACACCGTAGAGAGCTCCGCCAGCCGACTGCCATCCTCTCAGGTCGGACAGGTGGATCCAGTTCATCTGCTTGTCCTTCACGGCTGCTTCCCAGGCGCCCTTCTCCGAGTCAAGCGAGATTCCGACGATCTCGAATCCCTTCTTGTGGTAGGTCTCATACGTTTTCTTCAAGTTCGGCACCTCCTGCATGCACGGCCCACACCACGACGCCCAGAAATCTACCAGCGTCACGTTGCCCTTGCCTACATAGTCCGACAGTTTGTGGGTGTCACCCTTCAGGTCGACCATCTCAAAGTCTGAGAACTTCTGTCCGACGGCCACCTTCTTCATAGCCTGCAAATGTTCGGCTATCTCCTTGATGCCAGGAAACTTCATGAAGGCCGAATCCGCCTTGGCCAGTGCTGCCTCCTGCGTCTTTTCATCCAGCCCAAACTGGAAATCGGTGAGGAGCTTAGCCGTAGTGAGCTTGTTCGGATTCGCCTCGATGTAAGCCTTCACCTTGGCCATCATCTCATCCTCCAGCTGCTTAGCCTTTGCCTTCACAGCCTCTAATTCGCCCTCCTTGATGTTGCTGACAAGGTTCATATAGTTCTTCTGCGCATCAACCAACACCGAACGAATGTCTTTGAACGCGTTATTCTCCGGCGTACCCGTCACATACGAAAACGAGTCAAGTACAGCCTGCATCTCTCCCTTCTGCAACACAAACACGGCAGAGAACGGCGCCTCACCCACACGACTCATCATCTCGTCTCCCTCGTCCTTCAAGTAGAGAGCATAGAGACCGTCAGCGGTAGGTTCGCCCTGCAACTTGAACGTATTCTTCTCGATCAATGCACTGTCTGTCGCCGCGCCATCTGATCCGTACGGAATCAGATACACGTACTTACCTTCGAGGTCCGTACGACCCTCGGCAATTTTACCATCAATCACGTAGCCGGACTTCTTCCCGCCACAACTCACACATACTGCAGCCACTGCTGCAAACCATAAAAGCCTTTTCATAATCTGATCTGTTTGTTCTAATACATGATACAATATAACAATACAACAATAGGGGATCTCTCTTCGCGCAAAAGTCTCAATAAACCTCTGACGAAGTGGCGGCAAAAGTAAAAATCCGTCTGAATCTGATTCGGAATAAGATCCCTATAGCAAAAGACACCTCCACGCAGAACAGACAGCCCGTCAATTACTCTCGAAACAGGCTGAGCCATGCACTTCCTCCTGCCATTATTTAGGCTAAAGCCATCCACAAGGAGAAAAAAGCACCTTGTTCTGAATAGAACTAATAAGCCATAGAAATCCTATCCAATAGTTTAGGACACAACGCATAAGCGCGCAAAAGAAGAATTCAATGATCCATGACGACTCAAAAAAGATCGACTTTTTTCATGGCATTTTTTGGAGGTTTCGAAAACGCCCTTATCTTTGCACCGTCTTCAAGAGAGAGCGACAGCAAAATCAAATAAAAAAAGGGCGCTTAGCTCAGTTGGTTCAGAGCGTCTGCCTTACAAGCAGAGGGTCGGGGGTTCGAATCCCTCAGCGCCCACCTATTAAAATAGGAGAAAGCAAAATCGCTTTCTCCTATTTTTGTTTATTCGCTAAGCAACGAAACAGCTTCTCAATCTCATCCGCAAGTTGTCCCTGCTTCTTCTCAAGCAGAAGAAAGATAAGCTCTCGGTCAAAGGAAGACGACGGAGTGCTATCAATAATATGCCCTACCTCATGCAGCTACTTGGTTTTTGATACGGTTACTCTGGCAGCCCTAATCATGTATGCCCTAGGCTTTCCGAAAAAGATCTACTTTTGTGGCCCAATCTTACTTACCTACTTATCACGCGATTAAGAGATGGGATTTTTTGATTTCTTCAGCAAAGAGAAAAAGGAGACATTAGACAAAGGTCTATCGAAGACGAAAGAGAACGTCTTCTCTAAGATCACCAAAGCCATTGTGGGAAAAAGCAAGGTCGATGACGCCGTGCTGGATGAACTGGAGGAGGTCTTGATCTCTTCTGACGTGGGCGTGGATACGACCCTGAAGATTATTGAACGGATTGAGAAACGCGCCGCGAAAGACAAATATGTCTCGACCGCAGAACTGACTAAGATCTTACGTGAAGAAATCGCCACCCTACTTACGGAAAATAAGACCGAGGACGCGGATGACTTCCGTACACCAGAGGGAAAAAGACCTTACGTGATCATGGTGGTTGGTGTCAATGGAGTAGGTAAAACGACGACTATCGGTAAGTTGGCCTATCAATTCAAGAAGCATGGCTATTCTGTATTGTTAGGAGCAGCCGATACGTTTCGCGCGGCGGCTGTAGAGCAGATCGTTATTTGGGGCGAACGTGTGGGTGTGCCGGTAGTCAAGCAAAAGATGGGTTCCGATCCAGCTTCAGTGGCATTCGATACGCTCAATTCGGCACAAGCGACTGGAGCGGATGTGGTGATCATTGATACAGCAGGACGTCTGCATAACAAAATCAACCTGATGAATGAGCTGACGAAAATCAAGAACGTAATGAAGAAGGTCGTTCCGGACGCTCCGCACGAGGTGCTGCTCGTGCTCGACGGATCGACGGGACAGAACGCTTTTGAGCAAGCTAAGCAGTTTACCGCCGCAACGGAAGTCAATGCACTGGCCATTACGAAGCTCGACGGGACAGCCAAAGGCGGTGTAGTCATCAGTATTTCCGACCATTTCCGGATCCCAGTCAAGTACATTGGCTTGGGCGAAGGCATGGAGGACTTGCAGGTATTCAATAGAAAAGCATTCGTGGATTCGCTGTTCGGGGACGATGAGAAAAGATAAGGTCGACATCATCACGCTCGGTTGCTCGAAAAATCTGGTCGATTCGGAGCGGTTGATGCGCCAACTTCAACTGAACGGATATACCGTCACCCACGACGCGAAGAAGATCAACGGCGAGATTGTCGTTGTCAACACGTGCGCATTCATTGGCGATGCACAAGAAGAATCTATCAACTTGATCCTCGAATTGGGCGAGGAGAAGAAACGCGGAAGCATCGGGAAGCTGTACGTGATGGGGTGCCTCTCGGAGCGTTTCTTAGAGGAACTCCAGCAGGAGCTTCCGTTTGTAGATCGTTTCTACGGGAAATTCAACTGGAAAGAATTGCTGAACGATTTAGGTAAGGCCTACCTGAGCGAATTTTCGGAAGATCGCGTTGTAACGACTCCCGGACATTACGCGTACCTAAAAATCGCTGAGGGGTGCGACCGTAAATGTTCCTACTGCTCGATACCGATCATTACGGGGCGTTACCGCTCGCGTCCGATGGAGGAGATTGTGAAGGAGGCCCGACTGTTGACCGAAAAAGGGATCAGCGAGTTTCAACTCATCGCGCAAGACCTGACCTACTACGGACAAGATCTTTACCACAAAGCCGTACTGCCCGAGTTAGTCGAGCGACTGTCGGACGTGCCGGGCGTGGAGTGGCTGAGGTTGCATTACGGCTATCCGTCGCATTTCCCACACGAATTGCTGCGCGTGATGCGCGAGCGCGAGAACGTCTGCAAATACCTCGACATCGCCCTCCAACACATCAGTAACCCTGTGCTGAAGCGCATGCGACGGCATATTACGAAAGAAGAGACTTACGAACTCATCGCCCGGATTCGGGAAGAAGTGCCCGGCATTCACCTGCGTACCACGCTGATGGTGGGCTATCCCGGAGAGACGGACGACGACTTCGAACAACTGATGCAGTTCGCACGAGACATGCGTTTCGAGCGAATGGGCGCCTTCGCCTACAGTCACGAGGTGGGGACGCATTCCTATAAAAATGAACAAGACAATGTGCCGGACGAAGTGAAGCAGCAGCGGCTGAACGCGCTGATGGATCTTCAGGAGGCCATTTCGGCCGAGGTGCAAGAGGAAAAGGTGGGCAAAACACTGCGCGTGATGCTGGACCGCGAGGAGGATTACTACATCGGGCGGACTGAGTTCGACTCGCCGGAAGTAGACCCCGAGGTGCTCGTGCACAAGGACGCCGACATGGAGCTCGGTAAAATTTACTCCGTACAGATTGAAGCCGCTGAACCGTTCGAACTATATGGCCGGAAGGTTGTTTAATCCATCGGCGAACTACTGAGATTTATATTCCGAATAATCAGAAACAAAGAGATATATCCATCATATGAGAGATACAGAATTGATAGCCGAACTGGCCGCGCGCCTCGACCGGGAGATCCCCGAGGTGGAGAACATGCTGGACGCGTTCGGGCAAATCGTAGCCGACAGGCTTGCAGATAACGACATCGTTGCACTCGAGGGATGGGGGCAATTTGAACTCAAAAAGAAGGCGGAACGCTACTCGGCCGACGTCGAAAGTGGCAAACGCTACCTGCTACCCCCGAAATTGATCCCCGTTTTCAGACCTTCCTCCCGACTCAGAACGTACATCAAAAACTTAGATCAGGCATGAACGAGAAAATCACCACAGACCGCATCATTGAATTGATGATGGCCCAAACGGGTCGCGACCGCACAGCGGTGCAGACCTTCGTCGGAGAGTTGACCGCGCTGGTGAACGACAGTCTTATCAAAGACGGATCGACACGAATCAAGGGCATCGGCAAGTTTCGGATCGTGCCCGTCAGAGAACGCGAAAGTGTGACGCCAGAGGGTGAGCGCATCGTTATTCCGGCCCACCACTGGCTGTCGTACCTGCCCGATAAATCGCTGAAAGACCGCATCAATAAACCCTTTGCCATCTTCGAAGCTGTCGAGGCGAGCGAAAGCGATGCACCGATTGAGACGCCCGAAGACCCTGAGCGTGAGTATGTGGACGACGAAGACACGCCCGCGGACGAGGCTCCCCTCTCCACCCCTTCTTTCATCTCCACGCCGGAAAATGAACCGACCGACAGCGAGTCGGAACCGACGGAGCCCACACCTGCACCGCCCGCCCCAACAGCGGAGACTGACGACGACGAGGAGGACGAGGGGGACGACGACGTGGAGCCCGTCACCCTGATTGGAAGCACATGGAACAACGAAAAATCTCAAACGATGAACAGTGAGATCAAAAAGGAAATCGCCGAGGGCTGGTCGGAGGGGCGCTCGGTGGGCAGTAAACCCATGACAGTGGGCGAAATGGCTGCAGCACACCTCAAAGCATCGCAAATCATTACGCCCGAAGTGACCGCCGAAAAGGTTGACACGAAGGTGCCGGAACCCGTCCAGAAGGATGAGCCGAAAGCGCCTCTGGCAACGGGCCGAACCGATACACCGACATCAAACGCCGGACGCACAAACGAGCAGAGGCCACCGCGGAAAAAGCCCGTGACGGTGATCCCGCCTATCGCGCCGCCTCCGCCCGTGGAGCCTACTCCGCAGCCGAAAAAGAGCGAAAAGCGCTCCTCGTCAAACTTCCCGTTGTACGTCGTGCTCAGCATCCTGCTGCTGCTCCTCCTCGGCGGACTCTTCTACCACTACTTCTACTACCTCCCCTCATCCGAAACGCGCGCCATGGGTCGCACGGACGGTGACAAGGTGGTGACGGGCGATACGTTCGTCATGCCTGGCGAAGAGGCTAAGGACAAAGACGCCCCCGAGGCCGGTCGTGGCGACAAGCCGCAGACCTCCATAGCCGACGAACAGAAGCTCGATCCGGCTACAGCCGCCGACAAGGCGCGTCGGGCTGCTGCCGAGAAAGAGGCTAAGGAGAAGGCTAAAGCCGAAGAAGAGGCTAAGGAGAAGGCTAAGGCCGAAGAAGAGGCCAAAGCCAAAGAGGACGCTAAGGCCAAAGAGAAGAAAGAGAAACCGGCCGCACCCAAACGCAAAGTGGTGGCCACCGTTCGGTTAGAGCCAGGGCAATTCCTGACCAAGCTGGCCGAGAAATACTACGGTAACAAGGTCTTCTGGGTCTACATCTACGAATTCAACAAATCGAAAATCGCCGACCCGAATCATATCCCCACCAACATGGAGATCAAGATTCCGGCCAAGGAGCTCTACGGCATCGACGCCAACAACAGCGCCTCCGTAGAAAAGGCCAAGGCCATTCAGGCTCGCCTAAACGCTCGGAAGTAATCATCCCCCCAACGGATCAGGTTTTACGTGGAGAGAGGACGCGTCGCTCGGAGCGATATGCCCTCTCTCTTTTTTGCCATAAGCCATGGTGCGATTCGGAAGATCTTCCGAGGTGTTTCCGAACGTGGTGAAATACCCTTCCGAGGTGGTCATAATCACGTTCCGAACGTCATTAAATATGGTTCAGGACGTGATTAAATACCCCGCCGAACCGTATTAAATACCCCTCGGAACCATATTAAATACCCCTCAGGACGTCATTAAATACCCCTCGGAACGGTATTAAATACCCTTCAGAACGTGGTTAAATAACGTCCGGAACGTGGTTGTGACCACCTCGGAATAGTATTAAACCACGTTCGGAACGTGATTAAATACTATTCGGAACCAACTATTCCCCTCAAAAGCAGAAGTCCCGATGTCGGAGTAAGTGGACTGATAATTAGGCAGAAAGGGGGCGATATGCTTCCGATTGCGTCGAGCGTAAAAGGCAGAAAAGTGCGATTTTAGGCAGAAGTTCAGTTACCAAAGCATTACCCCGCCCCGCGACAGGTAACGATGGTGCAAAAGCAGGTAACTGAGTCTTTCTCGCACACGGTTCTTTTGCATTGATATACAGGATTCTGCACAGGTAACGGACGCTTTGAACCGGGTAATTTTGCCCACAGTTTTCAAAGCGTATGGATGACATGAAAATGAAGGTGTTGCTCTACCTCAAAAAGAGCAGTCGCGACAGGTCGGGCAAGGCGCCGATCATGGGACGGATCACGCTGGGGCGTTCCATTGCACAGTTCAGTTGCAAGCTGTTCTGCAATCCCGATTTGTGGAACCCGCGCGAAAGTCGGGTGGACGGGAAGAGCCGTGAGGCGGTCGAAGTCAATGGACGATTGGACAACCTCCTTCTTGCCGTTCAGTCTTCCTATCAGTCCTTGCTTGCCAAGGGATCTCCATTTGACGCAACCGACATCAAGGAGCATTTCCAAGGCTGCGTGCAGAGTCGAACCATGCTTTTGGAGCGGTTTGACGGCCTGATCGAGGATATGGAGGAGCACGTCGGGATAGACATCAAAAGAGAGTCTTTGGTCTTGTATCGTCAGACAAGAATGAGGCTGCAACAGTTCATTCGGGCGAAGCATAACGCTTCGGACTTGACCTTTTCGCAGCTCACGGAAGACTTCGTCAAGCGGTTCGAGCAGTTCGCAACCGGAGAGGTAGGGCTAAAACAAAGCACCTGCTACAACATGGTCGTCCTTGTCAAAAAGGTCTGCAAGCTGGCGTATCGAGAAGGCGCGGCAGACACCTTGTTATTCGACAATGTGCATGTAGACAAGGGAGACAGTCGACTGCCCAAAGCGCTCGATAGGGAAGCGTTGGACATGTTAAAGGCGCTCTGTTTTGACGGCTGGGAGGCTGACTTGGAGACAGCGCGCGATGTGTTTCTTTTCGCCTGTTACACCGGCGCCGCCTATTGCGATCTAATGGCACTGAACCGTGGGCATCTTGTCTGCGACGACGAAGGCGCCCTTTGGCTGAAGTTCAACCGGCAGAAGACGGGTGTCCTCTGCCGTGTAAAGCTGTTGCCCGAGGCCCTTCAACTGATGAACAAATTGCATGATGAATCGAGGGATACGTTGCTTCCTCACATCCATTACATAACCTATCAATCGCATCTGAAAGCCCTCCGACTGCGGGCCGGTATCACGCTGCCCTTCACCACACACACCGCTCGACACACCTTCGCTACGCTCATCACCTTGGAACAGGGCGTGCCCATCGAGACCGTCAGCAAGATGCTTGGACATAGCACAGTGCGCATGACCGAGCGATATGCGAAGGTGACACCGCAGAAGTTATTCGAGGAGTTCGATCGCTTAATCGCCTTCACCGAAGATTTGCACCTAACCATTTAACCACAGACCAACATGAGAAGTACATTCAAGATCCTGTTCTACATCAACAGACAGAAGACGAAGACCGACGGCAAGACAGCCATCTTTTGCCGCGTCACCATCAATGGTAGGAGCACAGCTATTACCACAGGTGAGGAATGTCTGCCGGCCGAATGGAACAGCAGACAGGGGACAGCCGGCGAAAAGAAAATCAACCAACGCCTCGTAGCGTTCAGGGAGCTTGTGGAAAAGACCTACGCGGAAATGCTTACGAAGGACGGCATGGTCAGTGCAGAACTCCTCAAGAATCGTTTGCAGGGTGTTGCGGCCACTCCAACCACCCTTTTGGCCATGAGCGAGGCGGAACTGCAATCCGTGAAGGCATGCGTAGGCAAGTCAAAGACAGAAAGTACTTACCAAAACCTTACTTATTCGGACAAGTTGCTTCGAGAGTTCGTGAAGGAAAACGGAGGGCGGGACATTCCTCTTGCAGGCATTACGGAAGACCTATTTGAGAACTTCCGCTTCTTTCTCAAAAAGCGTGGACTGGCGACATCGACCATGAACAAGCACCTCTGCCGATTGAGTCGGTTGATGTATCGTGCGGTAGACTTGAAAGTCATCCGCTGCCATCCTTTTGAGGATGTTGCCTATGAAAAGGAGGAACGGAAGATTCGCTTCTTGCAAAAGAGCGATGTAGCCAAACTCATGGCGCTGAGAATAAACGACAGGGAAGCAGAACAGGCCCGACAGATGTTTCTCTTCTCCTGCTTCACCGGACTGGCCATTGCGGATATGGAGCGCCTGAAATTCTCGCATATCCTGACCGCGGCCGACGGCCGGAGGTATATCCGAAAGGAACGACAGAAGACGAAAGTGGAATCTGTCGTGCCGTTACATCCGATCGCGGAGGAGATCCTTAGCAGACGCCGAGAGGATCAGACGGTGAAAGGAAAAGGCGACGCCCTTGTCTTCCCATGCGGTTGCGGCCGCAGTGTGATGAATAGCAAACTGAGTACTGTGGGACTGGCGTGTGGCGTCAGGCAACGACTGTCTTTCCATATGGCGCGCCACACGTTCGGAACCCTGTCACTCAGTGCAGGCATCCCGATAGAGAGCATCGCTAAGATGATGGGGCACGCGTCCATATCCAGCACGCAGATCTATGCGCAGGTGACGGACAAAAAGATCTCGGAAGACATGGACAAGCTGATCCGAAAGCAACAAGCGGCGTCAGAGTGATCCTTGTACGGCTGTCCTAACATGCCTTTTTTCCTTTCACCGAATAGATCTTACTACGCAACTACAACGGGGCCTAACAGATTGACAAAATAGAAGTTAGAATGTTGTAGAAGCCCGAAATCCTTTATGCTACCTTCCCAACTACATAACACGATACGAGAGGGCTCTGCACAATCTACATACCCTCCTCATTCCTTTTCGGAGTCATTTTTTTAGAGTGTCGATAAGGTGAGTTGAGAGCCCTTTGATGGGTTTCCTTTCTCCCTTCCGAGCCTCGCTTGGGGTTCGGAAGGAGAAAGTTTTCAGCACTATAATGAATCGTATGAATTAACCGAATAGGTAGAAAAGATAAGAGGAGGAATGGGGTGTGCGAAAGTACATTCAGGCATCTGTGCATTTGTTTATGCGAAGAGGTCCTATTTTTCTCCCCCCCCTCTTGTCGGATTACCGCTTCCCACCTCCCTTGTATAGTCAATAAAAAATGGATTGCGAATAGATTACGCGGAAGTTCAGAGCTAGAAGCGACTCCAACTCGCGTCCGATAAGAAGGTCATCGGAAAGCGTTTGCAGGAAATCGCCAAGAACACCGTGACGGGCGGACAGTACACGGCTGTCGGGGAGCTTTACGGTTTCCCGATAAAGGTGGTCAGCGAGAGGACACTCAAAGAGGGGCTGGAGTTTACCGACAACCGCTTCGTGGTGGAGGGCAACTACAAGTACACCTACAACAACGGGCATTTGGCGCTGGCTGACCCGGTAGCCGCCGCACGCAACTTCCTGAACGCGCTGGAGAAGATACCCTCCACCATCGACCAGTACAAGGCGAAGAACGAGGTGCTGGAGCGCGAGATACCGCAGTTGCAGGAGATAGCGGGCAAGGTGTGGAAGAAGGAGGACGAGCTGAAACAGTTGAAGTCCGAACTTGCCGCGCTTGACCGGAAGATACAGCTGGAGCTTGCTCCGCCTACGCCGGAGGTCGCAGAAAAGGAGAAAAACAGGCAGGAAGTCAAGCCGGTTACGGAAGGTGTACAAAACGTACCATCACAACACACCGAAGAAGCACCGCAGATACGCAGTCCGTCGGGAAATTTCATCGACGACTATATCGTTATCGGGCGACCGGGATTGTATGCAAAAGATGAGAATCGACCGAAAGGGCTGAAATTATAAGCAATAAAAAGTCATATCAAATCATTTAATCGATTGATATGGCTTTTTAACTGCTTAGATAACTTACTTTCAATTACAATTAAAAGGGAAGTCAAGGAGGAAGATTCCGGTTCAATCTGCTCCCATGCCGAAGCGTTGGAGAAACAGGCTCTGTTCATCAACTCCACGCTGACGCAACTCGGATGCAACATCCTTTGGAAGATGTTCCGCCACGGCATGATAGAGTATCATGGGCTATATCTCAATCTGGCCACGATGAAAGTGAATCCGACAATAGCGCAACTTGTTTCTAAACTATATAAAACGTACAAAATAAGGCTTAAATATGATATTGTTATGATAGTTGAGAAAACTCTTTACGCGAAAATAATGCCTATTTTTGTGCATTCCACACTTTACGTGGAATAGATTTGTGTACTGCAATAAATACATGATTCTTTGCGTACACGACAACAGTAATGGATATTTACACGAAACGCATGATATATCAACTAAAACATATTATGTTATCCGGAAAAATTAATATTCCAAAATATCTGAACGACTATGGTATTCGGCCAACGGCTGTTTGAATCATCGTGTTTCGTGCCATGTATGAGCTTCATGACACGTTCAGCCTGACAGACTTGGAAAACACATTGGACAGCGTGGATAAATCCACACTGTTCAGAACTTTGTCGCTCTTTGCGCAACACCATCTTGTCCATAAGATAGAAGACGGAAGCGGCTCGACAAAATACTGCTTATGCCGCAATGACCATGTGTGCAGAGTCGATGAACTGCATTGTCATTTCTACTGTGAGAGTTGCCATAAAACATACTGTCTCGACCATACCTATATTCCGATGGTGCATTATCCGAAAGGATTTGAGTTGCATAGTGTCGATTATTTATTGAAAGGTCTTTGCCCTGATTGCCGAAACAAGAGACTCGACTGACTTTGCAACTCGGTTGCAGTTCTTATACCGTACTTTTGCAGCGTATTAAATGGAATTGGTTGTGAAAAAAGAGCAAAAAATCAAAGTGATACGCATCATTACGAGCATCGTTTTGCTAATGGCGGCATATATTCCGGCTATTCCGGAAGAGATTCACATCGGATTATGCGCCATCGCCTATGTCATAATCGGTGCGGACATAGTTTATGCAGCCTTGCGCAATTTGTGTAAAGGTCAGTTTTTCGATGAGAATTTCCTCATGACTATTGCGACCGTCGGAGCATTTGCCATCGGTGAATACCCCGAAGCGGTGGCAGTGATGATGTTCTATCAGATTGGGGAACTTTCCTCCGATATAGCGGTGGAACGGAGCAGGGCTTCGATTGCGGCATTGATGGATATCCGTCCGGATTATGCCAATATTGAGAAAGAGGGAAATCTAACACGGGTGTCTCCATCGGATGTCCCGGTCGGCAGTATCATAGTAGTAAAACCGGGAGAGAAAATACCATTGGACGGAAAGATAATCTCCGGAAGTACGACTCTCGACACGGCGGCGTTGACAGGTGAAAGCCTTCCGCGTGAGGTTTCCGAAGGCGATACCGTTATCAGCGGAAGTCTGAATCTCACAGGTGTTCTGCATATCCGCACATCGGGGACATTTGGAGAATCGACTGTCGCGAAAATCCTCGATTTGGTAGAAAACGCGGATACTAGCAAGGCGAAGAGTGAAAAGTTCATAACCCGTTTCGCGCACTATTATACACCTGCTGTCGTGGCTGTGGCTGCATTGCTCACCTTGGTTCCTCCGCTGATTGCGGGCGGCGAATGGCTTGTCTGGTTAAACCGTTCCCTGATTTTCCTAGTGATTTCCTGCCCCTGCGCACTGGTCGTGTCCGTCCCGCTGACGTTCTTTGCCGGAATAGGCGGAGCATCAAGAAAGGGCATCCTTGTAAAAGGCTCCAACTATCTGGAAATGATGACGCATATAAAAACAGTCGTGTTCGACAAGACCGGGACTCTGACAAGAGGCAATTTCTCAGTCACTGCCATACATCCCCAAATGTTATCGGAACATGAGCTTATAAAATTGGCTGCATTGGCGGAAAGTTTTTCCGACCATCCCTTGTCGGTATCGATACGGGATGCCTGCAATCTGCCATTGGACAAAACAAGAGTGACCGGTTATGAGAACATTGCAGGCGAAGGAATCGTGGCAATCATTGACAATGGCAAAGTTTATGCCGGAAACGAAAAACTTATGTCGCGTGCCGGTGTGACGCCCCGGTCATGCAAAAAGACAGGTACCATTGTCCATGTCGCCGTAGACAGCGTTTATATGGGACATATCGTCGTTTCCGATACCCTAAAGCCGCAATCCGTCGAGACCATCGCAAGGCTGAAAGCCTCCGGAGTTGGAAAAACAATCATGCTTACGGGTGACCGCAGTGATGTGGCCAAAGATATTGCCGAAAAAGTGAACATAGATGAGTTCCATGCCGAACTGCTGCCGATAGACAAGGTGAGGTTTGTCGAGGCACTGTGTAAAGAACATGCCCGGTCTCCCATCGCTTTTGTCGGCGACGGCATCAACGATGCTCCGGTCATCAAACTTGCTGACATAGGCATTGCCATGGGTGCTGTCGGCAGTGACGCCGCCATTGAAGCCGCCGACATCGTATTGATGAATGATAATCCCATGAATATCGTCGAAGGCATGATGATAGCGCGCAAGACGTTAAGCATAGTAAAACAGAACATCGTATTCGCCATCGGCATCAAACTCCTGATGTTGCTGTTGGGAGCGTTGGGCGTTGTCAACATGTGGGCTGCCGTGTTTGCCGATGTAGGTGTTACCATACTTGCCATACTCAATGCGTTAAGGAGCATACGTGTCAGCAATGTGTTAAAACAATAATAACTCCATCTTTGCAACCGGGTTGCAAAAGTAAAAGCGTGTATTTGCACCCGAAAAGCAGTTTTACTGTCAACAAAGAGATGAAAAGACAAGTGTACATAGCGATAGTGGCGTTGGCGGCAATCATGTTGCTTGCCGTGCCATTCATTCCGCATCATCACCACGATAAAGCGCTATGTACGGTTGTGGAACACTGTGACAGCGACAACACGGATAATGACGAACATACAGGCCACAACGATGACGGCACGGCGTGCATAGAGAATGGCGGATTGTTCATATCCAAATCCGATGCACACAACAATACTTCCTATAAGATAATTCCGGCATTTGTCTGTGCGATATGCAGGATGGCAATTGCCGAACTGTTTCCGGAAAAGAAGATTCCATGCGAATGGGAAGGCATCGCCATCTACCAATCGGCGGAACTGACCCGGACCAATGCCCTGCGGGCACCTCCCCATATTTCTGACACCTCTTATAAATCCATGAGGTGCGGTATGCCTTTCCGCATACCCTATTTCCCTTTTTTTTCATACATCATCCGTTCCCTTCGTGTAAGGGAGCGTGAAACGTAATACAACAAAAATGTTAATAAAGAGAGCCTTAGTGCCTGTTGCATTGGTCTTTCCTCTGTTGTTGTATGCCTATGATGTAAAGGATAAGGACGATTTACAACCGACAGATAGCCTGTTGCACGACACCGGCGCGTCGCAACTTTCAGTAAAGCAGCTGATAGTTCCGGCCTCGCTGGTGGCATACGGCATATTCGAAGCCGCGATGATGCACGGGAACAGGATGCTGAACTATAGCATAGGTCACGAGGTCATCACCCACAAACCTGCAAAGTTCAGGATTGACGACTATACGCAGTATGTTCCGGCTGCAAGTGTCTATGTCCTGAATCTTGCCGGGGGCAAAGGACGGCACGGCTTCAAGGACAGGACTGTCATATTGGTTATGGCGAGCCTGTTTACCGCAGTGACAGTCAACGAGCTGAAATACACGGTGCGCGAGCAACGCCCTGACAAATCCGGGAGAAATTCGTTCCCGTCGGGACATACAGCCGCAGCCTTTATGGGAGCGGAGTTCCTGTGGCAGGAATACAAAGACGTGTCGCCTTGGTATGGCATCGGCGGATATGTGATAGCCGCCGGAACAGGGGCGTTAAGGGCGTGGAACAACAAGCATTGGGTCTGGGATGTCGTTTTCGGCGCAGGTTTGGGAATGTTATGAACAAAACTCGCATACAGGCTGTACCCGTCCGTGCAACGCAAATTGTCCAAAAAGAAGGAGAAAGTCTCCGGCATCTCCTTCTATCCTTATTACAACGGGCAACAGGGAGGACTTTCAGTCAAATATGATTTTTAATTTAGAATGGAATATGCTTCAGAAACTGATAAAATTCTCAATAGAGAACAAACTCACAATAGGCATACTGACGGTAGCCCTCATCATATGGGGAGGGTGGTCGCTGTCACAGTTGCCGTTTGACTCCACGCCTGACATCACCAACAATCAGGTGCAGGTAATCACGCAGGCCCCGTCGTTGGGGGCGCAGGAGGTGGAGCAGTTCATCACCACTCCCGTGGAGATGGCGCTCGCAAACATACCGAGAGTGACGGAGCGGCGGAGCATCAGCCGTAGCGGACTATCGGTCATCACGCTTGTCTTCGACGATGCCGCCGATGTGTATTGGGCGCGGCAGCAGGTGAGCCAACAATTGAAGGAAGCCGAGGAGGTGCTGCCGCAAGGCAAAGGCACGGTGGGGCTTGCCCCCGTGACGACCGGGCTTGGCGAAATCTACCATTACACCATACGCGCGGAAAAAGGCTACGAGGACAAGTACAGCCTTACCGACCTGCGCACGATGCAGGACTGGATTGTGCGCAAGCAGCTGTCCGGCACGGAGGGCATAGCCGAAGTGAGCGGATGGGGCGGATACGTGAAGCAGTACGAGGTGGCGATTGACGCCGACCGGCTGAACGCATCGGGGCTGACCGTGGCGGACGTGTATGACGCCCTCGAAGCGGGCAACGAGAACACCGGCGGCAGCTACATAGAGAAGAACAGCAGCCAGTATTTCATCCGTGGCATAGGCCTCACCACATCGTTGGAGGACATAGGGAAGATACCCGTGAAGACTATTGGCGGGACGCCGATACTCGTAAGGGATGTGGCAAACGTGCAGTTCGGATATGCCACCCGCTATGGAGCCGTGACAAGGAACGGAGAGGGCGAGGTCGTGGCCGGCATCACGCTGATGCTCAAAGGTGAGAATTTCCAGCAGGTGATAAAGAATGTGAAGAAACGCATGGCGCAGATACAGAAAAGCCTGCCCGAAGGCGTGGCCATCGAACCGTTCATCGACCGCACGCAATTAGTGGACCGCGTGACGGGTACCATCACTCGCAACCTGATAGAGGGAGGGCTGATTGTGGTCTTTATCCTCGTACTGTTCCTCGGCAACTACCGCGCAGGACTTGTGGTAGCCTCCGTAATCCCACTGTCCATGCTGTTCGCATTCGGCATGATGAAGCTCTTCGGCGTGAGCGGAAACCTGATGAGCCTCGGTGCGATAGACTTCGGGCTTATCGTCGATGGTGCGGTCATCATCGTGGAAGCCGTGTGCCACCACATAGGCATCAGCAGGGACAAGTACCGGGGCGCAAGGCTCACGCAGGCGCAGATGGACGACGAGGTGTATCTCTCCGCGTCCAAAATCCGCAAGAGCGCGGCATTCGGCGAAATCATCATCATGACGGTCTATCTGCCCTTACTCACGCTGGCGGGGATTGAGGGGAAGATGTTCCGTCCCATGGCTATGACCATCTTCTTCGCCATACTCGGCGCGTTCATCCTGTCGCTCACGTATGTGCCGATGGCAAGCGCGTTGTTCCTCAGCAAGGAAAGCACGCACAAGCGCAACCTGTCCGACCGCCTCATTGAGAAGCTGAGGGGATGGTATCTGCCCGTCATCACGAAAAGCCTCAATTGGAGCAAGACGCTGATAGCCTCGATGGTCGTGCTGTTCGCAATCAGTCTGCTTGTCTTCAACAGGTTGGGCGGAGAGTTCATCCCCAGCCTTGAGGAGGGGGACTTCGTCGCCGAGATAAGCATGGCGCAGGGCACGTCGCTCTCGCAGATGGTGGAAAGCACCATGCAGGCGGAGAAGATACTGAAGGCGCAGTTCCCGGAGGTGAAACAGGCGGTGACGCGCATAGGAAGCTCCGAGATCCCCACCGACCCCATGCCCGTGGAGCGTGCCGACATGCTCATATCCTTGATTCCGAAAGCCCAATGGACATCGGCAAAGACCAAGGACGAGCTGATGGAGAAGATGGAGGAAGCCCTGAGCGTCATTCCCGGCATGGAGGTAGAGATGACACAGCCCATACAGATGCGCAACAACGATCTGATTACGGGCATCAAGCAGGATGTGGCGATAAAGATATACGGCAACGACCTCGACGCGCTGGAATCTTCAGCGAAAAAGGTGGCATCGCTCATCAAGGATGTGGACGGCGTGTCTGAACCGTTCGTGGAGAAGGTGCAGGGACTGCCGCAGATACAGGTGAAGTATGACCGAGACCGTCTGGCGAAATACGGCATCTCCATAGCCACCGCCAACAGAGTACTTGAGGCGGCTTTCGCAGGCCGTCGCACAGGCTACGTGTTCGAGGAAGACCGCCGCTTTGACATGGTGGTGCGGATGGACAATGACCTGCGCAACGACCTCGCGGCATTGGAAGGTCTCTATCTGCCACTGCCCGACGGCGGGACGCTGCCGTTGCGACAGGTTGCCGAAATCAGCTTCGAGGACGCTCCGGCGCAAATCACGCACGAGGACGGGCTGCGGCGCATATACGTAGGGTTCAACGTGCGTGGGCGTGACGTGCAAAGCACCGTAGAGGAAATCCAAGGCATTCTCGACAAGGAACTGAAGCTCCCGGCGGGCTATTATTACACATACGGCGGACAGTTCCAGAACCTTCAGGAAGCCACAGGGCGGCTCATGCTCGCCGTGCCGCTTGCCCTGCTGGTCATCCTCTGCCTGCTGTATGCCACACTGAAGAATGTGCGCGAGACACTGTTCGTGTTCTCCGCCATACCGCTGTCCGCCATCGGCGGCGTGTGGGCATTGTGGCTGCGCGATATGCCGTTCAGCATTTCTGCCAGTGTGGGATTCATCGCGCTGTTCGGCGTGGCGGTACTCAACGGCATCGTGCTTATCGGACAGTTCAACACGTTCGAGAAGGAAGGAATGACGGATGTGCGGAAACGGATTGTCGAGGGATGTATGCTGCGGCTGCGCCCGGTCATCATGACGGCACTGGTGGCATCGCTCGGCTTCATGCCTATGGCACTCTCCACGGGCGACGGAGCCGAAGTGCAGCGTCCCCTCGCGACTGTGGTCATCGGCGGACTGCTCACTGCCACCATCCTGACACTCATTGTATTGCCGTCAATATATAAGACATTCACAAGAGAAAATCGTAAGGAAGCATGAAAACATTCAAGTATATCATTTTAACGGTATGTATCGGCGCACTGCCGCTGTCGTCACCTGCACAGGAAAAGACCATGACGTTGCAGGAGTGCATCGACATGGCATTGGACAACAATCTGGACATGAAAGCCGGGACAGTCTCCGTAGGCAAAGCCCGCGACTTGCAAGGCACGGCGTTCGACATGGAGAAGACATCCGTCACGCTCAGTCAGGACCCCACATCAGGGGGTAGTCCCGACAACGGCATAACGGTAAGCCAGTCGTTCGAGTTCCCCACTGTTTACGCCGCACGGCGCAAGTACCTGAAAGCGGAAACGGCGGCGGCGCAGAGCAGTCTGGCGGTGACACGCAACGAGGTGGTAAGGGACGTAAGCGCATACTATTACACACTGCTCCATGACCGCCGTACCATCGAAATCTTGCAGGCGCAAGACAGTGTGTACGACAGGTTCGTCAGCCTTGCCTCGGCACGGTTCAAGGCGGGGGAGGCAGGCAATCTGGAACTGATAAACGCAGAGCGTATTCGCAACGAGAACCGCATCGAGATGGAAAAGGCTGAAAAGTCTTACCGGTCGGCGATGCTTGCTTTCCGGCAACTGCTGAACACGGACACCGTGGTCGTTCCGGCGGACGTTTCGCTTCCCGTCATACGACAGGAAATGCCGGAGGCATCCGTTTCCTTCGAGCAAACGCCTTTGGGCGGAATGTATGCCGCACGGATAACGGCATCCGAGCGTAACCTCAGCCTTGCCAAACAAGGGTATATGCCGGGACTGAGCATAGGCTTGACAGGGCAGCTGCTCATCAAGGGCTTCAATCCTTACGACATCGAGCGCAGCAGGTTTGACAAGGGAAATTTCATGGGCTTCGAGGTAGGCGTGAGCATACCCCTGTTCTGGGGCGGTCAGAATGCGAAGGTAAAGGCCGCCCGGCGCGACGTGGAACTGGCGGAAATCAGCCGCCGGCAGGCGAAGCAACGTATGGACAAGGAATACCGTGACGGACTGAACGAGCTTTTCCGTGCGCAGAAGGTGCTGGACTATTACACCGCGCAGGGAAACGGACAGGGCGAGCGCATGGGCCGCCTCTCGCAGGTGTCCTACGAGAACGGGGAAATCGGGTATGTGGAATATATCCAGAACCAGCAGACAGCACTCGACGTGCAGTTGCGGTATGCCGATGCCGTCAACGACTACAATCAGGCAATCATCATGTTGAATTACATAAAAGGAAACAAATGAAAACGATTTATATGACAATCATGGCAGGCGCACTCGTCATCCTTGCGTCATGCTCCGGGAACAAGAACGTAGAAAACCAGACTAAGGAGACGGAAGAACAGCATACGGAAGAGGTGGAACTGACGCAGACGCAGATAAGCACCGTGGGCATCACGCTGGGCAAAGTGGAGAAAAAGGAACTCGGCAGCGTAATTCGCGTCAACGGGGAGCTGAAGCTAAATCCGCAGGACAAGGCGGATGTCATGTCGCTCATCGGCGGCATCGTCCGCAAGATAAGTGTCATAGAGGGGCAGCAGGTAAAAGCCGGACAGACGGTGGCCTACATCGAGAACACGGAGATTGTGGAGATGCAGAAGAACTACCTTGTGGCTGCAAAAGAAAAGGAGACGGCCCAGCTGGAACAGCAGAGGCAACGAACGCTGTCCGCGCAGGGAGCCGGAGTGGAAAAGACGCTCCAGCAAGCGGAAGCGGCATACGCGACCGCACAGGCACGCCTGACGGGATTGTATCACCAGTTGGTGCAAATCGGCATCAGTCCGGAACAAGTGGCAGCGGGGAAGATAGTCTTGCAAGTCCCCGTGCGCACGACTATTCCGGGTGTGGTAGGCAAGGTAAGTGTGAACACCGGCACTTACGTGGACACCACCACTCCGCTGATGCAGATAGCCGACAATTCGGCCGTCTATGCCAGCCTCAATGTGTTCGAGCGCAACATAAGCCAGGTCGAGGTCGGGCAGGACGTGGATTTCGTCATCACGAACAGCCCGGAGGCGCGCGTCAAAGGCAAGGTGTCTTTGGTGAACCGCTCCATGAACCCGGAGACCAAGGCCATCGCCGTACATGCCCAAATTACCGGAGGCAACGCCGACAGGCTGATTGTCGGAATGTACATCACCGGACTGATACATACGGGCAAGAAGGAGGTCACGGCTCTGCCTGACGATGCCATAGTCAGCGCGGAAGGCAAGAAGTTCGTTTTCGTCCTCGATGGCAGACAGGCGGACGGAAAGGAGCAAACGCTGCATTTCAAGCGCGTGGAAGTCATAACGGGAGTCGGCGAGCTGGGATATACGCAGGTTGATTTCGTGAACCCCGTGGATGCGGACGCCACAGTAGTAACAGGCAAAGCATTTTACCTCGCTTCCATGTCCGCCGACCACGGCGAACACTGATTATAGCAACGGACATCTATGAACAGGCATAACGAACGTAGATTGGGAAGACGACGGCAACATCGCTACAAGATGTTCAACCTTTCTAAATCAGCATCATCGTAAGCCTTGCCGCAGGTCTGGTCGCCGGCTTTGCCGTCTGGCACTTCATTTACCGGTGTGAAGACCCGACATGCGTCATAACCTATGTCAATCTGGCGATTTGTCTCTTGGTGTTCCCAGCCTTTGCGTTGGTAACGAGTGAAGTGTTTTTCGCACATCCCGACCGGGGGAAACGCAAAAAGCCGAAATCGCACGATTGAATGCTATCATAGTGTAAGACAAGGAAGCCCTTGCTTGCGTATCGCGGCAGGTACGGGTCTTCCTTGTCTTGCCGGCAAACATAAGTGGATGAAATGATTTTCTCTGCGTTGGAAAATGAAGAAGCGGAAAAAGGAAGAGCAAGGAAAGGAGCATAATGAAAAGGAGACATATCGGGCACGTACCGGAAGACGGCGCAGGATTCTTATCTGCGGAAGCGGCGTATTAGGTTGCGTCATCGGCTTTTGCATTTATTCTTGGGTTATGGAATGTCCCGACCCTGATTGCCGTTTCCATTATGCACCCTTTGTCGGAATGCTGATAGACGGTGTTGCACTGGCTGTCTTGGCTACACTCGTATTAAGGAGACCATTGCACGGTATTTCAAAGGTATACAGGGTTGTGGTTGCTTTGTATATCACTGATATTTAGCATCTTCATAACCAAAACAGTCGTATAGCTATGCCTGCCAAACAACCCAAATCCGCTCCGAGCTTCCTGCAAGTTTATACGCAGGTGCGTCGCGACCGCATGAAACACTCGTTCCTTCGACAGATCAGCGCTTGCGTTGACTGGCGAGGTATTCGCACACTACTCAACGTGAGTTCGACGGAAGAATGAGGCTCCTAATCCCTGAAGAATGCCTTGGATAGAGCGCTGTAACGACCAAAGTGCTTTTAGAAATGCCCCGCGGGAGTCCCGCAAATGCCTTGGCGTTTGCGGGACTCCCGCGGGGCATTTCCAAAGGCGTTTTGGCCATCGCATGGCTTCCGTAGTGGCTCTCTAAGGGCCTTATTCTTCCGTCGAACTCACGTTACTCAACAAGAAGTATACAAAGACCCTGAACGCCACAGGCAATCCAGCCTATGATACCTTGATGATGTTCAAGATCCTACTGCTTCAGACATGGTACGGCCTGAGTGATTACGAAGTCGAAGAACGGATCAACGACTCCATCCTCTTTGAGCGAATTCCTCCTCTTGGATATGGGCCTTCCAGCTCCAGACCACAGCACCATCTGTCGCTTTCGCGATGAACTGACACGCTTGGGGATTATGGACAAGCTCCTTAAGGAGCTGAATAAGCAGTTCAAGAAGCACGGGATTAGCCGTATTGACCAAGGGGCTATCGTGGATGCGAGCATTGTGGATAGCCCGAACGCTCCCGATGGAAGTATCCTCATCGAAGTGGCAGGCGACCGAGAGGACTTGCGCACCGAAGAAGAGCAAGCCCAAGAGCAGGCTTATCAGTATGAGTTGAAAAGTCGCAAACCAGGGGTCGATATGGAAGCTCGTTGGGTACGCAAAGGCAGGCAATATCGCTACGGGTACAAAAAGCACGTGCTGACTGATGGGCAAGGGTTGGTGGAGAGCATAATTACCACGCCAGCCAATTGTGTCGATACGGTGGTATTGCCCGAGCTGATAGAGAAGGCTGAGCTTACGCAGGGCGTTAGTGTCCTTGCCGATAAAGGTTATTGTAGCCGAGAAGAACTCAGCTTGTCTCCTTGAGCGCGGCTTGATTGATGGAATTATGCTCAAGGCACAGAAGGGGATGAAGCTCACAGAGCGACAATGTGAACTGAATAACGCCATCAGCAAAATGCGCTGTTTGATAGAGCGTACCTTCGGGAGTATTCGAAGGTGGTTTTCAGGAGGGCGATGTCGCTACCGAGGGCTTGAGCGAACGCATACACAGAATATCTTGGAAGCTATGGCATACAATCTCAAGCGTATGCCTGGGCTTCTTGTGCTCCAGAGTATCAAATAGCCCCGAAAAGCCCCCTCTCGGAAGGATGATCCTCCCGAAAGGGGGCAAGGGGGAGAGACAGGCATCTCGCTTCTCAGCCTAAAGACTCCGGAGTTCGGTGGAGAAAAGTGCAAGCTATGAAGAGATGGGCTTGCGCAATGGTCTCTATACTTCGCCCGAAAGAGGACACACATAAGTTTGTTGTTCTCCTCTTAAGATGGATCGTAGAAAGAACGTTCTCTTGGATAGAAAACTACAGGAGAATGACGATCAATAAAGAACGATGTAGTGAGTCCGCAGAAGCCATGCTGTACCTCACTTTCTGTCATATTCTCCTTAAAAAGTCCACAGATAAATTCAAAACTGCTTCTCAAAACACTATGTAGATATTCTAAAAACGACACTTGGCGCAGATCTACTTCTGCTTCCAAGTGCCGTTTTCAATTCAATTATGCGCCTTTCGCGTCTTATCGTTTCCCGCCCCCCCTTGTAATTCTTCTCTAGTATCCTTTCGAGATCCGAAATCTTGTAGAGAATCTTGCTGGCGAACTGCGTGTAGGGGATGATCCTCCGATCGCGATAGTCCTGCAAGGTGCGGGGGCTTTCGTCGTGTTTGTCGTTTTGTCAGACTTTACACAGAGCAATCGCTCCACATCCTCCCGCTTGTAATAGCACTTGTGCCCGATCTGTGAGAAGGGTAGCACTCTTGTGTCTCGGTAGTGTTGTAAGGTGCGTTTACTGATGCCGAGCAGTCGGCAGACGTCCCCGTTGTGTAGCCATTCCGTGTGTTTGGACTCTTCTCCGAAAGCCTTCATGCAACATTCTGCGAGGCTCAGTACCTCGTCACGCAGGTTCTGCCAATCGGCCTCTGTAATAATCAAATACTTCATGGATTCACGTATTAGTTTTTGGTTGGTAGTTAGGTCTTACTGTTTTCGGCGGCAAACGTAATTGTACGCAAAACGCTACCCATGCAATCGGGAACAGTAGGGATGCAAATGGAACAGTAAGGAAACAGCCGGTGTAGCATGGACGAAGTTTCCGTTCATTCGGAAAATAGTCGCAACGGAAAGCAGGTAACAGCCTTCTAATAGTCCCTCTTCTCCCTCCCTTTCACAGCTACTTTGTCTTATCGGAGGGGTGAATCACTTACTTGTAAAGCCTATTCTCTGAAGAAATCGGCCGCAAACAGATGCAACATCATGCCGGAATACACTGCATGCTTGGATGCCGGGGATGCTCATCACACCTTCACCCCCGAAAACTCACTCAAGCCAGCCATGAAGAAACAGGCAGATAAAAGCAACCTAAACGCCAGTAAAACAACGGACAGCGGCGGCTGTTCATCGAAGAACCGTGAGATCGAGGCCTACCTCGCTCGGCATTACACGTTCCGATACAACACTGTCTGGGGACGGGCGGAATATTGCGGTCAGGAGGACAGCCGATTCGTGAAGGTCGGCCGCTATGAGATCAACACGCTGCGCCGTGAACTCGACAATGAGGCCGGGCTCACGACCTCCCCAGACAACCTCTACTCGATCATTGAAAGCAGTTTTTCGCCCCGTGTCAATCCCGTACAGGCGTATTTCAAAGCCTTGCCCGCCGCTGTGCTAGATGTCCCAAACACACATGCCATCCATGAGTTGGCCGACTGCGTCGTCGTCCGTAACCCAGAGAAATGGCTGCTGTACCTGACAAAATGGCTTGTGGCTGTAGTCGCCAACGCGATGGACGACCACGCGTGTCACAACCACACCTACCTGGTCTTAACCGGCGAACAGGGACGATTCAAGACGACGTTTCTCGATCTGCTTTGCCCGCCTGAGCTGCATGGCTACAGCTATACCGGCAAGATCTATCCGCAGGAAAAAGACACGCTAACCTACGTCGGGCAGAATCTCATTATCAACATCGACGACCAGCTCAAGGCGCTCAACAAGCGGGACGAAAACGAACTAAAGAACCTGATCACCTGTCCGATGGTCAAGTACCGCATGCCTTACGATAAGCATGTGGAGGAGCACCCCCACATGGCGAGCTTCGTGGCCTCGGTGAACGGCAACGACTTCCTCACCGACCCCACCGGCAGCAGGCGTTTTTTGCCCTTCGAGGTGCTCTCCATCGACATCAACCGGGCAAGGGCCGTCTCGATGGACGCCGTTTATGCGGAGGCCAAATCGCTATTGCAATCGGGCTATAGATATTGGTTCAACGATGAGGAGATCGCGGAGCTATACTGCGAAAGTGAGGCGTTCCAAGTGCAGACTGCGGAGATGGAGCTCCTGTTGCGCTGCTTCGAGCTGCCGACCACCGACAGCGATTGCTCCTACCTGACAACGACCGAAATCTTGACTTACCTCGGCACCTATACGCGCCAACCGCTTAAGGCCAAACGTATGGGCGAAGCGTTGAAAAAGGCTGGATATATCGAGGTCAGTCGACGGCGAAACGGCGGTAGTCCACTGTATGTCTACAAAATCCGAAAGATCCTCCCCTGTCCCCTCCTCCAATCATCTCCAATCATGTAGTAGTAACATGTAGTCAGCCGCATAATGACTTCTATTTATATGAATGCTATTGGAGAACAATTGATTATGGCGATTGTAGTTTGTAGTAAGAAGAAACCAAAAAGTACGGGTGTTTGATCTTAAATCACTTGCATTCAAATAAAGTATTGTGGTAATTTATATCAAATAAATTGCATTCATATAAAGTACCAGAGTAATTTATTCCAAATCACTTGCTCTCAAGCAAAGCATCCTGGTAATTTATTCCCAATCATCTGTATTTATAGAAAGTACCAAGGTGATTTATATCAAATCATTCGCATTCAGAGAAAGTACCAAAGTGATTTATCTCATATCAATTGTATTTATAGAAATTACTGAAGTAATTTATCTCAAATCACTTGCATTCATTGAAAGCACCGAAGTGATTTATTGCAAATAAATTATATTCAGATAAAGTACTGGAGTAATTTGTATCAAATCACTTGCATTCAAATAAAGTACTGGAATGATTTATTCCCAAACAACCGAATTCAAAGAAAGTACCTGAGTAATTTATTCTAGATCAATTGCATTCAGATAAAGTACTGGAGTGATTTATCTCAAATCATTCGCATTCAGATAAAGTATCGGAGTGATTTATTATCCATCTCATACCCGTCCGACGGTTGACGAAGAATGTGATGTGCCGCTCACCACTGCGGTATGAACGTCATCCGAGCTTTAGGGTAAACACTGAAAAGAACCTGTGGATTGACTATGCCGAAGGCTGCGGAGGAAGCATCATCGACCTCTATATGCGGCTCGAGAGGTGCACCTTTCCGGAGGCCATCCGCTGTTTGGGGCAGATGATTTTCGGTCACACGACGAGCGATTACCCGAGGACGAAATCCTACCGTCATAGCCCCGAGAGAACAGACGGAGGAAGAAAATTGATCGGCATATCGGATGACCTTCCGCCACATTTACAAGACTACCTGACAAAAGAGCGGCGCATCGACCTCGGTCGGGCACGATCCTTCCTCCGATGCGTCCGCTACGAGGTGAGGGGACGGACGTACGAAGTCATCGGCTTTCCCAATGCCTCGGGCGGCTATGAGCTACGGGGCGCCAGGTTATTCAAAGGGACACTAGCGCCGAAGGACATCACACCCATCTTTCCCGACGGGCGGCAGCCAGTCTGCCTCTTCGAAGGCTTCATGGACTTCCTTTCCTTCCTTTCAATGAAAGAAAAGGTCGGTAGCCATTGCCTTGTAATGAACTCCGTGGCTAATGTTGGGCGGTGCATCCGTTACTTGCGCGAGCGGCACATCACGGCCCTCCGTGCGTTCCTCGATAACGACGACGCTGGAAGGCGAACATTGAGCATGTTCATCGAAGCTGGGTTTCAAGTGGAAGACATGGCCGTACACTACCAAGGATGCAAGGATCTCAACGAGTTTCATGCTAGCCGCGTCCGTCGCCTACAAGAACAACAAGGACAAGCACTAATTACAACCCAACCATCCCACACAATCAAACAGAAAAGAAAATAGCAACCATGAAAGAGAAAAACACCAACAAAGCGGACCGGGCGTTCCTTGACGTCTATTTGGGAGAAACGCATCCACAGGAAGCAGAGCCATCCGAGCAAGCCGTGCATACCGAGAGTACACTCACACCGAAACGCATCAGCGCCAAAATGAGACGAGGAACGTTGGAGGCTTACAAGCAGACCTTCCTCGTCCCCGCCAAGCTGACAGATCGTCGGGCGGTCTACCTCAGTCGGGCGACTCAGGAGCGCGCTGACTTCGTTGTCCGTCGATTGGGCAATCGTGGCGCCAATCTGTCAAGCTTCGTGGAGCGCATCGTGCACGCCCATTTGGAAGATTACGCCGAGGAAATCGAGGAATGGCGAAAGCTGTAATCCAAGCACACGGATCCATCAAAGAGTCCACGAACAATATGCACGTCAAGCAATCAGCAACCGCCTGAATGCATGGCATGCAGTGATCACAAGAATCACTGTAGGGTTTGTACCGGAGCGTGACGACGGTAATGCAAGACGTCAGTTTGTTCCCACAAACTGCGCTTGCTCCCCCGACCTTAGCGGACGGAGGAGAGGGCCGTAATCACATCCGTTCTCATCGGCCTAAACCATAGGATAAGTACCACGAAAAGAGACAACACACATGAAAAGACACACCAAAACGGAAGACAAGAAGACGAACAAGACGGCCTTTATCAAGGTCCGATGCACAGCCGAGGAGAAGGAACGGATCCGTTCGAGAGCCACGAACGCGGGGCGGAAGTACTCCGACTACTGTCGCGAGATGTTGCTCGGTGGATCCGTCGTCGCCGTCCCTCCGATGGGCGACAACGAGAGGGAGGCCCTCGCCATCCTCCGTCAGACGGCACTGTTCTACGCGCACATCTCTAACCTGATCAAGGTCAAGGACGCCTCTTGGGTAGACACGACGAAGGCACTCGCCACCTATGCCAAGATCGCTTTTAAGCGGTTCTTCAGTCCCCAATACCGCGTCAATAAAGAGGTATTTAAGCGCTTAAATATCGAGGAACATGATCGCAAAGTGTAAGGCCATCGCGCACGGAGACAACGCGCTGGAGTACATTTTTCGCGAGGGAAAGCTCGGCCGGATCCTCGCCCTCCACAACCTCTGCGGAGAAACGCCGAAGGAGATCCACGAGGAGATGAAGCTGATTGGCGACTACAACAGCCGCTGCAAAAACAAGTTCTTGCGCATCGAAATCGGCATCGCCCCAAAGGACGAGCCGCAGATGACATTCAAGACTCTGAACCGCCTCGCTTTGCTCTTTGCCAAACAGATGGGGCTGGACGATCACCAGTGGGTGGCTGTCACGCATAAAGACACCGACAATCTGCATATCCACATCATCGCCAATCGAATCTGCCTCGGTGGGCGGGTCTACGACACCTCTTTCGTGAGCAATCGAGCCGCGAGAGTAGCCGAAGAACTCAGTCGCAAGCATGGGCTGACCATCGCCAACGAAGTCCGATCCGCACGACTACATCGGAAAGCCCAAGCCGATCCGAGAAGAGAGCGGACAAAGCTGCAGGTTCGGAGCATCTGCTACGCCCTGCTCGAGAAGCACAAAGGGAAAGGCCTGTCGGGTCACTCCATGTTCCTCTATGAACTCCACCGAAGTGGCGTCACGATCGACCGCATGAAGAACAAGCAGGGGAAAGTCTACGGACTGAAGTTCACCTACGACGGCCATAGTTTCAAGGCCTCCGAGATTGGCCGTGAGTTTGGTTTTCGCACCCTGCCGAAGCAGTTCGAGAACGGCAATGCGCAGAAGTCCATCATCCAATCCTCCATGATCCCTACGAAAGACAGTACACCTATCGCACAAGTCGCAGGCGCCGCTGTGGACGTCGCTTTAGACACTGCAGGAAGCTTTCTTTCGGAGACTGGAGAGGTCACAGCTCTACAGACACACGGCGCCGACTACGCCGAGATCGCATGGCAACGGCGCTTAAGAAACCAAGCCGGGAAAAAGAAGAAGCGAAGGCGGTGGATATGATGTTCGACGTTCATTCGACCCTCTTCCACGGACTCACAAGCAGAAAGCAGAATTAAGAGAATCGCATCAAAAACGCCTGTTTTTCAAATAGTCATAGTAACATTGCAGCCTCAAACGACAAGCGCCCTTTGTTTGTGCAGATTTCCGCAACTCCAAGCACCTCGCTCGTTTCTACTTCGTTACCTATCCAATGTCTACGACCGACTAACTTCTTCTTTTGCAGAGGAATATTTGCTGATATTTTTCTCCCGAACCGTATTGTAATACGTTCTGAGGTGGTTCTAATAGGTTCGGAACGTATTAGAATAGGTTCCGAGGTGGTTGGAATACGTTGGTGAGGTGGTCGGAATACGTCCGGAACGTATTGTAATAGGTTAGGGAGAAAACTATTTAGAAATATCCCTCTGCAAAAGAAGAAGTTAGTCGGTCGTAGACATTGGATAGGTAACAAAGTGGAAACGAGCGAAGCGCTTGAGGTTGCTGGGATCTGCACAAACAAAGGGCGCTTGTCATTTGAGGGTGCAATGTTACTATGACTATTTGAAAAACAGGCGTTTTTGATGCAATTCTCTCGATTTGGCTTTCGGTTTGGGAAAGGTCGGGATGGAGGGAGCAGATGAACGTCTAACATCATATTCCCCGCCCCCCGCTTCTTTTTCCCGGCTTGGTTTCTTAAGCGTCGCTGCCATGCGATCTCAGCGTAGTCTGTGCCGTGAGTCTGTAGGATTGTTACTTCGCCCACCTCTGAAAGGAGGCTTTCCGCAGTGTCCAAAGCGGAGCTTGCGACTTGTGCAATAGGGGAATCATTTGTTGGCCGGAGGGAGGAATGGTCGGAGGGGATGATTGGCTTCAGTGTGTTGTCGGACTCGAACTGTTTCGGCAGGGTGCGGAAACCGAACTCACGGCCGATCTCGGAGGCCTTGAAACTGTGGCCGTCGTAGGTAAACTTCAGCCCGTAGACTTTCCCCTGCTTGTTCTTCATGCGGTCGATCGTGACGCCACTTCGGTGGAGTTCGTAGAGGAACATGGAATGACCCGAAAGGCCTTTCCCGCGGTGCTTCTCGAGCAGGGCGTAGCAGATGCTCCGAACCTGCTGCTTTGTCCGCTCTCTTCTCGGATCGGCTTGGGCTTTCAGATGTAGTCGCGCGGATCGGACTTCGTTGGCGATGGTCAGCCCGTACTTGTGGCTGAGTTCTTCGGCTACTCTCGCGGCTCGGTTACTGACGAAGGTGGTATCGTAGACCTGCCCGCCAAGGCTGATCCGATTGGCGATGATGTGGATGTGTAGATTGTCGGTGTCTTTATGCGTGACGGCCACCCATTGATGGTCGTCCAGCCCCATCTGCTTGGCAAAAAGCAGGGCGAGGCGGTTCAGCGCCTTGAACGTCATCTGCGGCTCGTCCTGCGGGGCGATGCCGATCTCTATACGCAGGAACTTGTTTTTGCAACGGCTGTTGTAGTCGTTGATCAGCTTCATCTCCTCGTTGATCTCCTTCGGCGTTTCGCTACACAGGTTGTGGAGGGCGAGGATCCGGCCGAGCTTTCCTTCTCGGAAAACGTACTCCAGCGCGTTACCCTCGTGTGCGATGGCCTTACACTTTGCGATCATGGCCTTCGATATTTAAGCGCTTAAATACCTCCTCGGGGACCCGATAGCGAGGGCTGAAGAACCGCTTAAAAGCGATCTTGGCATAGGTGGCGAGTGCCTTCGTGGCGTCTACCCAAGAGGCGTCCTTGACCTTAATCAGGTTAGAAATGTGTGCGTAGAATAGCGCTGTCTGACGGAGGATGGCGAGCGCCTCCTTCTCGTTGTAGCCCATCGGAGGGACGGCAATGACGGATCCGCTGAGCAACATCTCGCGGCAGTAGTCGGAGTATCTCCGCCCTGCGTTCGCAGCTCTCAACCGGATCCGTTCCTTCTCCTCTGCTGTGCATCTGACCTTGATAAAGGCGGTTTTGTTCAGCTTCTTGTCTTCCCTTTTAGGGTGTCTTTTCATGTGGATAGGTCTTTTTTGTTGTGCTTATTCTATGGTTTAGGCCGATGAGAACGGATGTGATTACGGCTCTCTCCTCCGTCCGCTAAGGGCGGGGGAGCAAGCGCAGTTTGTGGGAACAAACTGACGTCTTGCATTACCGTCGTCACGCTCCGTTACATACCCGGTGTGTTTCTTGTGATCACTGCATACCATGCATTCAGGCAGTTATTGATTGCTTGACGTGCATATTGTTCGTGAACTTTTTGATAGATCTGTATGCTCGGATTATAGCTTCCGCCATTCCTCGATCTCCTCGGCGTAGTCCTCCAAATGGGCGCGCACGATGCGCTCTACGAAGCTCGACAGGTTGGCGCCACGATTGCCCAGTCGACGGACAACGAAGTCGGCGCGCTCCTGTGTGTCTCTACTCAAATAGACTGCCCGACGATCTGTCAGCTTGGTGGGGACGAGGAAGGTCTGCTTGTAAGCCTCCAGAGTCCCTCGCCTCATTTTGGTGCTGATGCGTTTCGGTGTGGGTGCACTCTTGGCATGCACAGCCTGCTCGGATGGCTCCGCTTCCTGTGGACGCGTTTCTCCCAAATAGACGTCGAGGAACGCCCGGTCAGTTTTGTTGGTGTCTTTCTCTTTCATGGTTGCTATCTCCTTTTCAGTTTGATGGGGTGGGATGGTTTGGTTGTGATTTGTGCTTGTTCTCGTTGCTCCCGTAGGCGACAGACGCGGCTAACATGAAACTCGTTGAGATCCTTGCATCCTCGGTAGTGCACGGACATGTCTTCCACCTGGAACCCGGCGTCGATGAATGCGCTCAGGGTTCGCCTTCCAGCGTCGTCGTTATCGAGGAACGCACGGAGGGCCGTGATGTGCCGCTCGCGCAGGTAACGGATGCACCGCCCGACATTAGCCACGGAGTTCATTACAAGGCAATGGCTACCGACCTTTTCTTTCATTGAAAGGAAGGAAAGGAAGTCCATGAAGCCTTCGAAGAGGCAGACTGGCTGCCGCCTGTCGGGAAAGATTGGTGTAATGTCCTTCGGCGCTAGTGTACCCTTGAACAGCTCGGTGCCCCGTAGTTCGTAGCCGCCCGAGGCATTGGGAAAGCCGATGACTTCGTACGTCCGTCCCCTCACCTCGTAGCGGACGCATCGGAGGAAGGATCGTGCCCGACCGAGGTCGATGCGCCGCTCTTTGGTCAGGTATTCCTGCAAATGTGGCGGAAGGTCGTCGGATATGCCGATCAGCTTTCTGCCTCCGTCTGTTCTCTCGGGGCTATGAAGGTGGGATTCCGTCCGCGGGTAATCGCTCGTCGTGCGACCGAAAATCATCTTTCCCAAACAGCGGATGGCCTCCGGAAAGGTGCACCTCTCGAGCCGCATACAAAGGTCGATGATGCTTCCTCCGCAGCCTTCGGCATAGTCAATCCACAGGTTCTTCTCGGTATCCACCTTGAAGCTCGGGTGGCGTTCATCCCGCAATGGTGAACGGTACATTGCATAGGCCGCCAGCCGTCGGACGGGCGTGATGCCTTTACTTTCCAAGTACGCCGTGATGGGATACCGCTTGATGGTCGATAGGTTTTCTTCTTTCATGCTGATTAAACATTGAGATCGGTAATGAAATGGTGGGGTGTTTTATTGGAATGCAAGTGATTTAGGATCAAACACCCGTACTTTTTGGTTTCTTCTTACTACAAACTACAATTGCCATAATCGATTGTTTCCCAATAGCATTCATGCAGATAGAAGTCACTACGCAGCTGACTACATGTCACTACTACAGATTTGAAGGAGCGGACAGGGGAGGATCTTTCGGACTTTGTAGACATACAGCGGGCTGCCGCCGTTCCGCCGCCGGCTGACCTTGATGTATCCGGCCTTTTTCAGCGCCTCTCCCATACGTTTGGCCGTGAGCGGCTGGCGCGTATAGGCGCCGAGGTAAGTCAAGATTTCGGTCGTTGTCAGGTAGGAACAATCACTGTCGGTGGTCGGCAGCTCGAAACAGCGCAACAGGAGCTCCATCTCCGCGGTCTGCACTTGGAACGCCTCACTTTCGCGGTATAGCTCCGCGATCTCCTCGTCGTTGAACCAATACCGATAGCCCGATTGCAACAGCGATTTGGCCTCCGCATAGACGGCGTCCATCGAGACTGCTCTCGCCCGATCGATGTCGATGGAAAGCACCTCGAAGGGCAGGAAGCGTCTGCTGCCGGTGGGGTCGGTGAGAAAGTCGTTGCCGTTCACCGAGGCCACGAAGCTCGCCATGTGGGGGTGCTCCTCCACATGCTTGTCGTAGGGCATGCGGTACTTGACCATCGGGCAGGTGATCAGGTTCTTCAGTTCGTTTTCATCTCGCTTATTGAGCGCCTTGAGCTGGTCGTCGATGTTGATGATGAGGTTCTGCCCGACGTAGGTCAGCGTGTCTTTTTCCTGCGGATAGATCTTGCCGGTATAGCTGTAATCGTGCAGCTCAGGCGGGCAAAGCAGGTCGAGAAATGTCGTCTTGAATCGCCCCTGTTCGCCGGTTAAGACCAGGCAGGTGTGGTTGCGACACGCGTGGTCGTCCATCGCGTTGGCGACTACAGCCATAAGCCATTTTGTCAGGTACAGCAGCCATTTCTCCGGATTACGGACAACGACGCAGTCGGCCAACTCACGGATGGCGTGTGTGTTTGGGACATCTAGCACAGCGGCGGGCAAGGCTTTGAAATACGCCTGTACGGGATTGACACGGGGCGAAAAACTGCTTTCGATGATCGAGTAGAGGTTGTCTGGGGAGGTCGTGAGCCCGGCCTCATTGTCGAGTTCACGGCGCAGCGTGTTGATCTCATAGCGACCGACTTTTACGAATCGGGTGTCCTCCCGGCCGCGATATTCCGCCCGTCCCCAAACGGTGTTGTATCGGAATGCGTAATGCTGAGAGAGGTAGGCCTCGATCTCCCCGTTCTTTGATGAGCGTCCGCTGCTGTCCGGTGTTTTGCTGGTGTTTATGTTGCTTCTATCTACCTGTTTCTTCATGGCTGGCTGGGATGAGTTTTCGGGGGTGAAAGTGTGATGAGCCTCCCCAGCCTCCAAGCATGCAGCGCATTCCGGCATGATGTTGCATCTGTTTGCGGCCGATTTCTTCAGAGAATAGGCTTTACAAGGAAGTGATTCGCTCCTTCGATAAGACAAAATGGCAGTGAAAGGAAGGGGGATGATTCGCGGGCTGCTATCTGCTTTCCGTTGCGGCTGTTTTCCGAATAAGCGAAAGCCCCCCCTTGCTGCGCCGGTTGTATCCCTACTGTTCCATTTGCATCCCTCCTGTTCCCGATTGCGTTGACAGCGTTTTGCGTGCAATTACGTTTGCTGGCGAAAACAGTAAAACCTAAATACCGACCAGAAAACTAATACGTGAAACCATGAAGTATTTGATTATTACAGAGGCCGATTGGCTCTGCCTGCGGAACGAGGTGCTGAGCCTTGCAGAATGTTGCCTGAAGGCTTTCGGAGAAGAGTCCAAACACACGGACTGGCTACACAACGGGGACGTCTGCCGACTACTCGGCATCAGCAAACGCACTCTGCAACATTACCGTGATACGAACGTGCTACCTTTTGCGCAGATCGGGCACAAGTGCTATTACAAACGGGAGGACGTGGAGCAGTTGCTCTGCGTGAAGTCTGACAAAACGGCAAACACGAAAGCATGATGATGGAAGCGATTCAAGATTTGAGTATGGAATCGGGTGAGATGCCGGTAGTCCTCTCAGCCTTGCGACGCGTCAGGGAACGGATTCGGGAAGTGTCGGAGACGCACCGACCGCTCTTTGGCGGCGAACATTTCCTCACAGGCAAGGAAGTTTGCGAACGGCTTTACATCAGTCCCCGCACCTTGCAGGACTATCGCGATCGGAGGATCATCCCCTACACGCAGTTCGCCGGCAAGATCCTCTACAAGATTTCGGATCTCGAAAGGATACTAGAGGGGAATTACAAGGGAGGCGGGAAACGATAAGACGTGAAAGGCGCATAATTGAATTGAAAACGGCACTTAGGCAGAGACATATCTGCACTAAGTGCCGTTTATCTATGAGGAATTGACTTTCCTTTTTGAGCTCTTTGTTATAGATTTAAAAAGAACTTCTCGTCTCCCATCTTAGATGCTGTTTTTTTTAGATAAGGAGCAGAAGGAGCAAAAAAAACAGAGAACCTCCTAGGAGATCATTTTCACGTAACTGCTTTTTAATAGTCAATCTCCACTCTTTATTTATTATCTCTATTGGATCTTACATAGTAGCATCTTCTTTTATTTACTCCTCTTTGTATTGACTGGGAGATCTGAGCTCTTCTACGAGTTTGTCAACCATCGTGCAGGGATCATGTTTTGCATAATTAGTACCCTTACCCTTATGTGATTTACGCAGTTTTTCGGCAGATTTTATAGCAAACTCTTCCTTTCCATACCGCTGAAGTAAGTCGTAAATATCAGAAGCTCCTTTCTCATATTTAAAACTTCCATCTCTCATTTTATCCTTGAACATGTTCTCAAGTTTTTCTATGTACTGCTTTCGACCAATGGCTGTATCAAGATATTCAAAATGCAAGTAATACCACAATTCAAAAGATTCATTCGTCCAAGCACTTTGAATACCGCATCTGCTAGCTTCTTTTATGGCTTCATTAAAGTCTTCAAAATCATCCTTATCAAACACAACCCACACACGGTCAAACTTCATCGCATTTTTCTTTTCCAGATCCCGCTTTATTTCCAATGTCTTTTTAACCAAAGCGACCGTTCCCATACCTACACCTTGAATCTCAGAATGAACAACGGACGTATTGTTCTCAATAAAAGCTTTGAAATAGTTTGGCTCGGTCTTTTTTCCTTCACATACTATCAAAAAGCGCACCTGCCCCTCTTTAAGTTTAAATTTTTCTTCGCGTTCTTTGCAGGTTGCTCTCCCCGAGTGCCTATTTGTTATTTTAAGTTCTCTCTTGCTCAGATCGCCCATAACTATTTCCCTCTTATTTTCCAATGAATGGCACGGCCCCATAGCGTCCACGAATGTAATCGCGTTTAACATCTCGCTGATTATTTCCCCCATTATCATTCTTAAATTGCACAAGTGAATAGACGTCAGTAGCCTCTACTCTATCCTTCTCTGTGAACCAAATTTGGTCGCGACGAACAAGATCCAAGTCTAGAAGATTGGTGTCGTGCGTAGCAAATATGAGCTGCGCCTTTCGTTCGTTTTTATTCAAATCCATAAATAGCAACACGATATTCCTAGTTAAAAGAGGATGAAGTTTTGCATCTAATTCATCTATGACAAGAATATTTCCTTCGTTTAAGCTATCAAAAATTGGCCCGGAAATGTTTATAACCTTTTTTGTTCCCTCCGACTCCATCTTGTGCATATAAAAATTTTGTTCTCCAACAATCTGTCCACTCCTGTCATATACATTGTGAAGAGTTTCCGACTTAATAACAGTATCTTTTGACAAGCCTTTCTCTAAATCCGATCTTAATAAATCTGAAGGATTGACTGTATCCTCCTTGGGAATATTCATCTCTCTTACAGAAAAGAGTTTGAACCCCAACTGCAGTTCCCTAAAAAAAGCCTGTGCTTCATCAGCTCCGCTTAGATGCTCTAAAAACATTTTATGCGTAAATTCTTCGTAACCTTTATCATTAACAGCAGATAATACATTGCATTTCCTAAACCATCCTATTACTGAGTTAGATTTTTTGCCTTTTAGCTGAGCTACCAAAGATAGGAATAATCGGTTTTTGTTGGTTAAATTCTCCTTACCGTCACCCTCAGGGAAGTTTTCTGACAAAACTTCTATCACGTCTCGTGAACGTTCAAAAAGCTCATGCTCTTCTTTCTCTTCAAATGGCTTCTCGTATAACCATTCCGAGATAATCTCGTTTCTGTTGTACTCAAAACCATAGCGATAGATAGCCTTTTCTCTGATGAACCGTATTTCAAACAGGGTAGGTTGCGAAGCAGTTGTCTTATCCAATTCAAAAGGATCATAGGGTAATAAATCATCCTCATTCAGTTGTACTGAACGTTTTACCATCCTATTCATGACATAAATAGCCTTGATTAGATTACTCTTACCGCTAGAGTTCGCGCCATATAATACAGCCAGCGGGAGCAAACGATGCTCGCCTTCATTAATTACAGATTGCTCGTGTTCCTTTATAGAACAAGCCTCCATACTAAATGTCCGTTCATCTTTAAAAGAACGGTAATTCTTGACAGTGAAATCGAGTAGCATACCTCATATTTTCTCCAAATATATAACGAATATCTGATATGATGGATTTCTGCAGTAGGGCAACCGTATCAAATTTTGAGTAGCTCTTTGAGATAGTCGATATTGAGAGCCGCGGTGAATAATCTCTTTCAAATGGATAGCTTGTCTTTCCTCTGTGAGACAATGGCTAAGGCCAGCTTCCTGATCGTGTTGAGGTTCTGAGCAGCGTATGCTTTGCGTGCCCGGGAAAGATTTTCTCTGGAGGTTACGTCAAGGTGCCAATGCAATCTGTTTTCTATCTCCCAATGAGCACGGATATAAGCTCCGATCTTCTCCACAGCCTCGGCTGGTAAACTACTCAAATAGTACTATTTATCACGTCGCTCAGTTCCGTCGGAGAAGGTAACAAGGCGCTCGACCTGAACCAAAGAAGACAAATTTTTCCATGGCACATATTGAGATTGTCGCATGGTCTTTTATTTGAACTCTATTGTTATGTGCCCGAGTATTCTTAACTTTATTTGGCTTAAACCCTGTAGTCAAGTATGTCTACAAAGTCTACCACCCCCGCCCCCAGTTTCCTGCAAGTCTATACCCAAGTGCGTCGTAACCGCATGGAAGCACTCATTCCTTCGCCAAATCAATAAATGCATTAACTGGAGAGGGATTCAGACACTACTGAATAAGAGAAGTACACCAAGACTCAAAATGCAGTAGGCAATCCCGCCTATGACGCCTTGATGATGTTCAAGATCTTACTCTTTCAGACTTGGTATGGTCCCAAGTGATTATGAGGTTGAGGAGTGTATCAATGACTCCATTCTCTTCAGCGAATTCCTCAACTTGGATATGGGTGTGTCCGCTCCGGATCACAGCACCATCAGCCGCTTCCGCTTAGAGCTCACACGTCTCGTGGATTATATGGACAAACTCCTTAAAGAACTGAATAAGCAGTTCAAGAAGCAGGGGATTAGCCGCATTGACCATGGTGCGATCGTAGATGCAAGCATAGTTAACAGTCCCCATGCACCCGATGAAAGTATCCTAATCGAAGTGGCAGACGACTGGGAAGATTTGCGCACTATAGAGGAACAAGCCCAAGAGGAAGCCTATCAGTACGAGCTCAAAAGTCGTAAGCCAGGAGTGGATACCTAGGTTCGCTGGGTTCGCAAAGGGAGCCGATATAGGTACAGCTACAAGAGACATTTACTGACCGACAATCAAGGGTTGGTGGAAACTCTCATTACTACGCCCGCCAATTGCTCTGATACGATTATGCTACCCGATCTGATTGAGAAGGTGGATCTGCCCGAAGGGATTAGTGTGCTCGCCGACAAGGGGTATTGTAGCAAGAAGAACTCGCACTGCTTGACAAGCCACGGGTTAATCGACGGGATTATGCACAAGGCAAGTAGAGGGAAGAAGCTGACTGATACTGAAGCGATCTCTGAATAAGATCATTCGCAAAACGCGCAGCTTAATCGAGGGACCCTTTGGAAGTATTCGCTTGTGGTTCTCAGGCGGGCGATGTCGCTACCGAGGTTTAGATCGAACGCACACCCAGAATATCCTTGAAGTTATGGCATCAATCTCAAGCGTATGCCAAGGCTTCTTATACTGCAAAGTGTCAAATAGTCCTCATGCCCCTCTTTAGAGGACGTGTTCCTCCTCTAAAGAGGGAGATAGGGAAGGTAGATATAGCACTCTACTCGGCCTAAATGTTCTGAATATCGAGTTGGAAAGATCTGGGCGCTGACTCGGAGATGTTGTGCGATGGTCTTATATTGTGAGTCATCAAAGACTTCTTGGGGTCTAAGCGCTGTATAAATCCGCTCTTCCACCCGCCCATGATCCTTGCCCAAAGTGCTGTATGTAAACTGCGTATAGCGACCGGTAAAAGCGTCTTTTTAAGTCTTCAGATAAGTGTCTGTGATTCCTTTTTAGAGCTAATACATAATCGGCCTCCGACTCCACAATCTTTTAAGCAATATCAGTTTGCGTTCCCATAGCGTCGATGCTCACCACGGCTCCCGTGAGATCAATGCTGTCAAGCACATTGGGGATGGCTGTAATTTCATGGCTCTTCTCTTCCACCGCCTTACCCGCAATGCTGATGGTGTGTTCATCGACCTATGCTGATGGGTATGTGGGTGTACGAGTCGGAAGATTTTGATCCGCGGATTCGTTTGCCATCAATAGAGACAGGTTTGCCTTTCAAGTCATCGACAAGTGTATTGCCAAAGACCGACAGGCACTCCGCAAAAGCTGCAGGATCAATTCAAGAAATCACTCTTTCGATTGTGTCCACACTCAGACAGCCATTGGGTAGTTCTAACAACGGCTTGAGAAATTCTCCTCGGTGTTACAAAACTCATACATAGATACGTAATCGTTTCCGCCACAGAGATAAGTTGCTATAGCGATGATTAATATGTCACTCAACTTGTGCTTGCAACGTCCCTTCACACGAGGATCCGGTACAGAAGAAAAATAGTCGATCTTTTCCATATATCAAAGGTACGGTTACCCTCGGGCTGCGTAAGAGAGCACTTGACAAGAAGATTTTTTACGTCGAACTCACATTTAATATAGTTGTTCTTCGCTGTACAAAGAAGCCTCGTGGGAAAGAGCTTATCACAGGGCAAAAAACTGAACAGAGTCGCTCCTTCGCTTGGATCAAAGTCGAGCAGACAATTTCTGGTTGCATAGCGACTACACCTGACTACACCCAAATCCCGCTTCTTTCACTGTATTACCCACATAGTAGTCATGTAGTAAGATCTATTCGGTGAAAGGGAAAAAGGCATGTTAGGACAGCCGTACAAGGATCACTCTGACGCCGCTTGTTGCTTCCGGATCAGCTTGTCCATGTCTTCTGAGATCTTTTTGTCCGTCACCTGTGCATAGATCTGCGTGCTGGATATGGATGCATGTCCCATCATCTTGGCAATGCTCTCTATCGGGATGCCAGCGCTGAGCGACAACGTTCCGAACGTGTGGCGCGCTATATGAAAAGAGAGTCGCTGTCTGATGCCACATGCAAAACCCACGGTGCTCAGTTTGTTATTCATCACACTGCGGCTGCAACTGCGTGGAAAGATAAGGGCCTCGCCTTCTTCTTTCACCGTCTGCTCCACTTGGCTTTTATTGAGGATCTCCTCCGCGATCGGATGTAATGGCACGAGGGACTCCATTTTCGTTTTCTGCCTCTCCTTACGGATATATCTCCTACCGTCGGCCGACGTTTGGATATGCGAGAACTTTAGGCGCTCCATGTCCACAATGGCCAGTCCGGTGAAGCAGGAGAAGAGAAACATCTGCCTGGCCTGCTCTGCTTCCCTGTCGTTCACTCTCATCGCCATGAGCTTGGCCACATCACTCTTTTGCAAGAAGCGAATCTTTCTTTCCTCTTTTTCGTAGATGACATCTTCAAAAGGATGGCAGCGGATGACTTTCAAGTCTACCGCGCGATACATCAACCGACTCAATCGGCAGAGATGATTGTTCATGGTCGATGTGGCCAAGCCACGCTTTTTGAGGAAGAAGCGGAAGTTCTCAAACAGATCTTCCGTAATGCCTGCGAGGGGGATGTCTCGACCTCCGTTTTCCTTCACGAACTCTCGAAGCAACTTGTCCGAATAAGTAAGGTTCTGGTAAGTACTTTCTGCCTTTGACTTGCCTACGCATGCCTTAACAGATTGCAGTTCTGCCTCGCTCATGGTCAAAAGGGTGGTTGGAGTGGCCGCGACGCCCTGCAAGCGGTTCTTAAGCCGTTCTGCACTGACCACGCCGTTCTTTGCGAGCATTTCCGCGTAAGTCTTTTCCACGAGTTCTCTGAACGTCGCGAGGCGTTGATTGATTTTCTTTTCGCCGGTTGTTCCCTGTCCGCTGTTCCATTCGGTCGGCAGACATTCTTCTCCGGTTGCCATCACCGCGCTTCTGCCATCAATGGTAACGCGGCAAAAGATGGCCGTCTTGCCGTCAGATTTTGTCTTCTGTCTGTTGATGTAGAACAGGATCTTGAATGTACTTCTCATGTTGGTTTCGGTTAAATGGTCAGATGTAAGTCTTTGGTGAAGGTGATCAAGCGATCGAACTCCTCGAATAGCTTTTGGGAAGTGACTTTCGCATATCGTTCGGTCATGCGAACCGTGCTATGCCCAAGCATCTTGCTAACGGTCTCGATGGGTACGCCCTGCTCCAAGGTGACGAGCGTAGCGAAGGTATGTCGGGCGGTGTGCGAGGTGAAGGGTAGCGCAATACCGGCTCGCAATCTGAGAACCTTCAGGTGCGACTGATAAGTCAGGTAATTGATGTGAGGAAGCAACGTGTCCCTTCCTTCATCAGACAGTTTGTTCATCAATCGAAGCGCTTCGGGCAACAGCTTTACACGGCAGAGGACGCCTGTCTTCTGTCTGTTGAACTTCAGCCAAAGGGCGCCCTCATCGTCGCGGACAAGATGCTCACGGTTCAGTGCCATCAGATCGCAATAGGCGGCGCCGGTGTAACAGGCGAAAAGAAACACATCGCGCGCTGTCTCCAAGTCAATCTCCCAGCCGTCAAAACAGAGCGCCTTTAACTTGTCCAACGCTTCCCTATCGAGCGCTTTGGGCAGTCTACTATCTCCCTTGTCTACATGCACATTGTCGAATAACAAGGAGTCCGCCGCACCTTCTCGATACGCCAGCTTGCAGACCTTCTTGACAAGGACAATCATGTTGTAGCAGGTACTTTGTTTCAGTCCAACCTCTCCGGTTGCGAACTGCTCGAACTGCTTGACGAAGTCCTCCGTGAGCTGCGAAAAGGTCAAGTCGGAAGCGTTATGCTTCGCTCGAATGAACTGTTGCAATCGCGCTCTTGTCTGACGATACAAGACCAAAGACTCTCTTTTGATGTCTACTCCGACGTGATCCTCCATGTCCTCGATCAGGCCGTCAAACCGCTCCAAAAGCATGGTTCGACTCTGCACGCAGCCTTGGAAATGCTCCTTGATGTCGGTTGCGTCAAATGGAGATCCCTTGGCAAGCAAGGACTGATAGGAAGACTGAACGGCGAGAAGGAGGTTGTCCAACCGTTCATTGACTTCGACCGCCTCGCGGCTCTTCCCGTTCATCCGACTTTCGCGCGGGTTCCACAAATCGGGATTGCAGAACAGCTTGCAACTGAACTGTGCAATGGAACGTCCCAGCGTGATCCGTCCCATGATCGGCGCCTTGCCCGACCTGTCGCGACTGCTCTTTTTGAGGTAGAGCAACACCTTCATTTTCATGTCATCCATACGCTTTGAAAACTGTGGGCAAAATTACCCGGTTCAAAGCGCCCGTTACCTGTGCAGATTCCTGTATATCAATGCAAAAGAACCATGTGCAAGAAAGGTTCAGTTACCTGCTTTTGCACCATCGTTACCTACCACCAGACACGGTAATGGTTTGGTAACTGAACTCTTGCTCGGATCCGCACTTTTCTGCCTCTTACGCTCGACGTAATCGGAAGCATATCCACCCCTTTCCGCCTAACAATCAGTCCACTTGCTCCGACATCGGGGCTTCTGCTTTTGAGGGGAATAGTTGGTTCGGAACGTATTAGAATAGGTTCCGAGGTGGTTAGAATACGTTGGTGAGGTGGTTTTAATAGGTTCCGAACGTATTAGAATAGGTTCCGAGGTGGTTGGAATACGTTGGTGAGGTGGTCGGAATACGTCCGGAACGTATTGTAATAGGTTAGGGAGGTGGTTCTAATAGGTTCGGAACGTATTACGACCACCTCGGAACGTATTCACGGCCGCCTCAGCACTCAAAACAGAGAAATCCCAACGCCCGGCCTACTTTTGCGCCGAGATGAATAATCAGAGAAGAAACGATATATGGAAAGAATTTTAGTAACCGGTGGCGCAGGCTTCATCGGGTCGCACCTCTGCGAACGCCTCGTCATGGAAGGTAACGACGTGATCTGCGTCGACAACTACTTCACGGGCAGCAAGGACAACATCCGCCACCTGCTGGGCAGCGACCGCTTCGAGGCCGTGCGCCACGACGTCACCACGCCCTACTACGCGGAGGTCGACAAGGTCTACAACCTGGCCTGCCCCGCCTCGCCCGTCTACTACCAGTACAACCCCATCAAAACGCTCAAAACGTCGATCTACGGCACGCTCAACATGCTCGGCCTGGCCAAGCGCGTGCACGCAAAGATCTTGCACACCTCTACGAGCGAAGTCTACGGCGACCCGACCATCCACCCGCAGCCGGAGTCGTATTGGGGCAACGTCAACCCGATCGGCATCCGCTCCTGCTACGACGAGGGCAAGCGCGCCGCCGAAACGCTCTGCATGGATTATCACCGTCAGCACGGCATCCGCGTCAAGATCATCCGCATCTTCAACACCTACGGCCCGCGCATGGACAAGCACGACGGCCGCGTGGTCTCCAACTTCATCGTTCAGGCCCTCACCGGCCACGACATCACCATCTACGGCGACGGCTCCCAGACGCGCAGCTTCCAGTACGTCGACGACCTGATCGAAGGCATGATGCGCATGATGGATACGCCGGACGATTTCAGCGGGCCGGTCAACATCGGCAACCCCGGCGAGTTCTCCATGCTTGAGCTGGCGCACGAAGTACTTCGGCTCACCGGATCACGTTCGAAAATCGTCTTCGCCCCCCTGCCCCAGGACGACCCCAAGCAGCGCAAGCCCGACATCTCCCTGGCCTATGAGAAGCTCGGCGGCTGGCAACCCACCATCCGGCTGGAAGAAGGACTAAAGAAGACCATCGCCTATTTCGACGAACTCCTCAGCAAGGGCGGCGTCAGAGCCACCAACCCAATGTGACAGGTAGGCTGCCAAATTGGCTGGTAGGCGATTACCCCTATCATGTACCCGGCCAACTTCCCCGGCCTCGGTAGAGGCCTTGATCTTCTTTTGCTTCTTTTCTTCCATCAAGGGAAGAAAAGAAGAACATCAAGGGAAGAAAAGAAGCATCAAGGCCAGAAAAGAAGACCCAAAGCATATTTCGGGCGACCATAAAGTCCCCCCTTACTACATATTATTCATACACCCCAATAAACAAAATGAGAAAGAACAAGAGATTGACGACAGTGGCCGCGGTCCTGTCCGTAGTGCTACTGCTCACGGCCGCCAAGGCCGGCGACGGCGTAATCACGAAAGAGAACGGTATGACGGTGATCAACACCACCGAGCTGACCCGCGACGTGAAGGGCTACCAAAGCCACACGCCCGTGAAGATCTTCATCAAGCAAAACAAGGTGGTGCGCGTCGAAGCGTTGCCCAACCAAGAGACACCGAAGTTCTTCGACCGCGCCAAAGCCATCCTCACCTTTTGGGACGGCAAAGCCGTGTCCCAGGCCGTGAAGGAAGCCCCAGACGCCGTGACAGGCGCCACGCTCTCGTCCGAGGCACTGAAGAAAAACGTCCGGGTCGGGCTCGAGCACTACAACAAGCAGCAGCCGAAAAAGAAACGGAAGTAACCGCAGCGCATCCCCGGCAGGGATGGCCACGATATGCACGAAGAGGATACGCCCCGCGGCGCATCCTCTTTTTTGTGTTACGGGATTTACGACGCTTCCACCCGGATGGTGGCCGAGAGCGTATGGCCGCGATCGTCGACCACGGTAAGCGTGTGGAGGCCGGGATCGAGGTGGAGGGAGAGCTTGTGGAAGTCGCGCGTGGAGGCGGTGTAATTGCCGTCGATATGCCAGAAGACAGTGGCGTTGGGATCGCTATGGGCCAACTCGAAGGTGACGACACCGGGCGTGCCGTCGAGCTGGCGGGGCAGGGTGATGCGTGCAAAGGCGTCTTGGGGATAGATGAACTGCATGGGGCGGTCGGAGTCGTCGCCGCAGCCGGGCATGAAGGGCGGCAGCGGACGATACTCGGGGTGCTGCTGCCGGTAATACCACTCCCAGGCGGGCGGCAACACAAACCAATTGGCGGGCACAGCGCTCGCCTCGCTCATACAGTTTTCGTAGACACGGAAGCGACCATCGGGGGTCAGGTTCACGCGTATGTGGTAAGGACAAGGCTCCGTCCGCTGCCCGTTGGGACAAATCGGGACAACGTCCGACGCGTCGCAGAAGCGCCCCTTGAGGCAGCCCGACTGGCGGCACACTTCGGCTTCGACAAGTGCACCGTCGCCGGGCATGTCGAACCATGTCGCGGCGGGCAGCAGGTTGAAGAGGTCGAAGAGGACAGGGCCGGCGGTACGTGCCCCGACGATCCCCGGCCGACCCTCGCCCGAGGCATTTCCCACCCACACGCCCACGGCGTAGCGCGGCGTAACGCCCACGGCCCACGCGTCGCGGAAACCGTAGCTCGTGCCCGTCTTCCACGCCACGGTCTGCATAGAAGGGATCGTGCGCCAATCGATGTCCTCCGGCCGATTCACCTCCTTGATAGACTGAAACGTGAGCCAGACGCCACCCGGTGTGAAGACGTAGGGGGTGGTGGAGCGGCGCTGCTTCTCATCGGCGGCCAGGGCAAGGGGGATGCGCGGCTGTCCCTCGAGGCAACGCGCCATGTCGACGTAGGCCGCGGTGACGTCCCACAGGGTGGCTTCGGCGCCGCCGAGGATGAGCGAAAGGCCGTAGTGCGAGGCCGGTCGGCGGAGGGTGGTGAGACCGGCGCGCTTCAGGAAGTCGTAGAACTTGGGGACGCCATAACGGCGGAGCAACACGACGGAGGGTACGTTGAGCGAGCGGGCGATGACCTCTTCGGCGGGCACGGCCCCCTCGAATTGCAGGCTGAAGTTTTGCGGCGCAAAGCCGTTCACGTTGATCGGAATGTCGGGCAGGAGGGTACGGGGAAGGATGTCGCCATCCTGCATAGCGGCACAGTAGAGCAGGGGTTTGAGGATGCTGCCCGTGCTGCGTGGCGCGCGGATGATGTCGACCTGACTACCGGGCTGTCGCTCGTCGAAGCGGGCATTGCCACAGTAGGCCAGCACGCGGGCGGTGCGAACGTCGACGATGATCGCGGCCATGTCTCGGATGTCCTGCTGCGCAAACTCTGCGTGCCACCGTGCCAGCACGGCTTCGACCTGCGACTGCATGCCCTTATCGATCGTCGAAACGATGCGTTCACCGGGGCGTGTCTGCTGAAAGTCGGCCACCAGATGTGGGGCCAATGCGGGCAGTGGCAGCGGCTCTTCAGGCAGCGCCTCGCTGAGGGCCAGCTCATAGTCGGCATCGTCGATCACGCCTCGCCGATGCAGCTCGCGCAGCAGTCGGTTGCGCTTCCGGAGCAGCGCCTCACGGTTTCGCGAAAGGTGGATCATCGACGGTGCATTGGGCAGCACGGCCAGCATGGCAGCCTCGGCCCACGACAGCTCGGCGGACGAGTGTCCGAAATAGCGCCAAGTGGCTGCCTCCACCCCAACCACGTTGCCGCCGAAAGGTGCATGTGCGGCATAGAGCGCCAAGATCTCCCGCTTGCTGTAGCGACATTCGAGGCGAGTGGCCAAAACAATTTCAATCAGCTTCTCCCCCACTGTACGCCGTTCGCCGCGCGAGAGTCGGATGGTCTGCATGGTGATCGTGCTCCCCCCGCTGACGATGCGTCGCGCGCGAACGTTCTGCACGAAGGCGCGCAAGATGGACACGGGGTTGACGCCGTTGTGGAGGTAGAAATGACGATCCTCGAAGGCGATGAGGCAGCGGGCAAACTTGTCTGGCGCCGTGTCGGAGGGCGGGAAGCGCCACTGTCCGTCGGTGGCGATGCGTGCACCGAGCAGCTCACCGTGGCGATCGGTGACGACGGTGGCGTAAGGCACGTCGAACAGTCGGCGCGGCAGGCACAGCAGGTAAGCCAACAGCAAAAGAGCCACCCCGTAACGGATGGCTCTTACTGGTTTCGTATTCCAATCGGGTAGCAACTGATCGTGTGTTTTAATACGGGTTAAACGCCGCTTAAACTCAGCTCAAACGCCGAGTTCATGCGCCTCCTCGACAGCGGCTGTGCCATGTTTCTTCTGCTTGACCTTGAGGTGGTCGAAGCCGTGTCCGTAGACGCCGATCACGGCGCTCTGCGAGATGAAGGCCGAGGGGTCGATGTCGTTGATGATGCGGAAGATGGTGGTCGATTGACGTTTCTTGGCCAGGACGAAGATCATCTTCTGCGGCTGGCCGGTGTACATGCCGACGGTGTCGATCACGGTCACACCGCGGTGCATGGCGTTGATGGCGTGGCCAATCTCTTGGTACTTCTTGGAGATGATGAAGAACTGCACGGACTGGCGGGCGCTGTTGACGATCTGGTCGAGCATGAAGCTGGTGACGAAGAGGGTGACGAAGCCGTAAACGACGCGCTCCCAGTCGCGCAACACGACGTAGCTGGAGGTGATGATGATCGTATCGAGGATCATCATAACGCGCCCCAGGGTGATGTCCTTGTACTTATTAATAATGGCGGCCACGATGTCCGTACCGCCGGCGCTGCCGTTGGACGAGAAGGCGATACCCAGCCCTGTGCCGCAGATGGAGGCCCCCAAGACGCAGGCCATGAAGGGTTGATCATGGAGCATCCACACGCCTTTCGTGATGGCTTGCACCACTTCGAGCGATAGGGTGAGCATACAGACGCCGTAGATCGTCTTGATGCTGAACTTCCACCCCAAGATCTTGATGGCGAGGACGAGCAGGAAGACGTTGGCGCCGAAGTAGACGTACTGCACGGGCAGCTTGATGGCGAAGTAGATGATCGAGGCAATGCCAGGCACGCCACCGGTCATGATCTTGTTCGGGAGCAAGAAAACGGTCCACCCGATACTGTAGAGCAGCATGCCGAGGGCAATCATCACGTAATCCCTGACTTCGCGGAGCAGGGCTTGTTGATTCGTTCGAATCGACTTGACAGGGTTCATCTTTCTTTTCATGATTTTTTAACGGCCGCAAAAGTAAAAAAGATCGCAGGCCAGCCTCGGGGCCTCGCGTCTTTTTCGTCGGAAGATTCTTGGGGGCGGGTTTTGGGGCTTGCACGCAGGGCAACCGCATCAAATCAAAACCACCACTCCGAGAGATCTCCGTAGGGGTACGGAGATCAAAAACACCAGTCCGGGAGATCTCCGTAGGGGTACGGAGATCAAAAACACCAGTCCGGGAGATCTCCGTAGGGGTACGGAGATCAAAAACACCAGTCCGGGAGATCTCCGTAGGGGTACGGAGATCAAAAACACCAGTCCGGGAGATCTCCGTAGGGGTACGGAGATCAAAAACACTTGTCCGAGAGATCTCCGTAGGGGTACGGAGATCAAAAACACTTGTCCGGGAGATCTCCGTAGGGGTACAGAGATCTCTCAGACGCGTGGTTTTGATTTGATGCGGTTGCCCTGGCCTTGCACGGCACGCAAGGGGTAAAACCCGGGGGAGTTCTCCTGTATCCGGCAAACTTGGCTGGCGCCCCTGGCGCCTTTCAGGGGCGTCAGGGACGCCTGCCAAGTTTTCCCGGGTACCTGGTTGCAACTTCGCCGGGACCCGCAGGCCCCCTCCGGCAAAAGATTCGGGGCGCCCCCTTCCTGCTTTGTGTAGGAAAGAGACGCCCCGAAGGGTGTAGCGCGTCGGCGTCAAGAAGACGAGACCGCGCTACGTCCTATGTGGAGATACTTCTGCGTTGCTGTTATTGTCCCAGCGCCCAGAACTCGTTCGAGGCCATACGCTGATAGTTGCGGTAACGCCAGCGGGCGTTCTCCTCGGCGGCTTTGAAGAGCTCGGCTGCCTCGGCGGGGTACTGCTTCATGACGGAAGCGTAACGCACCTCGCCCTTGAGGAAGTTCTGGAACTCGTCGAAGTTCGGCGCCTTGCTGTCGAGGATGAAGGGGTTCTTGCCTTCGGCCTCAAGCTGCGGATTGTAGCGCCAGAGCTGCCAGTAGCCGCAAGCCACGGCCTGCTTTTCTCCGTCTGACTCTTACCCATGCCGGCCTTCAAACCGTGGTTGATACAGGGCGAGTAGGCGATGATGAGCGAGGGGCCGGGGTAGGCTTCGGCCTCGCGGATGGCACGGAGCGTCTGGGCCTGGTCGGCACCCATAGCGATCTGGGCAACGTAGACGTAGCCGTAGGTGGTGGCCATGAGGCCGAGGTCCTTCTTGCGGACGCGCTTACCGGCAGCGGCAAACTTGGCGATGGCACCCACGGGCGTGGACTTGGACGACTGTCCACCGGTGTTGGAGTACACCTCGGTGTCGAGCACAAGGATGTTGACGTCCTTGCCGCTGGCGATGACGTGGTCGAGACCGCCGTAACCGATGTCGTACGAGGCACCGTCGCCACCGATGATCCACTGGCTGCGCTTGATGAGGTATTGGGTCAAGCCCTTCAGCTCCTTGCATACGGAGCAATCGGCCTCCTTGATGCCACGATCGATCATGACCTCAAGTTGCGGAGCCAACTCCTTCGTCTTATCGGCATCGAACATGTTGTCGATCCATGCCTGCATCAGCTCTTTGGCTTCAGCCGGAGTGTGTTCGTTCTCGATAGCTTGCTTGAAGAGCTTCACTATGCGCTCACGCATCTTCTCGTTGGCCAGCTCCATGCCGAGGCCGAACTCGCAGAAGTCCTCGAAGAGGGAGTTGGCCCAAGCCGGACCGCGGCCCATGTCGTTCTTCGTGTAGGGCGTGGAGGGGACGGAGCCGGAGTAGATCGAGGAGCAACCCGTAGCGTTGGCCACCATCTCGCGGTCGCCATAGAGCTGGGTGACGAGCTTCACGTAGGGCGTCTCGCCGCAACCGGCACAGGCTCCGGAGAACTCGAAGAGCGGCGTGGCGAACTGTGAGTTCTTGGCGTTGGCCTTGGTGTCGACCAGATGCTGCTTCGTCTTGACGTGATCTACGCAGTAGTTCCAGTTTGGCACCTGATCCATCTGCGTCTCGAGGTGCTTCATGCCGAGCGCCTTCTCGCCCTTCTTGCCCGGGCAGACATCGACGCAGTTGCTGCAGCCGGTGCAGTCGAGCACATCGACCTGGATGCGGAAGTTCATGCCCGCAAACGTCTTACCCTGTGCCTTGAGCTGGGGGAAGTTGGCGCCCTTCTGTTCCTCTTCGTCAAGCACGAAGGGACGGATGGCAGCGTGGGGGCAGACGTAGGCGCACTGGTTGCACTGGATGCAGTTGTCCATGTTCCACTCGGGGACGAAGGTGGCTACACCGCGCTTCTCGTAGTAAGCCGTGCCTTGCATCCAGGTGCCGTCCTCCCTGCCTTTGAAGGCCGATACGGGCAGCTGGTCGCCGTCCTGAGCGTTGATGGTGCGTACCACTTCGTTGATGAAGGCCGGGGCGCTGTTTGCAGCGCGCGGATCGTCGGGCAGGTCGGCCCAAGCGGGATCTACGGTAAGCTGCTTGTACTCGCCTCCACGATCTACGGCGGCGTAGTTCTTATTCACCACGTCCTCACCCTTGCGGCCGTACGACTTGACGATGAACTTCTTCATCTGCTCCACAGCCAGATCAACGGGGATGACGCCCGTGATGCGGAAGAAGGCCGACTGGAGGATGGTGTTCGTGCGGTTGCCGAGGCCGATCTGCTGGGCGATCTCGGTGGCGTTCATGTAGTAGACCGTGATGTTGTTCTTGGCGAAGTACTTCTTCACCTTCACGGGCAGGTTGCGCACCAGATCGTCGCCCTCCCAGATGGTGTTGAGCAGGAAGGAGCCGTTCTTGCGGAGACCGCGGGTCACGTCGTACATGTGCAGATAGGCCTGCACGTGGCACGCCACGAAGTTGGGCGTGTTCACCAGATAGGTCGAGCGGATCGGGTGATCGCCGAAGCGGAGGTGCGAGCAGGTGAATCCGCCCGACTTCTTAGAGTCGTAAGAGAAGTAGGCCTGGCAATACTTATCGGTGTTGTCGCCGATGATCTTCACCGAGTTCTTGTTGGCACCCACCGTACCGTCGGCACCGAGGCCATAGAACTTGGCTTCGAACATGCCTTCGCCACCGAGTGCGATCTCTTCCTTCATCGGCAGCGAGGTGAAGGTGACGTCGTCCACGATGCCGACCGTGAAGTGGTTCTTGGGCTCGTTGAGGGCGAGGTTTTCGAAGACGGAAATGATCTGTGCCGGCGTCGTGTCCTTCGAGCTGAGGCCGTAGCGTCCACCGACGATGATCGGGGCATTCTCGCGGCCATAGAAGCAGTCCTTGACGTCGAGGTAGAGCGGCTCGCCATTGGCGCCCGGCTCCTTCGTACGGTCGAGCACGGCGATGCGCTTAACCGTCTTCGGCACTGCAGCCAAGAAGTGCTTAGCCGAGAACGGACGATAGAGGTGTACGGCCACCATGCCGACCTTCTCGCCGTTGGCTACGAGGTGATCGATGGCCTCACGCGCGGCTTCCGTCACGGAGCCCATGGCGATGATGACGCGGTCTGCATCTTCGGCGCCGTAGTAATTGAAGAGGCCGTATTTGCGACCGGTGAGCTTGTAGATCTCTTCCATGTATTCCTCCACGATGGCGGGCACTTCGTCGTAGAAGCGATTGCCAGCCTCGCGGTGCTGGAAGAAGTGGTCGGGGTTCTCAGCCATACCGCGCGCCACGGGGTTCATCGGGTTCAGGGCGCGGGCGCGGAACTCGGCCAGGGCCTTTTGATCGATGAGCGGAGCGAGATCCTCGTTGTCGAGCTTCTCGATCTTCTGGATCTCGTGCGAGGTGCGGAAGCCGTCGAAGAAGCTGACGAACGGGACGCGTGACTTGATCGTGGCCAGGTGTGCCACACCGGCCAAGTCCATCACCTCCTGCACGGAGCCTTCGGCCAGCATGGCGAAGCCCGTCTGGCGTACGGCCATCACGTCCTGGTGGTCGCCGAAGATGGAGAGGGCGTGCGAGGCCAGGGTACGTGCGGAAACGTGGAAGACGCAGGGCAGGAACTCGCCCGCGATCTTGTACATGTTCGGGATCATGAGCAGCAATCCCTGTGAGGCCGTATAGGTGGAGGTCAGCGCACCGGCCTGCAGCGATCCGTGCACGGCGCCAGCGGCTCCGCCTTCAGACTGCATCTCTTGCACCAATACGGTTTCGCCGAAGATGTTCTTCCGCCCAGCGGCGGCCCATTCATCGACGTATTCGGCCATCGTCGACGACGGTGTGATGGGGTAAATGGCAGCCACTTCGGAAAACATATACGAGATATGCGCCGCGGCTTGATTACCGTCACAGGTCAAAAATTTCTTTTCTCGTGCCATAACTATCTGTTGTTTGATGTGTGTAACATTCTGATTGCTTGTATGTGGATATTTAGTCAGTGGAGATTGTATCAGTATAAGAAGCCGAACATCCATAGGGGGATGCAGTTCGGCTCGTCGAGGGGAGGCTCCACCTCGTCGACGGCGTAGTAGAAGTCGGGGCTGACTTTCCAGCGCGCCTCGGGGTAGGAGACCCGGAAGAGGTAGCGATCGTTGACCAGGAAGCTGTTGTGCCTGTCGTAAGCATTCACGCGATTGTCCTTCAGGAGTTGGTTGAAGAAGAAGGCCTCGTTGACGGTGCGCTCGTCCTGCGTCTGACGGTTCATGACGTGCAGCAGGTTCGGGTTGTAGAGGTAGGCGTAGACGGGCTTTTGGGGGAACTCCTCGCCGCGGGGGTAGAGGAGGGTGATCATGCGGGCGTCCTTGAGGTATTTGAGGTAGTTCATCACGGTGGCGCGTGAGGTGCCGATGTCCTTGCTGAGCTGACTGATGTTGAGCGTGCAGGGCTCGTTTTGCGAAATCAGGTAGAGCAGGCGGCGCAGTTTGGGCAGGTAGCGCTGCTCGATCTGGCGGATGTAGAGCACGTCGACCTCGAGGGTCATGTTCATCATCTTGAGCAGGTTCTCGGAATAGTTGCGCTTCTCGAGGAAGAAGGGGTAGAAGCCGTGATGAAGGTAGTCGTGGAAATACTCGCCGGGGTTGACCTGGTCGCAGATGTCGCGGGCGATGAGATAGCGATCGCGCATGAGCATATCGAAGCTGAAGGGTTGCAGGTCGAGGCCGGTCTTGAGGTTGAGGTATTCGCGGAAGGAGAAGCCGCGCAGGTAGTAAGGCGCCACGATGTCGCCCACCTCGTGGTTCTCCTCCTTGATGCGCATGACGGACGATCCGGTGAAGACGATCCGCAAGTTGGTGTAATGATCGTAGCAGTACCGCAGTTCGCGCGACCAGTTGGGATACTTGAAGATCTGATCGATGAGGAGCACCTTGCCTCCAGCGGCGTAAAATTCGCCGGCGAAGTCCGTGAGGGTGCGTTCGGTGAAGATGAAGTTGTTCAGGTTGACGTACAGGCATTCGCGGCCATCGGGGGCGAAGTATTCGCGAGCGTAAGAGAGCAGAAACGTCGTCTTACCAATCTCACGGCAGCCCTTGATCCCGATCAGGCGCTGACTCCAGTCCACCTCGTCCATTAGGCCGCGGCGCACAGGTGTCCCCAGATGCGTCACCAGATATTTGTGCGTTCGATAGAATGCCTCCATAAGTCAGTTCAAATTTCCGCGGGCAAAGATAGGATTTGCGCGTAAAAACACCATCAAAAATGCAAACTGTAGATTGCAATTTTGCGCTTCCCGTTCGGTTTTCGACCCCTGATTCGTGTTTACGATCGCGCCAAAATATGCTCCTGATCGTATGACGTAAGATTCGATTCAAATCCAAATGGATCCACGCGGCCATGCTTGCCATCTCATCTGAATAGACTTTGTGTTTGATCAGATCGCATGAGATCCATCAATCTTCAAATTTGAATGTGACCAGATAGTATGCAATCTGGTATGATTCAAATCAGATACGGGTCAGATGGCGTGCAATCTGAGCTGATATAAAATTGTTTTGCTTCGGATTGCATGCGATTCGATGTGATTCAAATCGGATACGGGTCAGATGGCGTGCAATCTGAGCTGATACAAAATTGTTTCACTTCGGATTGCATGCCATTTGTAGTGATTCAAATCGGATATGAATTAGATGGCGTGCAATCCGATCCGATACAAAATTGTTTCGCTTCGGATTGCATGCGATTCGGCGTAAAACAAAAAGGATTCAAGACGCACAGCAGGTGATCCGTCTTGAATCCAATTCTCGAGATGTTGTTGTGGGGCTTCGGAGGTCAGTCGCCGGTGAACGTGTCGACAAGTACTTCGCGATAGGCGTTGAAGATTTTCGACTTGGAGACAAAGCCGATGTAGGTGCCTTCGGTGTCGACGACGGGCAGGTTCCAGGCCTTGGTGTCGTCGAAAATGTGCATGATTTTCTCCATCGGCATGTCGTTGACAATGCGCGCGGGGGGCGAGACCATGAAGCGCGAGACGCGGAAACGCTCGTACAGCTCGGGGCGGAACATGATGTTGCGGATGTTGTCCACCAGCACGATGCCCAGCAGCACGCCTTCGGTGTTGACCACGGGGAACATGCTGCGGGAGCTCTTGGCGATGGCCTCCTTGACGACGTCGCCGAGGCTCATATCGGGGCGGACGGCGATGAAGTCCGTTTCGATCACACTGCCGACGTTCATGAGCGTCAGCACGGCCTTGTCCTTATGGTGCGTCAGGAGTTCGCCCTTTTGGGCCAAACGCATGGTGTAGAGGCTGTGGGGCTCGAAGGCGCGGATGGTGACGTAGGAGCCGATGGAGGTGATCATCAGCGGCAGGAAGAGGTTGTAGCCGCCGGTCAGCTCGGCGATGAGGAAGACGCCCGTCAGGGGGGCGTGCATGACGGCGGACATGGTGCCGGCCATGCCCATGAGGGCGAAATTCTTTTCGGGCAGGTCGACCGGCAGGCCGAAGAAGTTGAGGATGTGCGAGAAAAAGAAGCCCGCGATGCAGCCGATGTAGAGGCTCGGGGCGAAGACGCCACCGCATCCGCCGCCGCCGTTGGTGGCCGCCGAGGCGAAGACTTTCGTGAGGAGGATGAGGCCGAGGAAGATGACGATGCCCCAATAGCCATTCTCCATGCCGAGGAAGGGGCTTTGGTCCATGAGGTGGATAAAGTCGCCGTTGAGCAGGGTCTCGATCGTGTCGTAGCCCTCGCCGTAGAGTGGGGGGAAAAGGAAGATGAGGATACTGAGCATGGCCGCGCCGAGGATGAAGCGTTGCCAGCGGTGCGAGAGGCCGGCGTAGATCCCTTCGACGCGCAGCATGGCACGGGTGAAGTAGAGCGAGACGAGTCCGCAGAAGATGCCCAGCAAGAGGACGTAGGGGATGCGCTCCATGACGAACTCCTCGGTCTGCGAAAACTGGAACATGGCCTCGGTGCCGGAGAAGACGTACGACATCGTGGCGGCCGTGACGGACGAGATGAGCAGGGGCAAGACGGACGTCATCGTCAAGTCGAGCATGAGCACCTCGATGACGAAGACCAATCCGGCGATCGGAGCCTTGAAGATACCCGCCACGGCGCCCGCGGCACCACAGCCGACGAGTAGCATGAGCGTTTTCTGCTCCATGCGGAAGAGTCGGCCGAGGTTCGACCCGATGGCAGCGCCAGTGAGCACGATGGGCGCCTCGGCCCCGACCGATCCGCCGAATCCGATCGTCAGCGAACTGGCCACGAGCGAGCTCCACATGTTGTGCGGCTTGATGCGGCTCTTGCGCTGTGAGATGGCATAGAGGATCTTGGTGACGCCGTGGCTGATGTCGTCGCGGACGACGTAATAGACGAAGACTCCGGCCAGCAGGATGCCGATGATGGGGTAAAGGAGCAGCCAATAGTTGGCTCCCTCGCGGATGTTGGCCCAGAGCAACTGCTGGATGGTGTGGATAAGGAACTTCAGCAGTAGGGAGGCCGTAGCGGCACCGATACCGACCAGGAAACTGATGATGAGAATGAAGTTGCGCTCCCGAATGTGGCGTTCGCGCCAGAGCAGGAAGCGATAGAAGCGGTTTTCGTTTGTCATGTGGTTCGTGTGTTTCATACGCCCTTGCCCGTGACCACCGTCCTGACCGTATAAATAAGGATAGTCAGGTCCAGGGCGAGGGACATATTTTCGTAATAGAGGATATCGTAGTCGAGGCGCTCGATCATCTTTTCCACCGTGTCGGCATAGCCATACTTGACCATGCCCCAGGAGGTGATGCCGGGGCGAACGTTGTGCAATAAATAGAAGTAGGGCGCAGTGCGGACGATGCGGTCGATGTAGTACCGCTGCTCAGGCCGTGGCCCGACGAGCGACATGTCGCCAATGAGCACGTTCCAGAACTGCGGCAGCTCGTCCAGCCGATATTTACGGAGGAAACCGCCGAAGGGCGTCACGCGGTCGTCGTCCTGTTGAGTCAGCTGATGGCCGTCACGATCGGCACCGACGTACATCGTGCGGAACTTGTAGATCGTGAAGGGTCGGCCACCGCGCCCGATGCGCTCCTGCCGAAACAGTACGGGGCCGGGCGAGCTACGCTTGACGCCGATAGCCAGGTAGGCGTAGACGGGCGAGAGCAGCAGGAGAGCGATAGCGGAAACGATCTTATCGGCCAACCATTTGAGGTTCTTACCCGCCTCGGAGAAGTTGTTGTCCGTGGCGTCGATCAGGGGGATGCCGTGGATGGTCCGCGCACCGACACGCCCCAGCGGACTGTTCTTGGCCGCCCAGATCTTCACGGGGCACTTATAGCGGTAGAGTGAGTAGAGAATGTGCACGGCGTCGGCGTCGCCCCCCGGCTCCACGACGAGCGCCAGCTCATGTGCGGTCCGTGAGGCCATCAGCGCGGGCAAGTCACTAATACAGCCCAGCGTTTCCTGCACACCCTCCGCCGTCGACGGTTGGCCGACGAACCCTTCCACCCGATAGCCCAACCGTTCCAGATCGCGCCGTGCCTCCGGGGCGTGCTGACCCGTTCCGATGACTAAGACATCCGTCACCCACAGTCCGCGGCGTACCATCCGCAGAGCATGATTCGTGATCATGTTGCGCCCGAGGTAGGTCAGGACGAATTGCAGCGCGCAGTAGGTGAAGAAGATGATATAGTAAACGTCGAACGAACGCGGGAGGTCGTTGAGGATGACCACGAAAAAGATGACGACGCACCCTAGCCCGACGCTCACGAAGGTGGTGAAGGCCTCCTCGATACGCGACTTGCCGAAGGGCCGATTGTAGTAACCCGAAAGGAAATAGAGGGCCAGCCAGAAGAAGGGTACGATAAGCTGCACCTGAATGACTTGCCGATAGCCGAGGAAGTCGGCCAGCGTACCGAAGTCGTAGCGGGCCACCTCGTGAAAGCGTACCACGTTGAGCACAGCCCACGCTACGGCCGCGGTGACGAAGTCGGACGACAGATAGAGGAGACGTTGGCGGCGGCGGTTCATCATCACTCGCGTATGACTTGAATGGTTCCGTCGGCGCCTAATCGGATGATGCCCGAGGGACGTGCTGTGGAGCGATCCGTGCGCCGATAATGGACGACGTAGTCCACGCCGCGGATGATCTCCTGGCAGACCTCGTCGTAGCATCCGGGCGCGGCTTGTCCGCTGAGGTTGGCTGAGGTCGACACGATGGGACGGCGAAAGCGTTCACAGAGCGCATGTGAGAATCGTTCGCGGGTGACGCGTATGCCCACCGAGCCGTCTGGGCCGAGCAGCGACGGCGCGAGGTTCCGTCCGTGGGGATAGATGATCGTCAGCGGACGTTCGGAGAGCTCGATGAGGTCCCAGGCGATGTCGGGGATGGCGTCGACGTACCCCATCACTCGTCCCGGGCTGTCAGCGAGGGTCAACATGGCTTTGTGATCGGCGCGCCGCTTGAGCGCATAAACCCGTCGGACGGCCTCATCGGAGGTCGCATCACAGCCTATGCCCCAGATCGTGTCGGTGGGATAAAGGATCAGTCCGCCTTCGCGCAGTGTGCGCACACATGCCGTGAGATCGGCCTGCAACAGTTCGTTATCGTTTATTGAGTGCATAATCCATGTGGTTCTGTAATTGGATCACAAAGGAATACCGAAAAGTGTAAACACCGCCCCCGACTGACACTTCCGCCCGACCATTCTGAGGACGGCCCACCCCAATCCGACCCCGGAGGTGGGGCCTGCGCAGGGGCGGACTGCCTCCGCCGAATCGACAGATTGACCCCGCTTGATGGGGACTTAAGCCGCCGCATTGTGCGTGCAAGGTCTGTGGACGGATGAGAGGGACAGGCGTCGGTTGCGGGGTGATCCGTCGATCGGGAGGGCGAGCGGTGCCAGGCGGGCTATACATATATATAATAGGTATAGGGAGGCGGACTCAGTCGGCGGATGGGGGCAGCGGCTGAGGTGGTGTTCCCTACGAATGCGCACGGGGTGTCAGCCGACCGGAAGGGTTGCCACACCGTATGCCCCGAGGTGACTCCACGTACCAAACGACGCTTTCTCGCCACCCGACGGGACAGGTATTCACGGAGCAGACTTGGTCGTCGGATTTCGTTTTTTGCCCCGCGCCCTACCTTTGCCAGCCGTCGGGACGCCCGATTGTCAATCATTCCTCACGCACTATACATATTCTATATGCCCCGCATCACCCCTGTCCTCCTCGCGCTCCTTGTGCTGGCTTCGTGCAGCACGACGCGCTATGTGGGCGAAGGCGAATACTTGCTTGACCGCGTACGCGTGGAAGCAGATTACTCGCCCATCCCCACCTCCGAACTGAAGTCCTACCTCCACCAGCATCCCAATCAAAAGATCTTCGGCCTACTCAAATGGCCGCTCTACGTCTATGACTGGTCCAGCGACCGTGGCCGTTGGTCAGACCGACTGCTGCGCCGCATGGGCGAGGCTCCTGTGATCATGGATACGTCACTCATCGTCCTCTCGCGCGACGAGCTCCGGCGCTACATGGTGAACAAGGGGTTCGTGCAGGCTGCGGTGGACTATGCGATCGACACCTCGCGCAGCCGACGCGCCACGGTCCGTTACCGCATTCGCTCCGGCGCACCGTATCTGATTGCCAGTTATCGCCTCGAACCGGGTGACGATCGGATGGACTCTTTGCTACGCACCGAGCCGACGCCCATCCGAGTCGGACAACGATTCGACCGCGATGAGCTAGAACAGGAGCGCCAACGCATCACGTCGCTTATGCGTCGGAACGGATATTTTGCCTTTCACCGCGATTATATCTACTTCTCGGCCGACAGCTCCGTCCCGGAGCGCGTCGATTTGGTTATGCGCATCCGGCCCGTCCGCATCGCCACGGACTCCTTACCGATCGAGCACCCGCACCGACTCTATTGCGTCGACTCGGTGCGTATCCTGGTGGACAGCAGGACACACCTTACAGATTCATCGACCCTATTCCGCACGGCGACCGACACGGTGCGCATTCGTGACGTGGAGATCCGTTACGCTGCGGGCCAACATCTGCTTCGCCCGGGCGTGCTCTATCGGCGCTGCTTCCTGCTGCCGGGCCATCTGTTTAATGAACGCGACGCCGAGCGGACTTACTCTTCGCTGGCCGGATTGGGAGCCCTGCGGCATGTGAGCCTGCGATACGAGGAAACCACGGATAACCCCTCGGACACCGTAAGGCTCCAAACGACCATCATTACTGCAGCCGCCCCACCGCAGGGTTTCGGATTGGAACTTGAAGGCACCAACTCCGGCGGTGATCTGGGCTTCGCCTCGGCCGTTAGTTACCGTCATCGCAACCTGCTGAGGGGCTCGGAACTTTTGTCGACACGAGTCCGCGGTGCGTACGAGGCCCTTTCCGGCGGCGATCGCAGGAGTGGTTGGGGCAATTACTGGGAATTTGAAACGGAAGCCTCTATCCATTTCCCGACATTCCTCCTCCCCTTCGCCAGTTACGCCTTCCGGCGGCGCATGCGGGCCACCACCGAGTTCAAAATCAGCTATGATCAGCAGCGCCGACCCGAATATCGACGTGCCATCATATCCGGCGGCTGGAATTATAACTGGCAAACGGGCGCGTCCAACCACCCTGCGCGCCACACACTTAAGCTCATTGATGTCGATTACATATACATGCTGCACGTCGACACGGCTTTCAGAAGTCGATTACCTGAGCTGACGGCTAAATACAACTACTCCGACATGTTCATCGTAAGCAGTGGCTATACATACTCGCTCAACAGTTACGACCCGATGCGTCGGAACCGCAGCGCGCATTCCCTTCGTGCGGCGATCGAGCTGGCCGGCAATGCGCTCTATGGCCTCTCGCATTTGTTAGGCGCATCCCGCGGCGCGGACGGTAGTTATAAGCTCTTCGGAACGACTTATTCGCAGTTCGTGAAGGCCGACATCGACTATGCCCGCAGTATCGTTCTCGATGCACGAAACAGCGTCGCTTTTCACATCGGTGGCGGGCTGGGCGTTCCCTACGGAAACTCCACGGAAATACCCTTCGTGCGCCGATACTATGCCGGCGGCGCAAATAATAATCGCGGGTGGTCCGTCCGCACACTTGGCCCGGGCAGTATGGCGGACGAGGAGTCCACGTCGTTCATCAACCAAGTGGGCGACATCCGACTCGATGCGAACATCGAATACCGCACACGCCTCTTCTGGAAGTTCGAGCTCGCCGCCTACATAGATGCTGGAAATATTTGGACCATACGTCGTTACGGCTATCAGCCCGACGGCGATTTTCGCCTTTCACGCTTCTACCGTGAGATCGCCCTCTCGTACGGACTCGGTCTCCGACTCGATTTTGACTATTTCCTCATCCGCTTCGATACCGGACTCAAGGCCTACGACCCCGGACAACGCGGTGCGCGTCGCTGGGCCATCTCCCGCCCCAATCTGACCAACAATTTCGCTTGGCATTTCGCTATCGGTTATCCGTTCTGACCGAAAATCGGGAAACGAAATCTGAACCGTTCTGCATGCACGGTTATCATTCCTTTTTGGGTGTACCTATTGTGCACTCGGTAGAGGTGTATTGCATATGCCCCTGCATATACCCTGCCGTCTGCATGAGTAGTATTCTTTATCGGTATAAGTTATTCATCGCCTGGTAGGGGCGTAAAAGCATACGTCCCCGCATGTACCCTATATGTAAATGGGTAGACCCAAAGGAATGAGCAGACCTATACATTCTCCCAATCAGGATTCAATCTATTCCTATCTGTATTTATCTGCATGCTACAGATGTATTGTAGGGCATATGCTTTTGCGCCCCAATCCTGTACATGATAGATCTTCCAAAATAAAAATGATACCTACACAAGCAGCGTGATTCACCTTTTGTTTTTCAATTTTTGATTACGCATATCGTAGGGGTATACACACGGTATACGCATGCTATACCTTTACGTCATTTAACCTATAAAACAAATCTCGATTCCATACTCCGCACGCTGAATGACTTAAAAACAAGTTCTGTTTTCCCACTCTGCACGCTGCGGAGTACGAAAACAAAATCTGTTTTCCGCATTCCGCAGTGTGCAGACCTCAAAAACAAAGTTTGTTTTGGCACTCTGCAGTGTGCAGAACCCAAAAACAGATCTTGTTTTCGCACTCCGCAGCGTGCAAAACCCAAAAACAGACTTTGTTTTTCTACTCCGCAGCGTGCAGAACCTCAAAACAGACTTTGTTTTCCTACTCTGCAGCGTGCAGAGTTGCCATTCAGCGTTTGTTTTTATACCCCGCAAACGGCTCGCCAGCAACTCAATAAGCCGCTTTACAGCCATTCTGCATACGGACCTATCTCTACGCAAACCGTTTTCCCATCCTGAAGAAAAAAAAGCTCCCCCCACGTATCACGCAGGGGGAGCTCTATCTTGACGGTTATCAAGTGATGTGAAAATTTTCAGGTCTTAAACTAAGGACACTTCTCAGGAGAAATGGTTCCGCATCTCTCCTATGGGCGAACAAATATATGTATTCTTTTAGAACTGCAACCCTGCAGTCGGCATAATCAATAAAATAAAAACGGCCGGACAGGTGCAGCGGCTGCGTAACTGCATCTGTCCGGCCGGATAGGCTGTCCGTCAGACGGCCCATGTGGTCGTGCGATCTATTTTATCTCATAGTCCATGCCGGTCACCTGGAACTCCGTCCGCCGATTCAGTTGGTCGGCCACTTCTTGCTGCTCCTGCGGCAGACTGTTGACGAACTCCTCACTGAGCACAGTGCCCTCGGGCAAGAAGGGATACTTCTCGGCCAGCTTGGCCGTGATGGTCTTCGGAACCATTTTGCCGTACCCTTTGGCCGTCAGGCGTGCCGCGTCGATGCCCGCAGCGATGAGGTAATCCACGACCGACTGTGCGCGGCGTTGCGCCAGACCCTCATTATAGGCGTCCGATCCCTTCCGATCGGTGTGCGCACCCAGCTCGATCCGCGCAGAGGGGTTATCACGAAGCAGTTTGATCAACCGATCCAAGGCTTCCTTTGACTCGGGGCGAAGCGTTGCACGATCGAAATCGTAGAAGATGTTCTCAACAACGACCGGCTTGTCGGTGGGCGAGAGGAAGAAGTCCACGTAGTACGTCTCATTCTTCTCCTCCGCCTCGGTCTTCAGCTCGAAATTTTGGTTGAGGTAGTTGGGCGCTTCGGCCATCATCACGTAGTCCATCCCCCGGGCAAGCTCGACGCTGTACGACCCGTCTTTCTTAACCGGTATCTTGCGGTTCATGCCGTCACGACCTACAATTCGGACGATGGCTTTATCGATGGGCACCTCGTCGACATCGGAAACGTAACCATCAATCTTCATCGTGAACGTGGGATACTCGAACGAATAGATGTGATCCCAGCCCCGCGCATCGCCGCGATTAGAGGAGAAAAGTCCGCGCTCGCGTTGTCCCTCGAACGTGATACCGAAATCGTCGAACGACGAGTTGATGGGCGCGCCGAGGTTCTCCACGTGCCATTGCCCGGCGCTGTCCTGCTTGGCGCGGAACAGGTCGAGCCCGCCCATCCCGGGATGCCCGTCGGAGGCGAAGTAGATCGTCACCGAGTCGCGGACGTAGGGAAACAGCTCATCGCCCGCCGTATTGATCACGGGGCCAAGGTTCTCCATGCCGCCAAAGTCCGAACCGCCTACGATTCGCGATCGGAAGAGGTCCTTGCCACCGTATCCGCCGACGGATTCGGCCACGAAATAGAGGTACTTCCCGTCGGGCGAAACCGCTGGGTGGGCCAGCAGCGTGATCGAGTCCTTCAACACGTTCGCACGCTGACCCTTGCTCCATGCAGCCCCGCTGCGCAAGGATTGGTAGATCTCAGCCGTGCGCGGCTCGGTAGCGTCGACGGCGCAGAAGGTGTAGTACATCGTGTTGCCATCTCGGGTGAACGAGGGCGTACCCTGATCATACTCGCTGGCCACTGGGTCCTCCACCTCCTTCGGCTTTGTCCAGACGCCCTGCTCATTCTTCTTGGCGAAGAAGAGCGCATTGTTTTTCAGCCCCGTGATAGCATTGACGGAATCCTTATGGACGATCCCCTGGGTGGAGTTGAAGTAAACTTGATCGTATTTGTCACCATAATACATGGGGCAGCACTCACTGCGCCGAGAATTGAAGACCTCCATGCGGGAGACCTGGTAAAGCGTCGGCCGATCGCGCCATCTGACGGCCGAATCACAGCCCGCCAAAGCCAGTACGGCACGCTGATCCGTGGGCGCCTCAGCCAAATATTCGCGGTAATACCGGGCGGCCTCGTCGTAGCGTCCCTCTTTCTGACACGCCTGACCGAGTCTGAAGCGCAAGAGGCTGTCCGGATAATCGTAACGGAGGGCATTGAGGTAGGCACTGATCGCTCGGCCGTTGTTGTTTACGCGCTGGTTGCAGTATCCCATGCGGTAAGCGATGTAAGCGCGCAAGTCCTTCTGGTCGGGCTTCGACTTGGTGTAGAGCTTCCGATACATCTCCGCCGCGGCATAGTACTCTCCGAGTTGCTGTTTTTCCTCGGCATCCTTCAGCTTGACCGTCTTGCAAGACGTGACGAGGCCGATCAGCAGGCAGCAGACCAGGGAAAGCGCCGCATGTTTTCTAATTGCGTACAGGGTTTTCATTTCTAATTGAACGAAGCAAGTTTGGGGGTTATTGCTGCACAGTCCGTGTGTCGATCCAGGACGACGGACTATAACAACAGCGAGCTATCGCCGTAGCTCAAGAATCGGAAGTCGTGCGCCAAGGCGTAGTCGTAGATCGTGCGCCAATCCCCACCCACGAAGGCCGAGACAAGCAGCAGCAGGGTGCTCTGTGGCTGGTGGAAGTTGGTGACCATACCGCGTACGATCTTGAACTGGTACCCCGGCGCAATGATGATCTGTGTGGCGGCCCACAGGCGATCCATCCCGCGGCGGTCCAGGTAGCTAAGGATGGCCCGGAGCGCCTCCTCCGCCGTCAGCGTGGGTGCATCGGCGTCGTACGGCTCCCATTGGCCCACGGTGAACGCTCCGTCGGCCGACTCGTCCGCTCCATCCCGCGCCAACGCACAACCGATATAATAGAGACTCTCGAGCGTACGTACCGACGTCGTACCCACGGCGATCACATGCTCCGGCTTAGCCAGCAGTCGGTCCACTGTCCGCCGCGTGACCGCAAAGTGCTCCGTGTGCATCGCATGACCGCCGATCGTGTCACTCTTGACGGGGCGGAAAGTTCCAGCGCCTACGTGTAGCGTCACTTCTTCGCGCTCGATCCCTCGGGCGTCCAGCTCGGCCAACACCGCAGGCGTGAAGTGCAGCCCGGCCGTAGGCGCCGCCACGGAGCCCTTGACCTTCGAATAGACGGTCTGATACGTCTGCAGATCTTGCGCCTCTGTCTCACGGTGCAGATAGGGCGGAATGGGCAGTACGCCGACAGCCTCGAGCACGTCGGAGAAGGTGCAGCGGGGATTGTCCCAGTGGAAATCGACGAGATCGCCCGCCTCGCCCGCTACGGAGACGCGTTCGGCCGAGAGCGTAACTGGTTCACCGCCGACGGTGACCGTGGTGTGCAGCTGGCCCGACTTCCATCGCTTGCTGTTGCCCACGAGGCAATGCCAGGTGCAATGGGCCGTCTGTGCAAACGACTGCTCATAGTCGCTCGGCACGGCTGGCTCGAGGCAGAAGATTTCGATCATGGCGCCGGTGTCCTTACGGAACAGTAGGCGGGCCCGAATGACCCGGGTGTTGTTGAAGACAAGCAGTGCACCGTCCGGCAGGCAGTCGGGCAAGTGGCGGAAGAGCGTCTCGCGGATCTGCCCACCGCGATAGATGAGCAGTTTGGAGGCGTCGCGCTCGGCCAGGGGGTACTTCGCAATCCGATCGTCGGGGAGTGCGTACGCGTAATCGCTGATGTGTATCTGTTGGGGGGTATGCATAACGGCGGACAAATGTAGGGCGTACAGCTTCAGATTCACCGCCTACTTTTGCCGGCCATCACACACACTCCTATTAATGTAGACACACGATGAAGACTAAAACACGTAACGTTTGCACGCGACTCCTGACCGTCGCTACTGGACTGATCCTCCTGGCTACCGCTTCCGTAGCGCAAGACTTGAACAACGACGCCCGCATCCGCGCTCGCATGGAGCGGGCCATGCGACGCGATTCCGTCGCCCAATCGGCCGAGCCGACCCACACCTCGCAGCCCACCGTCCGCCAGCGTACCACCACGCCCGACACCCTCCGCGCGGAGCCCAGCGACCTGAACGCCCGCCTACTGGAGCGGATGGAGCGCCGTGCCCGACGTGACACGACCCTGGAACGCCCCGCAGCCACCGACCTCAGCACGCCCATCATCCTCCCCACGGAACCGCTCACCATGTCCGACCGCGCGCTCTACTGGTCGCGCTACTGGAGGAGCGCCACGGGCCGCATACCGAGCTACTTCACCTTCAACGACACCATCATCGTCAACCCGCTCTTCATGCCCGTGCTCTTCAAAAAGAAGAACCTCGACAATGCGCGGCGCATCGTCTTCTACCGCCCCATGGATCTCAACGATCGACCGTGGGAGCGCTCCCTCTACCGCCCCATTCACCCCTTTGAACGGGCCGAAAACCGCATCATCATCCAGGACTACGCCTATCGCTACGTGCGCCATTACCACCCGAACTACTTCCGCCACAGTGCCGACGACCTGCCCGTGGAGCGCACGCTGCGAATGCGCATGAACGGCAATGTGCAGGTGCCCGTCTACCACGTCGAGCGCTCGGCCAACGACTACGACGCGCCCCCGAAGTTCATCCCCGACCGCCGCTACTGGACCTCGTCGCTCGAAAGCTCCCTCCGCTTCTCACAGAACTACGTCTCGCCCAACTGGTACAAAGAGGGCAACAGCAACCTGAACATCCTCTCCAAAAACCTCTTCCAGTACAACTACGCCCGCGACCGCATCCAGCTCAAGAACCTCCTCCAGGTCGACCTCAGCGTCTACACCGCCTCCGACGACACGCTCCGCAACTACAAGTTCGGCGACAACCTCTTCCGCCTTTACACCAACTTCGGCTACCGCGCCTTCAGCCGCTGGTTCTACACCATCGACGGCGAACTCAAGACGCCACTCGTGGCCAACTATAAGAAGAACACCAACGTCCGCCAGGTGGCCCTCCTCTCGCCCTACATCGTCAACGTGGGCCTGGGTATGAAGTACGACCTGGAGAAGAAATTCCGCACCCGCGGCCGCTCGCTCAAGCTGGCCGTCAACATCGCACCCATCTCCTACACCCACATGTACAGCCTCGACGCCGCCGTCGACCGCAGCCCCCACGGCTTCCCCAAAGACGCCTCCGGAGGCTACGAACGCGTGCTGCATAAGATCGGCTCCACGGTTCGTATGGACATGGTACTCAAGCCCAACCACAACGTCACGTGGAAATCACGCCTCTACTACAACACCACCTACCGGAACATCCTGGCCGAGTTCGAAAACTCGCTCGACATGGCCTTCAGCCGCTTCTTCTCGACCATGATCAACGTCTACCTCCGCTTCGACGACAGCGTCACGAAGACGCCCGGCTACGATTCCTACGTCCAAACGAACCAGATCCTCAGTTTCGGCTTCAGCTACAAGTGGGATTAGCCTGAAGGGCAGACCCGCGGGCATCCGCCGCCCGTCATCCGGCCCTATTCTATAAGGTATAAGCAAAGGGAGCTCATCCGTGGGCTCCCTTTCTTGTTTCGTCCGCTTGCGTTATCCATGTGTCATCAAAATTCGATCACGTGAGAGGTAAAAAACCTCACGCGTCATCAAAATTCGATCACGTGAGAGGTAAAAAACCTCACGCGTCATCAAAATTCGATCACGCGAGAGGTAAAAAACCTCACACGTCATCAAAATTCGATCACGCGTGAACAAAATTTGATCACACGCCAGCTTTTTGTTACTCGCGCGTCATCAAAATTTGATCACGTAAGAGGTAAAAAAGCTCATGCGTCATCAAAATTTGATCACGCACCAGCTTCTTGTTGCTCGTGTGTCATCAAAATTTGATCACTCGCCAGCTTGTTGTTGCTCGCGCGTCATCAAAATTTGATCACACAAGCATCATTCAAAGACAGCCGCTACCTTTACGCCATCAATCATAACCCCTACTGCGATGAACAAGACGAAAAATCTGGTCTCGGCCACGCTCAGCGAGGCATCATGCGACAAAATCCAAGAGATGATCAAGAAAATCGAGTCCGAACTGCCTTTCCTGATCGCCCTCTCTACCGCTGACAAGCGGCGCATCAGGCCCTCCGGCCCGCGCACCGCCGCTTTTGTCGACATGGCCCTCCGCGGCGCCCAGAGCTTCCCCAAATACCTCTTGTCGACCTTCGACGTGGACGAGTTCGAGCACGACGTCCTGCTTATGCACCGACTCAAAGGCCTCCGCGCCTCCGTCGCCTCGCTGCTCGAAAAGCTCGACGACACCATCTACGCCTCCTCCGCCGACGCTCTGGCCGAGGCCAACGAGGTCTACGGCTACCTCAAGAAGGCCTCACGGTTCGAAGGCTCCCTCAAAGCCGTCGTCAAAGAGATCGGCCAGCGCTACGCCCGCCCCTCACGCCGGAAAAACGTCGCCGACGACGAATAATCGCCCATCCCTCCGCAGCATCCATCCGCGCTTCAGCAAATTCAAAACAGCTTCCATTTCTTTAACCACGCCTCGCGGGCACTCACTCGCTAAAGGGTCTACTTTTGCGCCCCAGAATAGAAAAGGACAGTATAAGTATCAATCAAACGTCTATGAATCAAACAGTAGATATCCGGGAATTGAATGAGCGAATCGAGCGCCACAGCACGTTCGTGACAACGCTCACCATGGGAATGAATCAAGTGATCGTCGGGCAGAAACACCTCATCGAGTCGCTGCTCATCGGCCTGCTTTCCGACGGGCACATCCTCCTCGAGGGCGTCCCCGGGCTGGCCAAAACGCTCGCCATTAAGACGCTCGCCTCACTGATCGACGCCAAATACAGCCGCATCCAGTTCACCCCCGACTTGCTCCCGGCCGACGTGATCGGGACTATGGTTTACAGCCAGAAGAACGAGGAATTTCAAGTGCGCCAAGGCCCCATCTTCGCCAACTTCGTGCTGGCTGACGAGATCAACCGTGCCCCGGCCAAGGTGCAAAGCGCACTGCTCGAAGCCATGCAGGAGCGGCAGGTGACCATCGGCGAAACGACCTACAAGCTCCCCGCCCCCTTCCTCGTCATGGCCACGCAGAACCCCATCGAGCAAGAAGGCACCTACCCGCTGCCCGAGGCGCAGGTGGACCGATTCATGCTCAAGGTCATCATCAACTACCCGAAGAAGGAGGAAGAGAAACAGGTGATCCGGCAGAACATCACCGGGCACGCGCCTGAGATCCGCCCCGTGATGGACACGAAGCAGATCATGGCCGCCCGCGACATCGTGCGCGAGGTCTACATCGACGAGAAGATCGAGCGCTACATCGTGGACATCGTCTTCGCCACCCGCTTCCCGCAGGAGTACGGCCTCACCGACCTCCAGTCCATGATCGCCTTCGCCGCCTCACCCCGCGCCTCGATCAACCTCGCACTGGCCTCCCGCGCCTACGCCTTCATCAAGCAGCGCGGGTACGTGATCCCCGAAGACGTGCGCGCCGTCTGCCACGACGTCATGCGTCACCGCATCGGGCTCAGCTACGAGGCCGAAGCCAACAACCTGACCTCCGAAGCCATCGTGAGCGAGATCCTCAACAAAGTCGAGGTGCCCTAACCCCCGCCGCCCATCATCCGTATAGATTAATAGGTAAGGATGGAGACGAGCGAACTCTTAAAGAAGGTCCGGCAGATCGAAATCAAGACGCGCGGACTCTCGAACAACATCTTCGCCGGGCAATACCACTCAGCCTTCAAGGGGCGCGGTATGGCCTTCAGCGAAGTCCGCGAATACCAGTTCGGCGACGACACGCGCGACATCGATTGGAAAGTCACCGCGCGCTACGTCCGGCCCTACATCAAGGTCTTCGAGGAAGAGCGCGAGCTGACTGTCATGCTGCTCATCGACGTATCGGGCAGCAAGGACTTCGGCACCGTGTCGCAGATGAAGCGCGACGTGACGACGGAGATCGCCGCCACGCTGGCCTTCTCCGCCATACAGAACAACGACAAGATCGGCGTCATCTTCTTCTCCGATAAGATCGAGAAGTTCATCCCCCCGCAGAAGGGCCGCCGACACATCTTATATATCATCCGCGAGCTGATCGACTTCCGGCCCGACGACCGTCAGACGGACATCAACCAAGCGCTGAAGTACCTCACCAACGCCATCAAGAAGCGTTGCACGGCCTTCCTGCTCTCCGACTTCATCGACCGCGGCAACTACCGCGACGCGCTGACCATCGCCAACCGCAAGCACGACATCGTAGCCATCCAAGTCTACGACCGCCGCGAGACGGAGCTGCCCGCCGTAGGCCTGATGAAAGTGCGCGACGCCGAGACCGGCCAAGAACGATGGATCGACAGCTCCTCCAAACGAGTGCGTGAAGCCTACCGCACGTGGTGGGACAAACGGCAGGCGGAGATGAACGCCGCCTTCCAAAAGAGCCGCATCGACGCCGTCTCTATCCGTACGGAGGACGACTATGTGAAGGCGCTGCTGGCTCTCTTCGATAAACGAAACTGACTTTTCCTGACAATGAAATTGAAAGTGATAAGCGTCCGTATGCTTCTCCTCGTCGTATGCCTCCTCGCGGGGTTCAGCGCTGGAGCGCAGCAGACACTGATCGACGTGAAGGTCGACACGGCCGACATCCTCGTCGGCGAACAGACGACGCTGCACGTGACCGTCACAACCGACCCCAACCGACGGATCATCATCCCCCTGCCCAGCGACACACTGATGACGGGCGTAGAGGTGATCTCCGTCTCCGACGCTGATTCGACGGTGGCCGACGGTCGCTTGGTCATTCGCCGCGACATCCTCGTTACTTCCTTCGATTCGTCGCTCTACCTACTCCCGCCCTTCATCGCCATCGACGGCGCCGATACGATCGCGTCGAACCAGGTGGCGCTGAAAGTCTCCACCGTGCCCGTCGACGTGGACAACCCGGAGAAGTTCTACGACATCAAGGACGTCTGGAAGCCGCCCTTCGTCTTGGCCGACTATTATCCGTGGATCTTCGGCGTTCTGACCGCGCTGTTCCTCATCTGCGTGATCGGCTACTTAGTGCAGCGCTACCGCCGCCATCGGTCGGAAGTGCCCGTCAAGCCAGCCGAACCGGAACTCCCGCCCTACGAGACGGCTATCCGCGAGTTAGACTCCATCAAGGATCAAAAGCTCTGGCAGCAAGGCCTGAACAAGGAATACTATACGCAGGTGACCGACACGCTCCGCCGCTACATCTCTCGCCGCTACGGCGTGAATGCGATGGAGAAGACCTCCGAGGAGATCCTCGCCATCATCGAGCGTGAGACCGACGAACGCACCGTCTACGACACGCTGCGGCAGGTGCTCCGCCTGTCGGACTATGTGAAGTTTGCCAAGCTGCACCCCCTGCCCGACGAGAACGACGAGAGCATGCGCAACGCCTACCTCTTCGTCAACCAAACGAAACGCACCGAGGCGCCGCAGCCCGATGGGACAGCCCCAGAAACCGTAACTAAGGAGGATAAGAAATGACGTTTGCTAATCCCGCCTATTTGTTTTTGTTGATCCTGCTTGCGCCGCTGATTGCTGCGTATGTGTGGAAACTACGCCGCAGCCAGGCGAGCATGGAGATGTCGTCGTCCGAAGCCTTCGCGCAGCCGGGCATGACGACTGCCAAGGTGCGCCTGCGCCATCTGCCCTTCGTGCTGCGCATGGTGGCCATCGCGCTCGTCATCGTCATTCTGGCCCGCCCGCAGTCGACGGACAGCTGGCAGAACTCCTCGACCGAAGGCATCGACATTATGATGGCCATGGACATCTCGGGCAGTATGCTCGCCCGTGACCTGCGCCCCGACCGACTGACGGCGGCCAAGAATGTAGCCGCCAGCTTCATCAACGGTCGACCGAACGACAACATCGGCCTCGTGGTCTTCTCCGGCGAGAGCTTCACCCAGTGCCCCCTCACGACTGATCACGCCGTGCTGCTGAACCTCTTCAAAGACATCCAAAGCGGCATGATCGAGGACGGTACCGCCATTGGCGTCGGACTGGCCAACGCCGTGAGTCGCATCAAGGACAGCCAAGCCAAGTCGAAGGTGATCATCCTCTTGACCGACGGCTCGAACAACCGCGGCGAGATCGCCCCGGTGACGGCGGCCGAGATCGCTCGCACGTTCGGCATCCGCGTCTATACGATCGGCGTGGGCACTCAGGGCGAGGCGCCCTACCCCTTCCGACTGCCCGGCGGCACGATCCAAATGCAGATGGTGCCCGTCGACATCGACGAGCCGACTCTGCAACAGATCGCCTCCATCACCGGCGGCCAATACTTCCGCGCCACGAACAACTCGAGCCTCAAGTCCATCTACGCCGAGATCGACAAGATGGAGAAGACCAAAATCAGCGTCCGCGAGTTCAGCAAGAAGCAAGAGGAATACACGCGCATCGCCCTCGTCGTGCTGGGCCTGCTGCTCATCGAGTGGCTCCTGCGCATCACTATCCTCAAGAGAATCCCGTAATCCCCCTCCCCCATGTTTCGTTTTGCACACCCCATATACCTCTACCTGCTGGCCGTGCTCCCGGTGATGATCGGGGGCTACGTCTACACCCTCATCGACCGTCGGCGGGCCGTGCGTCGCTTCGGCGACCCGAAGCTCGTGGCCGAGCTCATGCCGGAAGTGTCGCGTAAGCGCGAGCACCTGAAGTTCTGGCTCTTCTTCGCCGCCGTGGCCGTGATGATCTTCGTGATCGCCGGGCCACAGTTCGGCTCCAAGCTCGAGACGGTAAAGAAGCGCGGCGTAGAGATCATGATCTGCCTCGACGTCTCCAACTCGATGATGGCCGAGGACATCCAGCCCAACCGCCTCGAGAAGGCCAAGCAGATGCTCTCCCGCATGACCGAGAGCTTCACCAACGACAAGGTGGGGCTGATCGTCTTCGCCGGCGACGCCTTCACGCAGCTGCCCATCACGTCGGACTATATCTCCGCCAAGATGTTCCTCTCCTCCATCAGCCCCTCGATGGTCTCCACGCAAGGCACGGCCATCGGCGCAGCCATCAACTTAGCCCTGCGTTCCTTCACGCCGAACGACCAGGCGGGTAAGACCATCCTGCTGATCACCGACGGCGAGAACCATGAGGACGACGCCGTGAAGGCCGCCAAAGCCGCTGCCGATCGAGGCATCAGCGTCAACATCGTCGGCATCGGGCAGCCCGAAGGCGCGCCCATCCCCGTCGGTGGAAGCAGCAATTACATGAAGGACAACGACGGCAACGTGGTCATCACCCGACTCAACGAACAGATGTGTCAGGAGATAGCCGCCGCTGGCAAAGGCATCTATGTCCGCGCCGACAACACCAACTCGGCCCTGCACACGCTGCAAAAAGAGATCGACAAGATGCAGAAGGCCGAGCAAGAAAGCCAGGTCTATTCCGAATACGACGAGCAGTTCCAGAGCCTCGCGTGGATCGTGCTCCTGCTGCTCATCGCGGAGTATATCATCATGGATCGCCGGAATCGGATCTTCCGTCGGGTCAAGCTGTTTTCGAGATAGCAGTGAAAGGCATCCGGCCCATCCTCCATATCCATCGGACGCGAGTACGTCCCACCCCGTCGGCGTCGGCAGAATGTCTGCCGGGGCTACCATGGGCCAAGATGGCGTCGGCAGAATGTCTGCCGGGGCTACCACAGGCCAAGATGACGTCGGCAGAATGTCTGCCGGGGCTATCATGGGGTAGGATGACGCTGGCAGAATGTCTGCCGGGGCTATCATGGGGTAGGATGGTGCTGGCAGAATGTCTGCCGGGGCTATCACAGGCCAAGATGGCGTCGGCAGAATGTCTGCCGGGGCTATCACAGGGCAGGATGACGCTGGCGACACTGTCGCCGAGGCTACCACAGGCCAAGATGACGCTGGCGACACTGTCGCCGGGGCTACCACAGGTCAAGATGACGCTGGCGACACTGTCGCCGGGGCTACCACAGGGCATGGTGACGCTGGCGACACTGTCGCCGAGGCTACCACAGGGCATGGTGACGCTGGCGACACTGTCGCCGAGGCTACCACAGGCCAAGATGACGCTGGCGACACTGTCGCCGGGGCTACCACAGGGCATGGTGACGCTGGCGACACTGTCGCCGGGGCTACCACAGGGCATGATGACGCTGGCGACACTGTCGCCGGGACTACCACAGGCCAAGATGACGCTGGCGACACTGTCGCCGGGGCTACCACAGGCCAAGATGACGCTGGCGACACTGTCGCCGGAGCTACCACAGGGCATGGTGACGCTGGCGACACTGTCGCCGGGGCTACCACAGGGCGCGAGGACGTTGGCAAACCATTTGTCGGTTCAACAAACCGACGCATAGATTGTTGGATCACCCAGAAAAGATGAATATGAAAAGAAGCACGCTATACATCATCAGCATAGGCCTGCTGCTGGCCGCCGGAAGCGCATCGGCGCAGAAGGCTGAGCGGTCGAATATCCGCCAGGGCAACCGGCTTTATCGCAACGAGAAATATACCGAGTCCGAGATCGCCTATCGGAAGGGGCTGACGGTCAATCCGCGCTCCGTGGAGGCGGCCTACAACCTCGGCAATGCGCTGTACAAACAGAAGAAATACCCCGAAGCGGCCGAACAATACATGCAGATCGTGGGTCGGCGCGAGCAGTTGCTGGCCGACAACCCGGCCAACGGGCGACGCTTAGCGGAGGTCTATCACAACCTCGGTAACATCCAAATGCAAGGGAAGGATTACGCCAAGAGCGTGGAGGCCTACAAGCAGTCGCTGCGCCTGAACCCGAAGGACGACGAGACGCGTTACAACTTGGCGCTGGCGCAGAAACTGCTCAAGAATCAACAGCAACAACAACAGAATCAACAGCAAAACCAGCAGCAGCAACAGCAGCAGCAACAAGAACAGCAGCAACAGCAGCAAAAGGAAGACAAGCGCGAGAACAAGACGCAGCAAGAGAAACAGCAGAACGAACAGATGAGCCAGGACAACGCGCAGCAGATACTCGACGCCTTCCTGCAAGACGAACGCGACACGCAGGAGAAGGTGAAGAAGGCGCAGCGGCAACAACAGGAACGACGTAAAACAGATAAGCAATGGTAAACGCAACGAAGCAACTGATTCTATTCCTCGCCCTCTGGCTCACGGCCGGGGCAACGCACCTCGCGAAAGCTAACGGGGTGACCTTCCGGGCCTCGGCCCCCAGCGCTGTCGTCATGGGGCAGCAATTCCAACTCACCTACACGGTCAACACCGAGGGGGCCAGCTCGCTCCGCACGCCGGATCTCTCGGACTTCGAGGTGCTGATGGGCCCCAGCTCGTCCGTCAGCCGCAGCATGCAGATCGTCAACGGGCAGATGTCAAGCTCCTACTCCCAGACCTTCACCTATGTGCTGATGCCGAAGAAGGAGGGCACCTTCAACATCGGGCCGGGCAGCATCAAGATCAAGAACGCCAACTATAGCTCCAACTCGCTCGTCATTAAGGTGCTTCCGCCCGACAAGGCAGGCAGTGCCGGCGGTGGACGGAGCGGCGGGGCCGCCGCAGGAGCCGCTGGTGCGGGCGCCTCGCAAGGCTCGACGAGCGTGGGCGCGAACGAGCTCTTCGTACGTATGAACGTAGCCAACCGCAGCGTCTACGAGCAGGAGGGCATCCTCGTCACCTTCAAGATCTACTCCCTCTATGACGTCGACCTCGACGACATCAAATTCCCCGAGTTCGAGGGCTTCCTCGCCCAAGACATCGAGCTCAACCCCCAGTGGACACTCGAAAACTACAACGGCCGCAACTATCGCACCGCCGTCTTCAAGCAAACCATCCTCTACCCCCAGCGTTCGGGCAAGATCACCATTGGCTCGGGCCGCTTCGATGCCATTGCGCACGTCCGCGTCAAGCAACGCTCGGGAAGCATCTTCGACGAGCTTATGGGCGGCGGTTATCAGGACATCCGCAAGGTGCTCACCACGGCGCCCGTCACCATCGACGTCAAACCGCTACCCTCCGGCAAGCCCGAATCGTTCAATGGCGCCGTGGGTGGCTACACGATGAAGGCCACCATCAACTCCAACCAAGCCAAGACGAACGAGGCCGTGACCGTGACCGTCACACTCACCGGCAACGGCAACATCAAGCTGGCCAAGAATCCCACCGTGACCTTCCCCAACGACTTCGAAGTCTATGACCCGAAAGTGGAGACGAACATCCGCACCACCGCCTCGGGCTCAAGCGGCACGAAGACGATCGAATACATCGCCATCCCGCGCTACGCCGGCGACTTCGAGATCCCTGCCATCCGCTTCTCCTACTTCGACCCCCGTAGCGGATCGTACAAGACGCTCACCTCGGAGCCCTTCAAGCTGCACGTCGAAAAGGGCCCCGAAGGCGCCGCCTCGCCCGCCGTCTCCAACTATGGGTCGCAGGAGGACGTCAAGTATCTCAGCAAAGACATCCGCTACATCAAAACCTCAAGCCCGCACTTCGTCAACTCTCGGGGCGACATCTTCTTCGGGTCATTCACTTACGTCCTTGCCTACGTGCTGATCGCCCTGCTCTTCGCCGTCTTCTTCGTCATCTACCGCAAGCAGATGAAGGAGAATGCCGACCTGGCCTTTGTCCGCACCAAACGCGCCAACAAGGTGGCGCTGCGTCGCCTCAAAACGGCAGAGAAGCTGATGAAGGAGGGTCGCAAGGAGGACTTCTACGACGAGATCTTCCGCACGCTTTGGGGTTATCTCAGCGATAAGCTCAACATCCCGCAGGCCGACCTGACGCGCGAGAACGTCGGCAACGAGCTGGCCACCTTCGGCGCAGACGAGACACTGGCCAAAGACCTGATGCAGATACTCGACACCTGCGAGTTCGCCCGCTATGCCCCCTCGCAAGCCTCCGACACCCTCGACACCCTCTATCGGCAGACCGCCGACGCCATCGGACGAATGGAAAACCTCACCAAACATTGAACTGACATGACTCCCATCAAGCAAATCACCCTCACCCTTTTGGCGTTCCTCTTCGCCGCCGTCAGTCTGCATGCCGCCGACCGCGACGCCGAACTCCGCAGCGCCGAAAAGGCCTACGCCGACGGCAATTACCCCGCTGCCGCTGAGCAATACGAAGCCCTGATCAAGAACTACGGCGACGCTGCCGAGGTCTACTACAACCTCGGCAACGCTTACTACAAGCTCGGACGCATCGCCCCTGCCATCCTCAACTATGAGCGCGCCCTGGTCATGAACCCCGGCGACGGCGACACGCGTTTCAACCTCGAGATGGCCCGCCAACGCACGGCAGATCGCATCGAGCCCGCCGACGGCTTCTTCGGCCGTGCCTATCGCAGCGTGCAACACCTGCTCAGCGTCGACGGTTGGGCTGCGGTCGGCCTGATCTGCTTCGTCGCCTTCGCTGGCTGCCTCGTCCTCTTCTTCTTTTCCAAGTGGATGCGCCTGCGTAAGACTGGCTTCTACCTCGGGCTCCTTCTCCTCTTCATCACCGTCATGGCCAACGTCTTTGCCTGGGGCGAGCGGCAGGATTTGATCGTGCGCGACGCGGCAGTCGTCTTCACCTCCACCGTCACCATCAAAAGCTCACCCGATCGCAGTGGCACCGACCTCTTCATCCTGCACGAGGGCACCAAGGTGACGATCAAGAACACCCTCGGCGAATGGTACGAGATCCGTCTCGGCGACGGCAAAGAGGGCTGGATCCCCCGCAAAGACCTCGAACGCATCTAACGCCCCACCGCCATGCTCGAACAAATCCTCGTCTACGAACGCGACGCCTTCCTCTGGCTCAACGGCCTGCACACGCCCTACTTAGACCGCTTCATGTGGATCTACTCCGGCAACCCCGCCTGGATCCCGCTGGCCGTCTTCATTCTTTTTGCCCTCTGCTACCGGCGACCTTGGCGCGAATCCGTGCTGCTCATCCTGGCCTTAGCGCTGGCCATCACCCTCTGCGACCAGTTCGCCTCCGGCTTCTGCAAACCCTTCTTCGCCCGCTTCCGACCCACGCGTCACCCAGACTTTATGCATGTGGTGCAGACCGTCATCAGCCCCCGCACCGGCGAGCCTTACCTCAGCGGTCGCTACGGATTCATGTCGAGCCACGCAGCCAACACGTTTGGGTTCGCGCTGTTTACCTCGCTGCTCTTCCGTCACCGTGTCTACACGATCTGCCTCTTCCTCTGGGCCGCCGCCATGTCCTACACGCGCATCTACCTCGGTGTCCACTTCCTTTCGGACATCATCCCCGGCGCCCTCTTCGGTCTACTCTTCGCGTGGCTTGTCTTCCGACTCTACGTCCGTGTCCGCCCCCGCTTTATCCCTGACACACCGCTCCTGCCCTACCCTGCCGTCGTGCCCCGCACCATCCTCTGCGGCATGCTTCTCACTCACGCCGCGATCACGCTTATCGCTGTATGGTGGGTATGGTAGACACGATGAAAGCCCCCTCTTTCATACGTAGCGGAGCGCCCGACTCCCCGTCGAGAAAAACATTCGGAGCAGGCTGGGGCGTGCGTGATTAATGATGATTTAGCAGCTTTGCACTCGAAAGAGCTCACCTCTAACCATTCTCCCCTTAGACATTCGCTTACAGACTACTCACTCTAAATATTTGACAGTATGAAAACTAAAAGAATGATTCTCCTCGCTGCATGTGCCATCGCCCTTGGCTTGACGCATGCCCAAGCACAGTCGCCCTTCTCCTTCGGAGTCAAGGCGGGTGTCAACTTCTCCACAATCAGTAGGCCCAACCTGATCATCCACGGCCCCGGGGACGGCTTAGAGACAGACCAATTCAAGATGAAGTTCATCCCCGGCTATCATCTGGGGCTCTACGGCCGCTACAATTTCAGCCCCGCCGTGGGCGTGCAAGCCGAAGTGCTCTACTCTATGGCCGGCTACAAGGTGACCACCACGTTGCTCAATGGCACCTACATCCGCACTCAGCTGCACTATCTCAACGTGCCCGTGCTCTTCCGCTACACCATGCCGAGCAGTGGCTTCTATGCCGAGCTGGGTCCGCAGTTCGGGTATTTCCTGAAGGATAACATCGTGGGAACCGGACATATCGGCACCGTCAGAGGCGGCTTCTCCGATAGTGGTGAGGGTCAGGCAGCATCGCTAAGCCTTGAAGGCGTGGTGGGTGTCGGCTACAAGTTGGACAATGGCGTAGGCTTCGCCTTACGTTACCAGCACGAGTTCAAGACCTCGTCTAACGTCAACCGGCTCATCCCCGACAAGGCGCAGAAGCGCGGCATCCAGCTCTCTGTCACCTACGACCTGTTCTAAGCATTGCGGACGTCCGCCTGAATCAGGGAAGCCCCGCCTCCATCCTCGGTTTACCGAAGCGTGGGGGCGGGGCTTCTGATTATTTATATGGAACACCCAAAGGGCAGACACAGGCCCCAATAGCTCCCCTAAAACAGAAAGAAGGAAGATCCACCCGAACAGCCCCATTACAATCTCGGAGCCCTTTCTCCGTTATAAGGACTCACTTAACCCCTTAATAATTCACAGTATGAAAAGAATGATTCTCCTCCTGATGTGTGCGGCCATCGGTTTAACGCAGGCACAGGCCCAGCTTTCCTTCGGCGTAAAGGCTGGTGCAAACTTCTCGACGATCAGCAAGATCGATCTCTCCTCAATAGGTCCCGGTGGCAAAGCGCTCTCCGGTCTGTTTGAGAGCAAGTATCTGCCGGGCTATCACGTCGGCTTATACACACGCTACAACCTCACCCCTGCGATGGGTGTACAAGCCGAATTGCTCTACTCGATGATGGGCTATAAGATCACCTCACCCCTGGTCGCAGACGCATCGGTCAAGACGCAGCTGCACTATCTCACCGTGCCCGTGCTCTTCCGCTACACCCTGCCCAACATCGGACTTTACGCCGAGCTGGGCCCGCAGGCAGGCTTCTTCCTGAAGGATAACATCACCGTCACCGGCAATCTGGGCGGCCGCAACTCTTACATCACGGAGAGCGGCTCCAAGCAGGCCGCCCCGTTCGACCTCTCGGGCGTCGTTGGCTTGGGCTATCGGTTGGACAACGGGCTCTCAATCTCTGCGCGCTACATCCATGAGTTCAAGACCTCATCTGGCGATCACTTCATCCCCACGTATGCTAAGAAGCGCGGCTTTCAAGTCTCTCTGGCTTACGAGCTGTTCTAATCAGCGAAGTATCCCCGCATAGGGAAAGCCCCGCCTCCATCCTCGGTTCACCGAAGTTTGGGGGCGGGGCTTCTGATTTGACGTGAGTTCGATGTAGGCCATCCTACGATTTCCTGAGGAAATGAGCCGAAAAAGTTTGTGGCGAGCGATTTCCTGAGGAAATGAGCCGAAAAAGTTTGTGGCAAGCGATTTCCTGAGGAAATGAGCCGAAAAAGTTTTGTGGCGGCCGATTTCCTGAGGAAATGAGCTGAAGAAGTTTTTGGCAGGCATTTCCAAAAGCACTTTAGCCGTTACAGCGATCTATCCAAGGCATTCTTCAGGGATTAGGAACCCCATTCCTTCATCGAACTCACGTTCAAAAGAAGCGTCCCCCGAGCGATGGATTACGTATCCATAAGCCCGGAGGACGCTTTGTCTATCGGCGACTTCGGAAGTGTCGCCTGCTTTTATACGGACGTCTCAAAAATTGATGTTGATCCCCCCCATAAATCCAAACCGCTGCATCGGATAGCCGTACCAAAGATCCTGTCCACGCGAGAGGATGTTCGTGAACTTGAGGTAGGCGCCAAACGTGTCGTTGATGTTGTAAGCGGCGGTAAAGTTCAGGTCGTGCAGGTCGCTCATCTTGATATTGTCGCCGTGGAAGAGGGTGACGCGGCGGGCGCCGAGGTAATAGTCCAACGTGAGCGAGAGGGGCGTGATCGGCCGCACGGTGAGGTCGGCGTTAACCTCCACAGCGGGGCAGCCGTAGGGCTTCATGTTCGACATACCGGCGCCGGAGAGCCACGAGTTGCCCTCCCCTTTGCGGAAGGTGCCGCGGTTGTAGACGGCCTTGACGGAAAAGTCGACCGTCTGGCGGTAGGCGTACTTGAGCGCAGCGCCGAGGCGCATCCAAGTGGCGTCGGGCTGGAAGGCTACGTGATAATTGCCGAAGTCGTAAGGCTCACCGAGATAGTCCGAGGGGACAAAGAAGGCGGCGCTCTTGATCACCGCATAGCCCGCAAATGCGTCGAGCCAAAGGCCGGGGACAATGCCCGACCGAACGCCCAACTCGGCGTCGAGCCATGTGCGCGAGGGCCGCACCTTGAGCGTGTGATCCACATAGCGGTTGCGGTCAGCAATTGAGGCCGCGTCGTTCATGCCGATGTTACCGTCGGCGCGCCCGTAGAGCAACGTGCGGTCGGCCAACTTGGCCTCGAAGCGGATGGCTGGCCCAGCGAAGAATTTGGCAGAGTCGCCCGTGACAAGCCCCAGATTGATGCCAAGGCGGAGGTTGAATAGCTCGTCGAAATAGCGGTAGTAGGGCGTGAGGGTGATCTGGGCGTGGCTGCGATAGCCGTTGAAATCGACGGCGTTGCGGACGGTCGCGGGGTAGACGTAATTGAAGAGGTGAGCGATGGCGTCGAGTCCGAAGTAGCGGTCGTCGATGTTGGCCAGAAGGCCGAGGTTGAGGGAGAAGCGATTCTCTTGCAGGCCGTCGATCTGCGCGGTGTGGCCATAGCGCTGCACGAAGCGGAGGTAAGAGAGGTCGAGGCGATAGCTGAGATCGGTGGTGTCGTTCGATTGCAGTCCGAAGTAGGCATCGAACGTTTGGTTGCGTTGGTTACGGTCGCGGTCGGCGGGATAGATGACAGCGGGCGCCATGCTCCAAGGGCCGAGGCGATAGATGGAGTCGAGCGGGAAACCGTAATAGTTGAAGGTGTTGTAGCGGTATTGCCCGCCGAGGCGGAAGGTGAGCGGGGCGAAGCGATGGGCGTAATGGACAGCGCCGCGGATGTCGGTGTACTTGGCGCGCTGCTTCTGGCCTCCCCAGTCGTTGTATCGCACGTTGCCGTGGGTGGATCGGAGAGAGAGGAGGGCGTTGAGGCGGTCGGTCGCATTGTCAAGGAAGTGGTAGCCGACGTCGCCGTCCATGTTGAGGTGCGTACCGATGCCGTAGTGGAAGTAGCCGCGGTTGCGGTTATAGGGGATGTCGGTCATGACGCGTCCTGAAGGCAGGGTGATGATCTCTCGGTCAGGGTCGGCCGTGGTGGTGAAGCGAGAGTACTCGATCTTGTGCTTAGTCACCTGCGGGTCTTTCACTTCAGGCAGCCGATTGACCTTGTCCGCGTCCTGCACACCGGGGTCATACTCACGTTCGAGGGTCAGTTCGCGGCGCAGTTTCTCGTCCGTGTTTTCGCGATCGTCCTGAGCCCGAAGGCCGAGGCTACAGCTGAGCAGCAGGACTGCTGCAGCGCAGATCCGTATCCGATTGTCTGTTCTCATCTTCTTATGGGGTAGTAATCAGTAGTCAGAAAGTTATTTGTGGGGAGTGAGCGGTAGCAGAGGGGGCGGGGACTCATTTCAATGCAGCCAGTCGCTTATCGATCATGGCCATGACGTCGTCCTTGTTGCCACCCTTGTAGTTCTTCTGCAAGCTGGTGAGGTATTGGCGCGCTTGGAACTTGTCGCCTTTGCGAGCATACACATCGGAGAGGAGGATGAAGCCGCGGGCCAGCCAGTAGCTGTGGGGCGTACCCTGCTCAATGAAACCGAGCATCTCTTTTTCAGCCTTGTCGATCTCGTTGCGATCGAAGTAACGCTGGGCCAAGAGGTACTTAGATTCGGCGCCATAGACCGTACGCGTATCCTTACTCAGCGTGACGAGGTCGGCCTGCGCCTTGGCGTCTTCCTTGAGGTCGATGTACGACTTCATGCGCAGGAAACGCGCTTCGGCCGCTATCTCGGGACTAATCTTCTCGTTCTTCAGCAGCTCATCGGCCATCTTGACGGCATCGGCCGACTGCTTCGTACGACGTGCACAGCGTAGAGCACCCAGTCGAGCCCCGTCGCGCACTTCGGCCGTCGTAGCGATTGCAGCCAGTCGCTTGAAGCTCTCCAGCGCCGCCGCATAGTCCTTGTTCATGTACTCGATCTCGCCCTTACGCGTCAGGGCTTCCTCGCCGAACTTGGTGTCGCCGCTACGGATCACGACCTCGTAATACTTCTTGGCCTCCTCGTAGTTCTTCGCGTCGTAAGCGATCTGCGCTAAGTAGTAGTTGGCGCGCGCACTGAAGGCACCCTTGGGGAATTGGCGCAGGTAGTTACGCAGACTCTGCTCTGCCTCGCTCTCGCCGCGCAGGAAACGCTTCTCGGCCGCGAAATAGGTTAGCGAATCCTGCTCACTGACCTCGAATCGGGCGGCCATGTCACCGAGCGAACGCACATAAGTGGCGTAACCCGCCACATCGTTCATGTCGACATACACGGCCTTGAGATCCTGCACCGCCGTGCGAGCTTCCTCGCTGCCGGGGTAGTCGGAGATGACCTTCTTATAGGCTTTGATGGACTGCTCGGGGCGGTTGCTATTGAAATAGAGCAGGCCCAACTGCAATCCAGCCTTGCGAGCCAGCGTATGGAGTGGATACTTCTGCTGCAGTTGCGTGAAGGCAGCCGCAGCACGATCCTCGTCCTCCAGCATGACGTACGAGCGACCCATCTCGAAAAGTGCAGCGGCCGCGTGGGGCGACTCGGGGTATTCACGCACTACGCGCTCCATGACCGTGATCTTGCCCTGGTAATTCTTTTGTAGTCCGAGCAGGAAGCCCTTGCGATAGAGGGCATAGTCGCCGCTGGAGGGTTGAAGTGCGGCAGCGCGGGTGTAGTTTTCGTCAGCGGCCTCAAACTGTCGGGCATGGAAGAGGCAGTCGCCCACGCGATTGTAAGCGTCGGCATAGGAGACACTCTCCTTGCGCGGCTCGAGATTGATGTATCGACGGAACTCGGCGAGAGCGTCGTTGTAGCGCTGTTGTTTGAAGAGGCAGTAGCCCAGATTGTAGTATGCGAGAGGGTAAGCCTCAGCCGAGCGGTCGGTGGCGTTGCTGAGGTAGGAACGGTAATCGGCTGCGGCGTTGTTGAAATCGTCCTGGCGATAGTAGGTCTCGCCGCGCCAGTAGTACGCCTGACTGTAGGCGTCGGCGTCGTAGACCCCGGGGGTGATGGCCTCGTCAAAGCGGCGAATGGCCTCGGATGGGCGGCGCGCGGTGAAGGCCTCGACGCCCATACGGAAGAGGATGTTCTGCTTGGCGGCAAGGATTTTCCGACCCGGTCGGCGGATTTTGTCGATCGAGGCGAGTGCGGCGTCGTAGTTCTTGGTGGTAAGGTAGACCTCCGCGAGGTAGTCGCTGACCTTGTCAGCATACTTGGAGTCGGGGAAGCGATTGAGGAAGTCCTCGAAGATGGTGACCGACTCGCCAAAGCCTGAGAAGGACGTTTCGTGGATAAGGAGGGCGTAGTTGTACATCGCGGTCTCTTGCACCTTCGGGTCGAAGGTCAGCGTGGCGGCCTGTTCGAAAGACATACGCGCACGGTTGCGGTCGCCGGTTTGCAGGTAGCACTGTCCGAGGTAAAGGCAGGCGTTCTGCATCAGCTCGTCCTCTTCGCCCACCACCTCGGCAAAGGCTTGGATGGCCTCGGGGTAATCGCCTCGGTTATAGCGGCAGACGCCCAGGATATAGAGGTCGCCTCGGACGAAGGAGTCGGCCCGTTCGACGTACTTATCGAGCATCTTGATCGCCGTGGCCTCGTCGCCCTCCCGATAGGCTACGTCGCCCAACAGGCGGTAGGCCTCGGCGCTGTTCCGACTGTTCGGATATGCGCTCAGGAGGGCCTTGCCTTCCGACTTGACGCGGTCGTAACGCTCATCCACATAGTGGATCTGCATCAGGTAATAGAGCGACTGCTCGCGGTAGGCGGGCTCGGATTTGAGTTGCTCGAAGCGCGGCTCGGCCTGCTTGAGTTTGTCCTCTGCGTAGTTGATGTAAGCCAGGTAATAGGTGGCCGGCACGCGGTATTTGCGACCCACCTCCTCAATGCGGGCGAAGTAATTGCGCGCCGTGCGTAGGTCGTGCAGCTGGAGCAGGGAGTAGGCCAATCGGTAGGCGTAATCCTCCTGCTGATCGATGCCGAGGAGGTCTATTTCGGACGTGTTAAACCATTGGATAGCCGTCCCATAATCCTCGTGAGCGAAGTAATACGAGCCCAGGAGGAAGGCGGCTTCATTGGCGTGGCGGGAGTCGGGGTAGAGGCTGAGGTAGCGCTCCATGACGGCGGCGGCGTCCTCGCGCCCCTGCTCAGAGGCCACCACGGCCAACATGTAGTCGGCCTCTTGGATCAGATCGCGATCGTGGGAGATGGCTTTGAAGGCCATCAACTTGTCCGAGCAACCGGGGAAGTTGCGCAATTCGAAAAACGCTTTTCCTTCTTGAAACAGCCTGTCCGCCCGCTCGAAGCGGTACGTGCGCTGCCCGTATGCCATCAGGCAGCTCGCCATCAAACACAGCGATACGACGATTTTTTTCATATTCAATTTGTCCTCTTAATGGCTTGATGAGACCCATTTTAGCGGCCTCTTTCGATGATGGGTGCAAAGGTAGGCGCGAAAATGAGAATCGGAAGGCGCCCCGGGAGGGTCTTGGATGTGCCTTTCGTACCCTCGGAACAAGCGCAGCCGTGTGCCTGAGACAGGCCCTGAGCCAATGTGCGCCGCCCCCCGTAGCGCTATATATATAAAGGTACGCGCGCGAAACAAGGGCACGAAAACCGACCTCCGATCTGGGGCCACGTCCGGAAAGTGCCCCCAAAAGAAATGTGCCCCAACAGGCTCCAGAAGCCAGCCCCCCCCACCCGATCCTCACAACCATTCCGCCTTTCTGACGATGGGGGTTAAGATGGAATGAGAATCCTATAAAAGACGAAAAAGCGGGGGCGACGTACCGTCCAAACCGGGCCAGGGAGGCAATTTCTCTACTTTTGCGCCGTACGAAACTCCTAATGACCCCCACACAGAAGATGAAAACGACCTATTTGCTCCTGCTCTCCTTCGTGTTGCTGCTGTCCGGCTGCGAAATCACCTCGTCCGACCTGACCGAGGTGGATGAAAATGGCAACCGCGTGAACAACAAAGAAATCCGCATAGGCGCCTCACTGCTCGACGTCGGCATGACGGCCTACACCATCGACACCGTATGCACCGAGCTGATCCTCACGCGCCAAAAAGGCGGCGCGGTAAGAATCAGCGGCTTCCGCAAAGGCACCGTCATCTACGACGAGAACGGCGCCATCGACTCCATCGCTTGGGACTGGCGCCGCCCGGAGATCAATTACGGCTACGACTACCGCTACGTCTGGGACGATCTGGAATACCGCATCCTCTCCCTGCAGGACAACGGCTTCGTGGAGGACATGGAGATCTGGCGCCGCGGCAAGGATGGCGAGCGCGACCGCCTCGTGGCCCAGCTCAGCTATTCCTACGACTACGCGGGTTATGTAAGCCGGATCGAGATCCCGAACCTTCAGGCCACGATCCGCTTCAAGTACCACTATCGCGACCAGTCGAACTACGCCAACAGCATCACCATCACCGAAGTGCAACGCACCGACACCAGCACCTACACCCTGCGGCTGGCGCCCGAAAAGCTCCGCAATACGGGGTACGTCTGCAACGTCCTGCGTGCCGTGGGCGCGCCGCTGACGAACCAGTACGCGCTCAACCCCGATCTCTACTATCTCGGCATCTACGGAACGCCCGTCAAGCTGCTTCCCGATGCCATCATCGAACGTAACATCTACCGCGACGGTGAGGGTGACCTTCACAGCGTCTATTCGCGCGTAGGCTCGGACTACTATTTCTACGAAGACAACGCCATGCTCACCCGCAGCCGACAGCCCTAAGCCGTCGATCCCCATTACAACATCAAGCCGCCCACAGCCAGTAGCCCGTGGACGGCTTTTTTTTGCCCGCCATTTCCAGTCATCCGCCCCCGCCGGAAAACACTACGCCAGCCCCAACCCGTACCCAGCCTTCGTCGGAAAACACTGCGCAAGCCCCAACTCATACCCGGCCAACTTCGGAAAACACTACGCCAGCCCTATCCTGTACCCGGCCAACTTCGGAAAACACTACGCCAACTCCAACCCATACCCAGCCAACTTCCCCGCCACCGGTGGGGGCTTGATTTTCTTTTGCCCTCTTTTCTTTCATCAAGGAAAGAAAAGAGGATTGAAAGAAAGTCGGAAAACACTTTCCAAGAGTAGCACCTGTCGCTCGGTTGCTCCCGTCAGATTTCGTTTTGAGAGCACACGTCGCTTGGTTGCCCTCATCAAGAAACACAACGCCCGCCCTATCCTGTACCCGGCCAACTTCCCCGCCCCCGGTGGGGGCGGGGAAGTTGGCCGGGTACGGGAAGGAGCCTGCGTAGTAATTTCCGAAGTTGGCCGGGTATGGGATGGGGCGGGCGTTGTGTTTTCCGAAATTGGCCGGGTACGGGATGGGGTTGAAGTTGTGTTTTCCAACTGGGGCGGACGGGCAAAAAAAATCCCCGCCAAACGTCTTGACGGGGGCAACTTACGGGTGGTGGCGAACGACGGAATGGATTACGTGGGCGACTCTGCCTCGGGGGCTTTCCGATCGAAAATGGAGAGGAGGATGTAAAGCAAAATGGTGGCCGAAATGCCGGTCAGCATGGGCATTGCCAAGGTGAGCACAACGGCCGAAATGAGCAACAGGTACCGCCGCTCGTTGCCTTGCCACGCCATCGATTTGACCTTGAGCGAGAACATGGGGAGCTCGGACACCAGGAGCAATGATCCGGCCAAGGCGAGCACGGACAGGCCGATCACCCACAGCGTGAGGTCGGCGGCTACGGCCGCGGGGTACTGCTCGGCTATCCGGGCCAGTGAGGCCAGCAACGACGACCAAAAGATGGCATGCGCGGGCACGGGTAAGCCGATGAAGGAGGTCGTCTGGCGGGCATCGTTGTTGAATTTGGCCAGTCGGAGGGCCGACCCAACGGGTATGGTCAGGACGGCTACCGTGGCGAGGATCGACAACGGGAGGGGCAGCGTGGCGTCTGGCCCCAAGAGGCTAAGGTCGACGAACAGGCGGTGAAGCATGGCCGCGGGGGCGAGGCCGAAACTGACTACGTCGGCCAGTGAATCGAGGTCCTTGCCGATGGGCGAGGCGGCGTGGAGGAGGCGGGCGGCGAGGCCGTCCACGAAGTCGAACGCGACGGCGGCAAAGAGGAGCGCCACGGCCGTCATCAGTCGTCCGTCGAGGGCGGCCGCTGTGGCGATGCAACCGCAGATCAGGTTGCAGCAAGTGAGCGCGTTAGGGAGGTGACGAAGGAGGTTCGGCATAGCGCTATCGGTAGATGATTTTGCCCAGTCGGGCGATCGGTGTTTGGTTGGCCCGCACCTTCTGGCCGAGGCGGACGAGTACGTCGGTACCCACCGGCAGGAAGGTGTCCACGCGCGAGCCAAATTTGATGAAGCCCATCTGGTCGTCGACCTTGCACTGCTCTCCGGGCTGTGCGTAGGTGACGATGCGGCGGGCCAAGGCACCAGCCACCTGGCGGGTGAGCACCTCGACGCCGTAAGAGGTGGTTATGACGATCGTGGAGCGCTCGTTGTCGGTGCTACTTTTGGGTAAGTAGGCCGCCTGAAAGCGCCCCTTCTGATGCGAGACGTGCTTGACGACGCCATTGACCGGATACCAGTTGGCGTGGACATTAAAGACGGACATGAAGATGGAAACTTGGAGCCTGCGGTCGTGGAAATACTCATTCTCCGCCACCTCTTCGATGGCAACGACCGTTCCGTCGGCTGGGGCGATCACGAGGCCCTCCGAGTCGTACGGGAAGCGGCGGTGTGGGCTGCGGAAGAAATTCAATACGAGGGCAAAAAAGACGACCGACGAGGCGGTGAAGAGGTAAAAAAAGAACCCTTTGTCGATCGTATAGTAGATCAAGAGATCAACGACAAACAAAAGGGTAAATAACGTCAGCAATAAGCCTGTTCCTTCGCGGTGAACTTTCATCCTTATCTTGTTAAGCGGGGCAAAAATAGAATATTCATTGAGATACGGCCAGCCGAAAGTCGGTCGAGGGATAGGTCGCACGGGGCGCCTGAGGGGCGTCGGCCACCCGTTTGACCGAGCGATGGCGGGGCATTCGGCTCATGCGCTCACCTCCTCCGTTTCGCCCAGCTCCACGTACCAGAGATAGCCCCGGACGTTGGCGTAACCCATGGCGCCCAGAAGGGCCATGTAGTCGCGGATCTGTCGGGCGTAGCGCGTGGACTTGTGGAGGCCGAATTTGTAGTCTACGATGACGGCGCACGGCTCCTCGTCATCGGTGGCGAGCATGACGCGGTCGGGGCGGCGCGATCGGCCGTCGCCGGAGAGGATCTCGGCCTCGGTGAGGACCGTCATCGAGCCGTCAAACCACGCTCGGACGGCGGGGAGGTCGAGCAGGGTGCGCAGGCGCTTCTCCAATTCATCGGCCGACCGGCGACCGATCTCGCCCGCGGAGACCTTGGCGGCTACGGCCGCGGGAAGGTCGTCCACGGTGCGGATATGGCTGAGCAGGTCATGCATGAGCACGCCGTAATCGCGTTGCGTATCGTCGAACGACCGGCCGGAGAGGCTCAAGTACATGCGCGCATCGGGGCGGACGGAGGGCAGTGTGCGGACGATCGACGCGGTGTCGGCGGGTAGCTCGTCCGTGCACTTGGCCTCGCAATCGATCCAAGTGCCCCACTCGAAGAGTCCGTCCTCCGCGCGGAATCCGTCGGCTAAGGGGAGCAGCGGATCGCCTTCGGCTGTCTGCGTGAGGCGAGAGGTGAGGGCTTCGCGGAGGATGTCAGCGATCGATGCGGCGGCGTCCTTCTTGGCGTCCTTCTTGGATTTCTCGGCCGGAGTGAAGAGGATCAGCTCTTCCTTGGCGCGGGTGAGGGCGACGTAGAAGGTGTTCAGGGCGTCGATATAGGCGTGCAGCTTTTCGTGATAGTACTCCTCGGAGAAGATCGTGCGGCTAAGCTCAGCCTTGTAATTGACGGGCACGGCGCCGATGGCGTCAAACGGTGCGACGCGTGGCCGACACCAGAGGATGGTCTCCGACTTTGCGTCCAGCCCCCAATCGCTGAAGGGCAAGACGACGACATCGAAGCCGAGACCCTTGGCCTTGTGGATGGTCATGACGCGGAGCGCATCCTGCGTCTCAGGCATAGCGATCTGGGTCCGGATACCCGTGTCTTTCCACCACGAGAGGAAGCGGTCGACGTCCGACCCTTCGCGCTCGGCATAGTCCGCTATGAGGTCGAGAAAGGACTGCACGAAGATCAGCTCGTCCTCTGGGAAGTCGCTCCCGAAGCGGCGGCAGATGGCCTCGACCGCCTCATAGATCGAGCGATGGCCCGCAAGGAGCGGATCGCGGGCCTCGGCACCGTCCACGTCGAGCTCGGCACAAACGAGCGACGGGTTGGCGCCCTCCCCCATGCGCTTGATACGCATGGCCGAGAGCAGGAGGCCGGCGGAGCGCTGCAGCGTAGAGTCGTCCGGGCGGTTCATGTAGCGCAACATGCCCACGATGAAGCGTACAGCCGACGCGCCATCGAGCTGCAGCCCGTCGTCCGAGAGGATTCGGAGGGCCGCCTCCGGATGCTGCCGACCGTACGTCAGCAACGCGCCCGTGACGAGGGCCGCCTCGGCACGCGTACGGGTCAGCACGGCGATGTCTCCCCACGACCGACCGTGTCGCCGCAGCTCACTGACGACGTCCACCAGACGCGCCATCGCCTGTTCCTGCCACTCCTCCTTCTTACCCGTATGCTCAAGCAGCTCCACGCGCACGTGCCCGGCATTGGCAGCTCGACCTTCGGGCAGCGCCTGCCGACTGTGCGCGTAGGCCCGGAGAATGCGCCCGCCATAGAGCGCACAACGCTCCGGCGGCAACGTAGACTCGGCCAGCCCTACGTTGTATCGCTCCTGTAGCCGCGCGGGGAAGAAGGTGAAAAGCGCGTTGTTGAACTCCACCACGCGACCGAAGCTGCGCCAGTTCTCGGCCAGCGTACGCTCCGTGACGCCGGTCGGGAAATCGAGGCCGATGCGCTCGTCGAGCAATGTCCAGTCAGAATTGCGGAAGCGGTAGATGCTCTGCTTCACGTCGCCCACGATCAGATCGTCGTAGCCCGCGCCGAGACTGTCGGCCACCAAAGGGCGGAAGTTGCGCCATTGCAGCGCGCTGGTGTCCTGAAACTCGTCGATGAGGTAATGCCGGATGCGCGTGCCGGTTTTCTCGTAAATGAAGGGGACATCGCTGCCGTCGATGATGCGCGTGAGCAGTTCGGCGGTGTCGGCGATGAGCATGCGGTTTTTCTCGTCGCTCCGACGGCGAATCTCGCGGGCGATGTCGCCCAGGATGCCCAACGTGTAGAAGTTGGCGGCAATGGCTTGGGCCGTGAGATAGTCTCGCATGCGCGTGTCATAGAATCGGATCACCGCCTTGACACAGTCGTTCAGGCCGTCGGCGTAGGCCTGCTCGATAGCCGCATTCTTCCCCGAGACCCACTCTGCGAGATTGTCCGGCAACTGACAGAACCGTTTGCCCGGCTCCTCGTCGATGACGCCCGATTGCAGCTTATTGAAAAACATCAGGCCCGATTTGTCCTTCCATTTGAAGCTCTCCGGCTTCAGCCCGTAGCGCGCCATGATGGCTAGCCCTCGTTCGCCCAGCTCGCGCGCCTCGCTTTTGATGGCATTCATGGTGGCGTAAAGCATGTCGCTGTAGGCCGTCATCTTCTTACGGTCCACCGTGGGCGCCGTCTCGTCAGCATCGTCCGCGCTGCGCAGCGCCTTGTAGTGTTCATTGAAGAGCTGCCGCCCGAGCGTCTTCATGTCGCGGCTCAAGACCCACGTTTCGCCCCGCTCCACCTTCTGCTCGCTGAAGCGCAGCAGCCACCGGAAAAGCTCCGAGTCGCCCCCCTCACGGTCTAAGCCGGCCAGCAAACTGTCCACCGCCTCGTCGAGCACCGGCTCGGCGTCCAGCTCCACGACATAGTTGCCCTGCAAGCCGATCTCACGCACAAAGGCGCGCAGGGTCTGCTGAAAAAAGTGATCGATCGTGCTCACGTTAAACGCTGCATAATCATGCAGCATGCGCACCAGCAACGTCCGAGCCCGCGTCCGCACGTCGGCCTCCGTCGCCCCCCCGAGATGCGCCCGGAGCATTTCCAGATGACCCGACCGCCCGCCCGAAGCCAGGGCGTAGAGGTCGCGAACGATGCGGTCTTTCATCTCCGCCGTCGCCTTATTGGTAAACGTCACGGCCAGGATGTGGCGATACGTTGCCTCGCCCTCTTGCCCCTTGCCGCCGAAAAGCATTTTGAGGTACTCCCCCGTCAGCGTGTGCGTCTTGCCCGCCCCGGCCGATGCGCGATAAACGGTCAGCATACGCGCACCCCGTAGCCCTCGCCCTGAAGGATGTCCGCCACCTTTTGCCTGAGGTCGCCTTGCAGGATGATCTCCCCGTCCTTTGTCGCCCCGCCCACGCCGCAACGCACCTTCAGCGCCTTGCCCAGCGCCTCCAGATCGTCCGTCCGGCCGCGAAAGCCCTCCACGATCGTCACCGTCTTGCCGCCCCTGTTCCGCCGGTCAATCCTTACGCGCAGCCGCTGACGGTCGCAAGGCAGCGTCTCCACCTCCGGCGCCTCGTCTGTTTGATATGCAAAATCTGGATTCGTGGAATAGATCACTCCGAGCCGCTCCTTCCAGTCGTTGTTCTTCTTCATTCTTCTATTGGATCATTATTCGGGCGGCAAAAATAGGCGCGCCTTGCACCTCATTCTCGCACCGCGTTCATTGTATCGTACAATCAACAGATGACTCGTAGGCCGATTGTATCGTACAATGACGAGAAACAAAACCGTTTCGGCTCATTGTATCATACAATCGGCCGAATCGAAAAAAAAACGCCGATTGTATCGTACAATGGCGAGAATCAAAACCATTTCGGCTCATTGTATCATACAATCGGCCGAATCGAAAAAAAAACGCCGATTGTATCGTACAATGGCGAGAATCAAAACCATTTCGGCTCATTGTATCATACAATCGGCCGAAACGAAACCACCTCAGTTCATTGTCTCAGACAAGCAGATCGCGTGAGAGTCCGTAAGGCTGCGCCCGACAATCCGCCGCGGAACCACCCGCTGGGGCGTGGAGCCCTGGGGTAAGGACAAAAAAAAGGGCTCTCCATCACGGAAAACCCTTTTCTTCGAATCACCAATTTCTCAATTAATAATATGATGAGGTCGGGATGAGACGACTCGAACGTCCGACCTCCACGTCCCGAACGTGGCGCGCTAGCCAACTGTGCTACATCCCGTGTCATTTTTGACGGGCGCAAAGGTAACATCATTTTGAAACGAGCAAATTCCCGTGAGCTTTTTCTCCGAAATTTGCGCCGCATTCTCCTCAGACAGGAGGTACACAATAGATATAATAGGTATGAGCAACGTAACAATATTGGGAATAGAATCTTCGTGCGACGACACGTCGTGCGCTGTGATACGCGACGGCGTGCTGCTGTCGAACGTGATTGCCAGCCAGGCCGTACATGAGGCCTACGGCGGCGTGGTGCCGGAGCTAGCCTCGCGGGCACATCAACAAAACATCGTCCCTGTGGTCTCCGAGGCCATCCGTCGGGCCGGTATTCATCGCTCGGAGCTGACGGCCGTGGCCTTCACGCGCGGGCCGGGACTTTTAGGCTCACTGCTCGTGGGCACCTCTTTCGCCAAAGGGCTGGCCATCTCGCTCGGCATCCCCATGATCGAGGTCAATCATTTGCAGGCGCACGTGCTGGCGCACTTCATCAAGCAGTCGCCCGACGACAATGCGCACCCCGCGTTCCCCTTCATCTGCCTACTCGTCTCGGGCGGCAATTCGCAGATCATTCGCGTCGAGGCCTACGATCGCATGGAGGTCATCGGGCAAACGATCGACGACGCCGCGGGCGAAGCCTTCGACAAGTGCGCCAAGGTGATGGGGCTCGGTTATCCCGGCGGCCCCATCGTCAATCGCTTAGCCAACGAGGGCAATCCGCGGGCCTTCACCTTCAGCAAGCCACACGTCCCGGGCTACGATTACAGCTTCAGCGGACTCAAAACGTCTTTCCTCTACACCCTCCGCGACGCGCTGAAGGACGATCCGGACTTCGTGGAGAAGCACAAGGCAGATCTCTGCGCCTCGTTGCAGGCCACTGTCATTGATATTCTGATGGACAAACTGCGCCGCGCTGTGGCTGACACCGGCATCCGCGAAGTGGCTGTGGCGGGGGGCGTTTCGGCCAACTCCGGCCTGCGCGACGCCTTCCGTGACCATGCCGAGTGCCTCGGCTGGAACATCTTCTTGCCGCCGAACGCCTTCACCACGGACAACGCCGCAATGGTCGCCATGACGGGCTATTTCAAGTACGCCGACGGCCTCTTCTGCCCGATGGATGCCGCCCCCTATGCGCGCGTCACGTCGACGATCTGTTGAGCCCGCTACTCGTAGACTAAGCACGAAAGGCGGTCTGGCGCGAGAAACTCGTTGGCCACGGCGAGGATTTCGTCGGCCGTCACCTCCTCGATGCGACGGGCCGTCTCGGCCGGCGTATCGCACCGACCGAAGCGCAGGAACGACTTGCCGAGCGTGAGGAACAGCCCCTCGCGATTGTCGCCTGCCACACGCAGCTGCCCGATGGCCTGCTTCTTGGCCGCAGCCAGTTGCGTGAGCGATAGGGGGCGCTCGCGGAGGCGCGCCAATTCGGCGCGGACAAGGTCGAGCGCCTGCGTGCGATTGCGCGGATCGGTGCCGAAATAGATCGTACAGAGACCTGCGTCGGTGTAGCACGTCAAGTTCGACTCCACGCCGTAGACCAGCCCGCGACGCTCGCGCAGGGCCACGTTCAGTCGGCTGTTCATGCCCGGCCCGCCGAGGATGTTGTTCAGCAGATAGAGCGGCGCATGACGCGTGTCGTAGAGGTCGCAGGCGCGGGCGCCAAGGATCACGTGCGACTGGTGCGTACGTTTTCGGCTGACCGACTCGCGTGGCGAAACCTCAGCCGGCGACGTGCGCTGATGAGGGATACCCACGGCGGGTAGGTCGGCAAAATGTCGCTCGGCCATTCGCACAATCCGCTGGAACGCCGTGGCGCCCATCGAAAAGAAGACCATGTTCGCCGCCGTATAGTAACGCTCCATGAACGATCGCCCGCGCAGGGTGTCGAAACGCCGCAGCGCGCGCTTATTGCCGAGGATCGGCCGACCGAGCGGGTGACCGTCGAAGAGCATCGACTCATATTCATCGAAAATCAGTTCCGCAGGCGCATCCTCGTAGGATCGGATCTCGTCCAAGATCACCTCGCGCTCCTTCTCGATCTCGGCCGCAGGGAACTGCGCGTGTGCCGCCAAATCGGCGATCAGCTCCACCGCCCGCTCGAAGTGTGGCGCGGGAAAGACGGAATAGAGGAACGTCTCCTCCTTCGTCGTGTAGGCATCCAAATCGCCGCCGACAGCCTCCATGCGATTCAGGATGTGCCATGCCCGGCGCCGACGGGTACCCTTGAAAAGCATATGCTCCACGAAATGCGCCAGCCCACTCTCGTCCGGCGCCTCGTCGCGCGTGCCAGCGTCGACGGCCAGCCCGCAATAAGCCACCTCCGAATCGGTCGGCAAATGGACCATCCGCAGCCCATTGGGCAGGGTGTGCGTAAGCGTGATTTCTTCTCTCATCAGTTCTTCGTCTTTATCGGCCGCAAAAGTAGACGGCGATCGGTGGCCGCACGAGGTGCGACAGACCGGCGTCAGGGCCTTAGAAGTTTTAACATCCACTCAATGCAACGCTATCGCACCCTCCCCCATCAAGGTTTGCAGTAAATCAAAAAAACAACACCCAGATGAAAACGACGAAATTCCTTTTGATGAGTCTCTGTGCGGCATTGATCATGTCGGGGGCCGTATCATGCAGCAAAGACGATAGCGGATACAGCTTAGGGCGCGTCTGGCGATCGGTCGTGACCGTCGACCCGATCGGCAAGGGCGGCACCTATTCGCTCACCCTCGACGACGGCACGCGCCTCTGGCCCGCCGGCACGGAGATCCCCTTCTATCGCCCCACCACGCGCCACCGCGCCCTGGCGTACTATACGATCCTCTCCGACACCTTCCAGGGCTACGACCACGCCATCCTTATGCGTAGCATCCGTGACATCCTCACGAAACCGTTCATAGAATCCGATATGTTGAGCACCTCAAAAACGTCGGACGACTTCGGCTCTGATCCTATCAGCGTGATCGACATTTGGTATGGCGACGGTTACATCAACGTGCATTTCGGGGCCAATCACGGCGGTACGAAGCGCCACTTGGTGAACCTTGTGCAGGTATCGCAATCGGGCATCCCACCTTACGTCTTCGAGTTTCGCCACAACGCTTTCGGCGACCCCCCGCGCTACGGCCGACGCGCTTTCGTGGCCTTCGATATGGCTAAGCTAAAGTTCCCCGCCGGGTCAGACTCCACGGTGACGGTACGGGTGAAAACCTTCGACGGTGAGAAGCGCTACAAGATCGTTTGCCGCCGGTCGGTCGATAAGACCATCCCCTACGAGGCGCGCAGCATGGCACAAGAGGAACTCATCGATGTGGAATAAGCAGAGCACCGTGTAAGTGTATAAGTATCAGTTATCATAGATCTCGTTTAGAACATAGACTAAGACAAACAACTAGTTAGAACAATCGTGTGTTTACCTTGACAATGAGGTAGTGTTCTGCGTGAGGATGTGTCCGTGAGGGTGCATCCTCATACTTTTTACGCCCCGTCCTGGCGGGATCGCTACGCAGCCGGCGCCCCATGCAAGCCGCTCCTTATCCTCACGCCTCCGCGTGTCCATCCTGTCGCTCGGGCCGCGCCGCTGGCACGCAGGCGCCCCAAAATGTCGCATGACGGAGCCGCTGGCACGCAGGCTCCTCAAAATGTCGCATGACGGAGCCGCTGGCATGCAGGCTCCTCAAAATGCCGCATGACGGAGCCGCTGGCACGCAGGCGCCCAAAAATGTCGCATGACGGGCCCGCTGTCACGCAGCGGCGCTAAAAAGTCGCTTGACAGAGCCGCTGGCACGCAGCGGCGCCAAAAAGTCGCTTGACGGGGCCGCTGGCACGCAGCGGCGCCAAAAAGTCGCTTGACAGAGCCGCTGGCACGCAGCGGCGCCAAAAAGTCGCTTGACGGAGCCGCTGGCACGCAGCGGCGCCAAAAAGTCGCTTGACAGAGCCGCTGTCACGCAGCGACGCTAAAAAGTCGCTTGACGGAGCCGCTGGCACGCAGCGACGCCAAAAAGTCGCTTGACGGGGCCGCTGGGTCACAGCGATGCGAAAAAGTTGCTTGACGGGGCCGCTGAGTCGCAAGTGCACACCATAACGACGACGTCGTCAAAGCCTTCGGCAGTGCGGACCCATCCGGGGAGTGTGCCGCAGGACTGGAAGCCAGCCGCAGCGAAAAGTCGCAGGCTGGGCGTGTTGCGCGTGGACACGTGGGCGTAAAGCAGATGGAGGTGAAGGAAACGAAAGGCGTAGGCCGAAACGAGGCCGATGGCCTCCCGCCCGAAGCCCTGTCCACGACAAGAGGCGTCGATGAGCACCCCCAGGCCGGCACGCTGATGGTGCGGATCGAAGTCGTAAAGATCCACCGTGCCGATGGCTCGATCGGCCGACTTGTCGATGATCATCAGGCGGAGCTGACGCATGGCGTAAAGGTCGCTCGTCGAGGCGGAGGCGATGTATTCGCGCAGGGCGTAGCGGGAGTAGGGCGCGAGGGTGCAGCCCTGCTCCCACGTCGCGGGGTCGTTCTCCCACCCATAGAGCGCCTCCAAATCTTCCGGTTCGAGGGCGCGCAGGCGCACCCGACGGCCGTCGAGCCACGCCTCGGGGGGCGGCGTTATCGGGTGGGTGAGATCCATCGATCCGTGTCGGGGTAAAACGTGTGGTAGGTCATCCGCTTATCCGGACAGCGGTCCATGAGGTGAATCATGCGATCAAAAGAGAGGTCGGGGTGGCAGAAGATGATGTCCGTACACCCGTCCAGCGGGGGGATGGCGCCTATCTCGTCCGCCGCCTCCCAAGCGATCGATGCGGCCTCGGGGAATCGCTCCAATACACGGCGGCGCACATCGGCGGCGTGCGCTTTGCTGCACACATACATGAGTTCCGGCCTGCGCCCGCCTCGGCGACGAGAGGGGCGCGTGCGTTTCCAGCCAAACAGTCCGGCGAGGGCTTTGCGCAAACAAACCGCAAGACGGATCAGGGCCCAGGCCGGTCCGCCGGCGTTCGGGTAATGCTTCCGATAGAAAATCAGCATGGCATTATAGAAGGCATTCAAATAGCGTCGGTCGGCGTAGTGGGTGCTTTCGCCCTTGTAATGGAGGATGCTGAAGGGGAGGTAATAGTTGGCATAACCGGCGGGGATCATGCGATAAGAGAGGTCGATGTCCTCGCCGTACATGAAGAATGCCTCGTCCAGCAGGCCGATGCGCCGGAGCGCCTCGTGGCGGAGGAACATGAAGGCACCGGAGAGCACCTGCACCTCGTGGACGGCGTCGTCCGACAGGTATCGCAGGCTGTATGCGGCCAGGCGGGGCGAACGGGGGAAGAGGCGCGAGAGGCCGGAGAGTTTGCAAAAGGCCACCCACGGCGTGGGGAAGCTGCGCTTGCTTTCGGGGAGGAAAGCGCCGTGCCCGTTGATCATTTTCACACCGATCGCGCCCGCGTTCGTGTGGCTGTCCATGAAGTGGCACGCGCCGCGCAGCGCCTCGCTGGTCACGATCGTGTCGGGGTTCAGAAGCAGCACGTAGCGCCCTCGCGAGAGGCGGATCGCCTGATTGTTCGCCTTGGCAAAGCCCGGATTGTCTGCGTTTTCGATGAAGTGTACCTCGGGGAAAAGTGGGCTCAGATAGTCGACAGACCCGTCCGTAGAAGCGTTGTCCACCACCCACGTCTCCACCTCAATGCCTTGCGCGGCCTCACGGACGGAGCGCAGACATTGCTCGAGCAGGTACTTCACATTGTAATTGACGATAACGATGGAGAGCAGCATGGCGGTGGGGGCAATCGGTTGGGCGGGGGGATTAATCCTCCTTCGGCAGCGCGTACGTGCGGCGATAGAGGAAGTCGGCCAGAGCCACATCGTCCGTATAGCTACGGATCACGTCCGGGTCGATGGGGGTGCCAACGTAGACTTCGGCCGTATGCCCGCGCTTGTTGAAGGCCTCTGCCGCTACGCGCAGCGTGCGGATCTTCCAGCTGATCCAGCCCAGCCCGTAGAAGAACCGGGAGTTGCGGAAATCGAAGTAGACAGGATAGACGGGGACGCCGGCCTTGCGAATCAGGCGGATCACGCTGTGCGTCCACGGCCGATCGAGCACCTCGCCGCGTGCGTTACCGAACGACATGGCGCCGGCGGGGAAGAATCCAATCGGGTGACCGTTCCGCAACCCTTCGAGGGCGAGGCGTACGCCGCCCACATTGGCGTGATGGGCCGTCGTTTGGTTGCCCGTCTTGGGCGTGACTGAGATGAAGTTGTCCGACATGGCCCAGATGCGCTCCAGCACGCCGTTAACCATGACGCGAAAGTCGGGTCGGCGGGAGGCAAAAAGGTCGATGAGGATGATGCCGTCGAGCGACCCAATGGGATGGTTCGAGACGGTGATGAAGGCGCCCGTGGGGAGGGTGTCGAGTCGCTCGGCGTGATGAATGTTGTAGCGCACGTCCATCATCGGGTCGGCCAGCATGGCGGAGGTGAAGGCGGCGCCACGCAGGTGGCAATGTCGGGTGTGGATGGCGTTGACCTTGTCGATGGCGAGCCATTTCATCAGCCGGCGAGCGATGGGGATGGCCCATCGGTGGCGGAAGATGGGCGCAGCGGCCTGCAGATCGGCCAGGCCGAAGACGGGCTTCACGTCGGTCTGCTCACTCATGCCGGCTGCGTTCGTCAAGGGTGATGATGTCACGACAAATCTGCTCGTGCCGATGGACAGAGAGGAGCAGAATGGCGTTGAGCACAACGATCTCGTACACGAAATAGATCCACACGATGCCGCTCCAGCGTATGCTAAGGAGCATGACCAGAAAGAGAACGACGGTGCGACCGTTGAAGGTCATGAAGTCGATAAAGTGCGTCATCAGGTGGCGGCTGCGACTGCGGAAGGCTTGGCGAAGGGGCTCGGGGATGTCGTCGCCATAGCGTGCCTGAAGCGTGCGGAGCATGCGCTGCAGGGCGGGCGTCCAAAACTCTTGCACCCGGGTGTAGACCTCATAGAGGGCGAAGAAGGCGCGGTTGGTGCGGCTCTTCATGGCGCGTTGCTGGGCCTTGACCTGATCGATGCTATGGAACTCGCGGCCTTTCTCTTTGCTGACGAAGTAGAGGTGGAGCGTCTTGTAATAGTCCGTGATGCCGGCCTGAAGCAGATGCGAGAGACCGGAAGCGACGGCGGGCACGAAGAACCAACCGCTACCGTAGAGGTGCGTGAGGCGCAGGGCGAGGCCAACGTAAATGAGGGTGAACCAGATGTCGCCAGCCATGCCGTCGAGGATGCGACCGATCTCGGACTTGATGCCGGTCAAGCGGGCCAACTGGCCGTCGACACAGTCGAGGATGTTGGCCACGATGAGCAGCAGGATGCCCGCCACGGTGTACTCCGGGCGGCCGGTGAAGTAGAAGAGGTAGCCCGTGCCGGCACCGACGAAGATGGAGAGGATGGTGACCATGTTCGGCGTGACGCCGGTGTGCTGCAGCATGCGCGCCAGGCGATAGCCGATGGGGCGATAGAAATAGAGATCGATCAGGTTCTCGGTCTCGATGGATTTCAGGGACGCTTCGAATGACTTGTCGCTCATGGTTCACCGATAGCAATATCCGCCGTCCGCCACGACCACTGCGCCGTTCATATAACTGTTCTCGACCAACATCCGGTAGACCTCGGCTACTTCCTCGGGGCTACAGAAGCGGCCGAGGGCGATCTTCCCTTCGATGTTGCGACGCACCTCGGCGGGCTTGGTGCGGTGCCAATCGGTGTCGACGAAGCCCGGTGCGACGGCATTCACGCGGACGCCGTAGGGGGCAAGAAACTTGACGAGGTTCTTGGCCAGGGCATGTACGGCCGACTTGGTGACGCCGTACGAGAGCGACATGCCGTGCGGCTCGACGGCCATCAGCGATCCGGTGAAGACGACGCCTGCACCGCGCCGTATGCGCTTCACAAGTCGCTGGAGGAGGAAGACGGGGAAGTGTACGTTGGCGAAGAACTGCCGCTCCCACTCGGCCAGCTCCAGCTCCTCGAACGAAGCGCGATAGGTGGTGCCGGCGTTCAGGACGACGGCGTCAAGCGTGGCGTCTGAGGCCTCGAAATGGCTGGCGACACGCGCAATGGAGGCGGGGTCGGTAATGTCAGCCTGGAGCAGGTCGACCCGAACGGCCGACGCCGTGCGGATCGCTTCCGCGGCCTCCTCGGCGGCCACGGTGTCGGCGCCGTAGGTCAGCGTCAGGTCGTAGCCAGCGCGGGCCAGCACGTCGGCTACGGCACGACCGATGCCCTTCGTACCGCCCGTGATCAATGCTTGTTTAGTCATATCTCTCTGGGGTGCGGCGTTAGGATGGTTGGCCGGACGTCGGCTCGTCGTCAAGACCGATCTTCATGCCCTTCACCGACTCGGGCTTGGCCTGTCGCTCCTGCTGCAGGTGTTTCTCGTAAGAGTCGTGGATGGTCTTACGGAGCGAGGAGGAGGAGACGCCTGTGCCGTAAGGGAAGTAGAAGACTTGCACGTCGAGCTCGCGCAGGTAGTCGTATTTTCCATACCAGTCGTCGCCCACCACGAAGGCATCGATGTTGAGCTTCTTAACGATCTCGGTATGGTCGAGCGTATGTTGGGGGATGACGATGTCGGGCGTCTTGAGGGCTTCGAGGATCTGCATCCGCTCGTTGAAGGGGATGATGGGGGGCGCCTTGTACGACGATACGAGTTCGTCCGTGCTCACGCCGACAATCAGAATGTCGCCCAAGCTGCGGGCGTAATTGATCATCCGAAGATGATTGTAGTGGAACATGTCGAATGTCCCTGAGGTGTAAACCACCGTTTTATTCTTGAACATAGGATGCCGTTTTGAATTTTCTGATACCTATTTTTACACGGCGGGCAAAGGTAGAAGCTGTTTCGATCTTACCAATTTCAGGAGGACGGGGACTTTCCAGACGGGTACACCCCTATCCCCTCAGGGGATGGGAGCTTTCCAGACGGGTACACCCCTATCCCCTCAGGGGACGGGGACTTTCCGGACAGGTACGCCCCTATCCCCTCAGGGGACGGGGACTTTCCAGACGGGTACGCCCTTATCCCCTCAGGGGACGGGGACTTTCCAGGCGGGTACACCCCTATCCCCTCAGGGGACGGGGACTTTCCAGGCGAGTACACCCCTATCCCCTCAGGGGACGGGGACTTTCCAGAAGGGTACGCCCCTATCCCCTCAGGGGACGGGGACTTTCCAGGCGGGTACGCCCCTATCCCCTGGAGGGGACGGGGACTGGCAGGGGCGCTACAGCTCGGGTTCTTCCACCTCTTGGGTGAGGTCGAGCTTCACGTTGTCCTTCCCGACCTTGTCGACAAACTCCTTACGCAGGGGATGCAGGGTAGCCTGGCGATAGGCCTCGCGGTTGCGATAGATGTCGATCGAGGCGTAGATGGCCTGTCGGAACGAGGCTTCCGAGGCCCGATTGCGTCCAGCGATGTCGTAGGCCGTACCGTGGTCGGGCGAGGTGCGGACAATAGGCAGTCCGGCGGTGAAGTTCACGCCCTCGTCCATCACCAAGGCCTTGAACGGCGCCAGCCCCTGATCGTGATACATGGCCAGCACCCCGTCGAAGAGTTGGAAAGTGCTCGATCCAAAGAAACCATCCGAGGCGTAGGGGCCGAACGACAACACGCCTTTCTTCTTGGCCTCGGCCATCGCAGGACGAATCACGGTCTCCTCCTCCTCGCCCAACAGTCCGGCGTCGCCGGCGTGGGGATTGAGCGAGAGCACAGCAATGCGTGGGCGGACGATGCCAAAGTCCTCCTTGAGCGACGTGTTGAAGAGGATCAGCTTATCCGTAATGGCCTCCGGCGTGAGGTGGGAGGCGACGCTGGCCAGCGGCACATGACCCGTCACTAAGGCCACGCGCAGCCTGTCGCTCGTGAGAATCATCAGCGAACGGTAGACGCCATTCTCCCCGAAACAGGCCTCGAGATATTCCGTATGACCGGGGAAGTGGAAGCCGTCGTGCTGGATGTTGTGCTTGTTGATGGGCGCCGTGACGAGCGTGTCGATGACGCCCCGCTTGAGGTCGGCCACGGCTGCCTCGAGCGACGCGAAGGCGGCCATGCCACCCTCCGCGGTCGACTCGCCCGGTGCAATGGGACAGTCGGCCGCCACGCAATTGATGAGGTTCACACGGCCCTCTTCCGCCTCCTCGGCGCGGGCGATGACGTTCGGAATCACCGGTTCGGTGATGTCCGTCAGCGTATCCCGATAATACTGCAACGCCTTGAGTGAGCCATAGATGACCGGCGTGCAGATGTCCGTCATCATCTCTTCTGCGAACGTTTTCAGGATCACCTCGTATCCCACCCCGTTCATATCTCCTTGCGTGATACCCACGCGAATCAATCTTTCTTCCATGCTGTCTCTGTAAGCTATCAAGTGAAAAGTGAAAAACGAAAAGCTAAGAACCCTGCCGATAAGTGCGGCGATGAGGCTCTTAGCTTTTTCGATTTTCGTTGTTAGTTCTTCTGTCCGTTCATCTCTTCCACGCCGTCCAGCGGCTTATCGAACTCGCCGGGCAGGCGCAGCGTGTGCAACCCCGCTTCGAGGCGACGGATGTAGTTGCGCTTGTCCGTCTCGGGGGCGTAGACAAAGCCTTCGGCTACGACCACGCGGTGGTTCGCCTCGTCCAGCCGGGCGAAGCTGACGAAGGGTCCGCCCATCATGTCGCCCTCCATCTTCCACAGTCCGCGCAATACGCCACAATACTTGCCCTGAAGCGTCCGCGGCGTGTAGGTGAGGCCGATGGGCTGCGTCGTCATGTGCGAGTTCGGGTAGGCTCCGGGGATGTTCGCGCCTAGGATGGAGTCACGCATGTGCTGCATGTATTCCAGCGTGAAGGTCTTCTCGTCGGTGTAGGGAAAGGTGTAAACCACCACGTCCATGCGACCCGTGTTGGCGTTGTTCGAGGCCCAGAAGAAGTTTGTGGTGTCCTTAAACGAGGTGATGTCCGATGGCACATTGAGCATCACGCCGAACTTCGACTTTACCGAGTCCATCACCAGCGAGCTGTACGTCTCCTGCATCACCTGCGCCATGCGCATCATCTCCAGCCGCGTGAAATAGTCCGTCAGCGCGCCGCGATGGTCGGCCAGATAGGTGAGCACCGACGCCTCGTCCGGCGACGAGATGTAGACCACCACCTGCCCCGTCGCCCAGCGATCCTTCTCCGCCCGAACGGACAGCTTCGTGTAGCGCTCGGCGTCGACCGTGAGGATGATGATGTTGCGCACATAGGTTGTCAGCCCGTTGAAATCGTCCGGCGTGACAAACGTCACACGCATCGACGGCTCGGCTTGAGGCAGCCCGCTGATAGGCCGCTGCAACTCGGCGCGCAGGCTCACGCCCACCGTGTCGTCCCAGAGGGCGCGCGTCGTCACCACCTCCACCTCGTACGGCATGCCGGTGGCCGAAATGATCGACGGCGACGTGTGGCATGCGCTCCATAACAGGGCCACAAGGCCCATGATCATCGTCAAGAAAAAGGTCCTTTTCATATTGTCTTCTCTCTCTGTTTAGTTGTCCTATATATAAATGTATATGTGTACGGCCCAAAAGTAGCGTGCGCCCTAATGTCTCTTCTCTAAAAGTCGCTTGGTCGAGAGCATGCCGCACGCGGCCTGAATGTCCTCCCCGCGCGAAGTGCGAATCGTGCAGACTACGCCCCGCGCATTCAGCGCGTCGCGAAACCAGATCATCTTCTCCGCCGAGCAACTCCGTAGCGCCACGCCCGGGATGGCATGAAAGCGGATCAGATTCACCCGGCAGGGCAGCCCCCGAAGCAGCGCCGAGAGCGCCTTCACGTGGCGCATCGTGTCGTTTACGCCGTCGAAGAGGATGTACTCGAACGACACCCGCCGGCGGTGCGCAAAGTCGTACTCCTTGAGCAGCGCCACCACCTCCTCGACCGGGCAGGCTCGCTCGGCCGGCATCAGTCGGGCGCGCTCCTCGGCGAAGGGCGAATGCAGGCTCACGGCCAGATGACACTCACTCTCGGCCAGAAACCGCCTGAGCGGCGCCGCCACGCCGACGGTCGAGACCGTGATCCGCCGCGGGCTCCACCCGACTCCGTAGCTCGAGGTGAGGATCTCTAGCGCCTTCAGCACCTCATCCACGTTGTCTAACGGCTCCCCCATGCCCATGAAAACGAGGTTGGTCAGTTGTGTCGCCTCGGGCAGCCGGAGGATCTGGTTCATGATCTCGCCCGCCGTCAGGTTCGCCCCCAGTCCCTGCCGCCCCGTCATGCAGAAGTGGCACGCCATGCGGCATCCCACCTGCGACGAGACGCAGAGCGTGTCTCGCTCCTCGGCCGGGATATAGACCGCCTCCACGAAACGCCCCGCGGCGGCTTCGAAGAGGTACTTCACCGTCCCGTCCTTCGACTGCGCCGCCTCCGCCGGCTCACGTGCGCCCACGGTGTAGCCCGCGGCCAGCACTTCCCGCTTCCGCAGCGCGATGTTGGTCATTTCCGCCACCTCCGACACGCGTTTCTTGTACAGCCAATCGGCCATCTGACTCGCCGCGTAGGCCGGCAGACCCACCTCCGCGGCCACTGTGCGCAACTCCGCGATGGTCATCCCCAGCAAACTCGTTTTCTGCTCCATTTTCCCTTTTGTCATCGATAAAAACGGCCCAAAAGTCCGTCATTTTTCCCTTTCCGCACCGCTCTTCGGCCCATGCGGCGGCATTTGCGGGAGTACCCGCTGGGGCCGCGTCATTTGCCGGGAACCCCACGCAGCCTGCGCAAACGCCAAAGCAAATGCCGCAGAACTCACGCAGGCTGCGCAAACGCCAAAGCAATTGCCGCAGGACTTGCGCAGGCTGCGCAAACGCCAAGGCAAATGCCGCGAGACTCGCGCAGGCTGCGCAAACGTCAAGGCAAATGCCGCAGGACTTGCGCAGGCTGCGCAAACGTCAAAGCAAATGCCGCAGAACTCGCGCAGCCCGCGCAAACGCCAAGGCAAATGCCGCGGGACTTGCGCAGGCTGCGCAAACGCCAAAGCAAATGCCGCCGGAACCTCAAGCAGGCTGCGCGATTAAACCCGTATTAATCCAGCACCACGGGCCGCTCAGGGTGACGGCGCAGCTCGTCGACCATACGGATATTCTCCGGCAGGGTGCGGTCGAGCGAGAGCGGCGGCAGGTTGTCGAGGGCGAAAAAACGCTGGTCGAGGATGTCGAACGTGCCGGCCAGCTCGCCGCCCGTGACGGTGCAGAGGATGAACATTTTGTAGACGTAGAGCGGCGAGGCGGGGTAGTCGTGGCAACGCTTGTCGAGCACGGCCAGGAGGCGCTCGACGCGCACGTCGAGGCCCGTCTCCTCTTTCGTCTCCTTGACGGCCACCTCCGAGGGGGTGTAGCCCACGTCGGACCATCCGCCGGGCATGGCCCAGCGTCCGTCGGCCTTTTCGCGCACGAGGAGGATCTCGTCGCGGTCGTTGAAGATGGCAGCGCGGATGTCGACTTTAGGGGTGACGTACTCCTTCATGGGGTGGTAGCAGGCGGCGATCTCCTCGTCCGGGAGGCCGCTGACGATGGACGTGATGCGGTCGCTGAGGCGGAGCAGCTCCTGGCAGCGGTCGGTCTCGTAATCACTCACGGAGTACGAGAGTCCGGTCTGCGCCAGAGCGCGCATGCGCTGTGCGATGGTGATGAGTGCTTTGGCTTTTTCCATAGGGAATAAAGATCGAGGCGCCCCCCTCATTGCTGAGAGTGACGCCCCGAAGAGAAATACCATTAAAAAATAACAATCCGGAGAATGTACCTCCAAATGATGCGTTTATCCGTTCACTTTAGCCATGTGTGCGATGAGGTCGAGCACCTTGTTGGAGTATCCGATCTCATTGTCGTACCACGAAACGACCTTCACGAACTTATCGGTGAGGTAAACACCGGCGTTGGCGTCGAAGATCGAGGTCAGGGTGCAACCGAGGAAGTCGGACGATACGACAGCGTCTTCGGTATAGCCGAGGATGCCCTTGAATTCGCCTTCTGAAGCCTCCTTCATGGCCTTGCAGATAGCCTCCTTAGAGGCGGGCTTAGCCAGGTTGACGGTCAGGTCGACCACCGATACGTCGAGGGTCGGGACGCGCATAGAGATGCCGGTCAGCTTACCGTTCAGGGCGGGGATCACCTTGCCTACAGCCTTAGCGGCGCCGGTAGACGAGGGGATGATGTTGCCACTGGCGGCACGTCCGCCGCGCCAGTCCTTCATCGAGGGACCGTCGACGGTCTTCTGCGTAGCCGTTACGGAGTGTACGGTGGTCATGAGTCCGCTCTCGATGCCGAAGTTGTCGTTCAGCACCTTGGCGATGGGGGCAAGACAGTTGGTGGTGCAGGAGGCGTTAGAAACGATCTGCGTGCCCTTCTTGTAAGCGTCGAGGTTGACGCCGCAGACGAACATCGGGGTGTCGTCCTTCGAGGGGGCAGACATCACGACATACTTGGCGCCGGCCTTGAGGTGGCCTTCGGCTTTTTCCTTGGTGAGGAAGAGGCCGGTGGATTCTACCACATACTCGGCACCGACTTCGTTCCACTTGAGGTTGGCGGGATCTTTCTCGGCGGTGACGCGGATCTTCTTGCCGTTCACGGTCAGGGTGCTGTGCTCTACGTCAGCCTCAACGGTGCCTTCGAAGCGGCCGTGCATGGTGTCGTATTTCAGCATGTATGCCATGTAATCCACCGCGCAGAGGTCGTTGATGCCTACTACTTCGATGTCATCTCTCTTGATGGCTGCACGGAAAACGAACCGTCCGATGCGGCCAAATCCATTGATACCTACTTTTGTCATTATCGTAAATCTTTAAAGGGTTGATGATTGTGTGATGATTGTATATGTTGCTCGAGCGCTAACAGCCACAGGGCGTTGCGCAAGATGTGAGCCATGCGGTGAGGAGGGCTGCGGTACAGAGGATGGTGATGATACGCCTCATTCTTTCTCTTTAGGGGGGGATCGCCTCAGTAGGAGTTTACCGGCTACCGGGGCGGGGTGTCACTTTTTCTTTTTTCGGGTGAAGGCACCACCGATAATCCGCTTGACGCGCTTGATGCTCCAAGTGATAAGAAGGGGTTGTGCCACCTCCCATGCTAGCGGCATCCACCCGGCGCCAATTGAGACCATCTTGGGCACCTTGAGCAAGGTCGATAGTCCCATGGGAAGCCCAGGGATGGCGGGTGCTGCGGCTGGACGTTTGGCAAACGATTGCGGACGCGGTCGCTGTTGCGTGGTGGATTCAGTCTTCTCTGCTTTCGGTGTACCGGTGCTGGAGAGCAGTGCGGATACGCCGGAGAGCAGCAGACTGCCCGCATTGTCTTGGAGATACCGGGCGTGCACTGCGAGTCGCTCTTCTTGCTTTTTGCAGAGCGCTTCTAACTCGCGTTTCTCAGCCTGCAGTTTGTTCAGCGGAGTTTGTGGCAGGGTGGTCGTTGTCATGAGGTGCGTTTGTAACGGGTGGAGTGTCTTCGTCGTCTTCGTCATTCATCAACATATCGAGTATAGCATTGAGGATCAGCCTCCGAATTTTAGTCTTGAAGGCTACTACACCTCCGACGAGCATGACATAGAGAATGGCGACGATGGAGAATCCGACGCCGGTGGAGTGTAACCATTCGCTCAGAAAGAATCCGAGCGCCAGGAAGAGGAAAAGGGTTAGGAAGAAAGCGAGGGTGAGTAATATTAAGCTGTATGAGAGGACGGAAAACACTTTCCCCGCCTTCTCATACGCCCCCAGTTTCAAAAGCTCAAGTCGGAGCTCTCCGTACCGGGTCAAATCCTTCTTAATCTCCTGGAAGAATTGCTCCGAATCGCGCTTCATAAACTGTTACACGAGTTCGGCATCTTCAGCGGCGCTTTCCACCTCGTCGATAATCGGAGCTACGCGGCCTTCCTTGTATTTCGAGATGGCCATGTTTACGGTGCTCTTCACCTTTCCGACTACGTCGTTAAGTTCGTCGATGAGCTGTTCGCGCTTATCTGTTGCGGCTAAATAGCCAATGGCGGCTCCAACTGCCCCGCCGATTAGAAGTCCCAGTAAGAACTTGGAGTCTACATTATTCTTCATATTGACCTACAATTAAAAATCCGTTAGTGTTTTCGGCAAACGTACGCATTCGGGAGAATAAGATTCTGCCAAATAGAGGGCTTTTAATGATCTTTACCATTCCCTCGCAGCCACCACTACAGCCCATTCGTTACGGGATGAATAGAGGCTTGATGTCATCCGTTGCGAGCGGCATTCCTGCGCTATGGTAGACACATCCGACTCATAGAATCCACTCAAATAGAGACGTCCGCCCGAGCGAAGCGCAGACACGTAATGCGAAATATCGCGCAGAAGGATATTCCGATTGATATTGGCGAAGATGTAATCAAACGTACCGCAGGCTGCTATCTGCTCGGCACCGCAGTGGAGAACATGAATGTCGGGCGTATTGTTCAGCCGACAGTTCTCGATGGCGTTGCGATAGGCCCACTCGTCATTGTCGATGGCTACGACACGGTGCGCGCCCTTCTGTGCGGCCAAGATGGCCAGCACGGCGGTACCGCAGCCCATGTCGAGTACCTCCCGACCGTGCAGGTCGAGCGGCAATATGGCTCGGACCATCTGCTCTGTCGTAGCGTGATTACCCGTACCAAAGGCCATACGCGGATCGATGACGATCGTGTGCGCAAAACCCTCTTCCGGCTGATGGAAGGAGGCACGGATGAGGCATTCGTGACCGATGCGCACGGGCTGGAAATAGTTCTTCTCCCACTCCTCGTTCCAGTCACGATCGGGAACGGACGTGTGCGTGTAGCGGATTACGATATCCGACAGGGGAAAGTCGGCGAGCAGCTGTGCGAGCGACTCGGGATGATAATCCGCCACAGGGACGTAGGCGTTCAGTCCGTCGGTGTCGGGAGCGAAGCTATCGAAACCGATCGCGCCCAGCTCAGCGGCCAAGACGTCGTTGATCGTGTCCGCATCCATCGTTGCGGGATGGTCGTAGGTGAATCGAAACTCGTAGTATTCCATCGGTGTGCAGGGGGTCAATCCTCAAAGTCTCTCAACGAGCGGAAGGCACGTTCACGGGCCGAAGCATCGGGCGTAAAGTTGGCTGAGGCCACGAGACTCTCGATCTTCTTGCGTTCCTCGGCGGTCAGCTTCTCGGGGACGTAAACCTTGATATTGATCAGCAAGTCGCCCGTACCGTAACTGTTGACCGAAGGCAGACCTTTGTTGCGCAGGCGAAGCACCTTACCCGACTGTGTGCCCGGCTCAATCTTCACCTTCACGCGACCGTCGACCGTCGGGATCTCGACCGACGCACCCAGAGCGGCTTGCGGGAAAGAGAGCAGGAGGTTATAAATAAGATCGTTCTCGTCACGGAGCAGTTCCGGGTGACGTTCCTCCTCGACGAGGATCAGCAGGTCGCCATTGATACCGCCACGACGCGCCGCGTTACCCTTCCCCTCCATCGACAGCTGCATGCCTTCGCTCACACCTGCGGGGATATGGAGTGTGATCACCTCTTCAGCACGCACGACGCCCTCGCCATTACACTCGGCGCATTTGCGTGTGATCGTCTCGCCCGATCCGCCGCACGTGGGGCAGGTGGACTGCGTCTGCATTTGGCCAAAGATGGAGTTGGCCACGCGCGTCACGTAACCGCTGCCATGGCAGGTGGGGCACTTCTCGACGGCCTTCTCGTCCTCTGCCCCACTGCCGTGACAGTGTGTGCAGGGCACGTATTTCTTGACCTTGATCTTCTTCTCCACGCCCGTAGCGATCTCCTTGAGCGTGAGTTTCACCTTCACACGCAGGTCGGAGCCACGCTGCACGACACGTCGGCCACCGCCGGCGTTGCCGAAGCCGCTAAAGCCTCCGAACCCAGAGAAATGTCCGCCGAAGAGGTCGCCGAACTGCGAGAAGATGTCTTCCATCGACATACCGCCGCCGAATCCACCCGCACCGCCGTCGGCTGCACCGCTCATTCCGGCATGTCCGAAACGGTCATAACGGGCGCGTTTCTCGTCGTTGCTCAGCACGTCGTAAGCCTCAGCGGCTTCTTTGAACTTCTCCTCCGCCTCCTTATCGCCCGGGTTACGATCCGGGTGATACTGGATGGCCTTTTGCCTGTAAGCCTTCTTTATCTCGTCTGCTGAAGCGTTTTTCGCCACGCCCAGCACTTCGTAATAGTCTCTTTTTTCCACAGTCTTCTATTCCTCTTAGTTGATATTGGAGAGAATCATTCACCGACGACCACCTTAGCGTGGCGGATCACCTTATCGTTCAACACGTATCCCGTCTGCACACAATCGATCACGCGCCCCCTCTGCGCCTCGTCTGGGGCGGGGATCATGGCGACGGCCTCAAACATCTCCGTGCCGAAGGGTTGCCCGACGGCCTCGATGGGCTTCACGCCCTGCCGACCGAGGTAGTCCATGAATTTGCTATAGATCAGCTCCACGCCCTCAGCCACAGCCTTCGGGTCGGTCGCCTTTTTCATCGTATCGAGTGCCCGTTCGAAATCGTCGATCACGGGTAGTAAGCCGATCAGTGCACCCTCACCGCCGCTCTTGATCAGATCAGACTTTTCGCGTAGGGTACGCTTGCGATAGTTGTCAAACTCGGCGCGCAGTCTGAGGTAAGAGTCGTTCAGCTCGTTGTATTTGGCTTCCCAGTCGGTCGTGGCTTCACCTCCATCTGGCGTTGCTGCAGTGTCTGTCAAATCGTCAGCTATAACGTTTTCGGCTGACGTGTTTTCTGTTTCACTCTGCACTTTTGTCGCCTCTGTGCCTTCTTCGTTCTCTTGATTATTGGCCGTCATTGGCTCGTTTCTATCCATATGATACTATATTTTGATTGTTCCTATTCTTATATGTGTCCCCTCCTTAGCAAATATGCTGCCAGAAGTTGGCCCAGATTCTCCTTGGGATAGCTGCATGGTGATAATAGATGATCCAAGGCCGGAAATTGGCTATCACAGCCCTAGCCGCCGCCAGGGCAACTGCATCAATACCGCACCAGCCTTCAGGCTTTTCGCCGACCTGTGGAGATCCCACCCCCACGCGTGATCTTCCTTTCCGTAACGTGAGTTCGACGAGGGAATGGGGGGCCTAATCCATAGAGATGGCCTTTGATAGCGCGCTGCAGCGGTCATAGTGCTTTTGGAAATGCTTGCAACACTGTTGCAAGTCTCACGAAAAACTTTCAGGCGTTTGCAACACCGTTGCAAGTCTCACGAAAAACTTTCTGGCGTTTGCAACACCGTTGCAAGTCCCACGAAAAACTTTTCGGCGTTTGCAACACCGTTGCAAGTCTCACGAAAAACTTTCTGGCGTTTGCAACACTGTTGCAAGTCCTACGAAAAACTTTTTGGTGTTTGCGGGAGTCCCGCAAGTCTCTCGAGAAACTTTTTGGTGTTTGCGGGAGCCCCGCAAGTGCCTCGGAAAACTTTTTGGCGTTTGCGGGAGTCCCGCAAGCCCCACGGGAAATGCTTTGGCGTTTGCGGGAGTCCCGCAAGTCTCTCGAGAAACTTTTTGGCGTTTGCGGGAGCCCCGCAAGTGCCTCGGAAAACTTTTTGGCGTTTGCGGGAGTGTTGCAAGCATTTCCAAAAACGTTTTGGCCATGGCGTGGCTTCCGTAGAAACTGCTGACTCTATTCTTACGCCGAACCCCACGTTTCGTAGATGAACAGAAGGCTCGGGAAGGTGCCGTTTTGATGCGGTCGCCCTGCCAGAGGCCGCTCGCAAGGCGGGGCGAAATCAAAACTGCTTCTATATTTGCCGCCGCAAAAAGAAAAAACGACGGTTCCGTAGCTCAGTTGGATAGAGCAACAGCCTTCTAAGCTGTGGGTCGTGCGTTCGAGTCGCACCGGAATCACCAACCTTCATCATTCATTACAAGCCCTTGCGCCTTCTGTTTTTAGATCCAGCGCAGGGGTTTGTTCTTTATCTGTAGGAGTGTTTCCATCCCACCAGACACCATACTCGAAAGCCCTTCTGAGCCCCAAAATCAATGATTCCAGCATTTCGGATGCCAGTCGAAGTGCTTCGATGCACACCGCGAGGGATACCATCCGTGTTCCGGATTCTCCACGATTGCTCACCAATCGATGGGCGACTCGCCGAGGGCTACTAAATAGTCGTTGGCGCGACTGAAATGGCGGTTGCCAAAGAAGCCGCGATGGGCCGACAGCGGCGAAGGGTGGGGCGAGGCGAGGACGAGGTTGCGCGAGGTATCGATCGAGGCGCCCTTCTTCTGTGCATACGCTCCCCAAAGCATGTATACGAGGTGCTGTCGCTCGGCGTTGAGGCAACGGATGGCGGCGTCGGTAAACGTCTCCCAACCATGCCCCTGATGCGATCCGGCACGGTGCGCGCGGACGGTCAGGGTGGCGTTGAGCAGCAGCACGCCCTGATCGGCCCAACGCGTGAGGTCGCCGCTCGTGGGGCGCGGTCGGCCGAGGTCGTCGGTGATCTCTTTGAAGATGTTTTGAAGCGAGGGGGGAAAGGGCGTGCCGTCCTGCACCGAGAAGCAGAGCCCGTGCGCCTGGCCGGGCTCGTGGTAGGGGTCTTGACCGATGATGACCACCTTGACGCGGTCGAAGGGACAGTGCGCAAAGGCGTTGAAGATGTTCGGCCCAGAGGGATAGACCGTCGCTTGGCGGTACTCCTGACGCACGAAATCGGTCAGTTTCACGAAATAGTCTTTCTCAAATTCGCCGGCCAGACGTGTCTTCCAGCTCGGCTCCATTTTTACGTCCATGTTGTTGGGTTGTTAGGGTAGTTATAAGTAGTAGGGAGTAGTTCGGGTGCTTTGTTTTCTCCTCACTTGGCTTTGAGGGTGAAGTGGAAAGTGGTGCCACGCGACTCTTCGCTGTGGGCAGTGAGGCGGCCGCCGTTGCGCTCCACGAAGTGTTTGCAGACGACGAGTCCGAGGCCGCTGCCGGTCTCGCCCCGGGTGCCGCGCGTGGACTGCTCGCGGCCAGCGTCGAAGAGGGTGCGCAGCTTGTCGGCCGACATGCCCACGCCGTCGTCAGCGACGGAGACGGTGATCCATGCGCCGTCTTGCCGCGCGGAGATGGCGATGCGGCCCTCCGGGTGACTGAATTTGATGGCGTTCGTGAGCAGGTTGCGCAGGACGGTGGCGACCATGTTGCGATCGGCGTTGGCGCAGAGATCGTCCGAGACGTCGACGGTGAGGCGGATGGACTTCGATTCGATGGGCATATGCATGAGCGAAACCTCGTCCTCGACTACACGGCTGAGCGAAAACGTAACCGGGGTAAAGGGAATGCGGCCCGTCTGCACACGCGCCCAGTCGAGGAGGTTGTAGAGCAGCTCCACCTGTGCGTCGGCGGACTTGAGGAGCATGGCGTAGTAATGCGAGAGCGATTCGGCGTCCAGCTCTGCAGCGTCGTTCACGAGCG